>PMYM01000233.1 GCA_003171235.1 Phycisphaerales bacterium | reverse complement strand
ATTCCCCTGGAGTTCTACCAGGCCAAGGTGGCCCCGGGTGCTGCCCGATACCTGCCGCAGCATCACCGGCTGTTCGAGACCCACCGCCACCGCCTTCACCCGGGGCACTTCGAGATCACCACCCGCTGGATGGACGGCGTGCACGCCCGCCTGCCCATGAGCGACCTGGCATTCCTGGACTACCTGGTGGCCAAACTGGCCCGGCAGCTCCAGGAGTTGGCGGAGGATCCCACGGTAAGGCAGGTGGCGGCGTTCGTGCATCATCTGCCTTTCAGGCGCCTGGTGCCGCGGGAACGGCCGGCGAAGCTCGCCTTCGCCGCCGCCTATCTCGGCTCCGACCGCCTGGGCGAAACCCTGCTGGCCTGCCCCAAACTGGGCTGGATCTACTGCGGCCACAGCCACTGGCCCGGCCGATGCCAGCTCGGCAACGTCGAGGTGGTCAATATCGGCAGCACTTACCTGGCCAAACGCCTGGAGATACTGGAAGTGCCCGATTCGGCCTAGCAGGCAGTTGACAATGTAAAGGGGCCGGACTATCCAAATAGGCCCCGACTTACGTCGGGGACTACAAGAAGAAGGACGCCAGGCAGTTCATGCCGCTGGGCGCCAGCCTTCAAGATTATCCCCTTACCAGTAGCTTGGGCCAATGCAGAATTTCGAGGCCCACGCCAGTACAAGCAGGGCCGACCATATGTGCAGAAAGCAGGAAGGCAGTAGAAGCTTGCGCCGCAGCAATAGGCAGACCGCCAACCACCCGACGCTCAGGGCCAGCATCGCCGTCAAGGGAACAGAGAATGCGTTCCACCTGAGCGCCTCCCACGGCTGGCCCTGCAGGAAGCAGCGCAGGCTGCGCGTGCAGCCTGTGGACGGCGCGGGCAATCCGGTAAGCGCTTTGAGAGGGGCGGATGGGAGCCGTCCCTGGACAAGCCAGTAAACCCACCAGCCAACGTAAGCGCAGAGTGCCGATGCGGCAAAGAACTGCAACAACAGGCGAGAGGGTGTATTCTTTCCTGGCGGCATGCTATCGCCTTGTCAGTGTCGCTTGTCCGCGGGGGCTGGGCTGGCCGCTGGAATCAGGGCCTGACCCTTAGATCTTTGATCACCCAGGGCAGCCAGCACAGGGGAATGCAGACCACCAAAAGGATGATGAAGACAATCAACCCAGGCGTTGTCAGGCCCAGCGCACCCTCCTTCTTGGAACCGGCGCTGCCAAAGGAAAAGGCCAGCTCGGGGACTCCACCGGCCGGAACCCACGCCACCATGCCTTCGCGCCACACCATAGTGGAGGCAGCTATGGCTCCGGTTTGGATCATGGCCAGGATGGCCGAAAACCCAACGGGACCGAGCTTTTGCTGGCCCAGCATGTAATACCACACAGGTTCAACCGGAGGTTGCGGCGGTTGTGTCATGTCAGGTTCCTTTCACTTCTCTTGTGGAATGGTCGGGAAGTCCTCGACCGCGGCGACGTCCCCGGCCATCAGCCAGGGCAATTATCCACCGGTCGGCCCGGCGGAGCAACACTTCTCCTGCTATCAGCCGGGATTTCTCATATACCCCTTGGCCCGCGACCGTCAGGCTGCTCGCGCAATTCACATGCCCTTCCGCGCAAAACGCGTAAGGGCATGGCGCCCAACCTGGGATGGCGCCGGGCAGGCGCCCCCAGGCTCCGCTTGGGGATGGCACAATGGACGGCACAATAGGCGGGTGGCCCGGCGGCCGCTGGTGAGGGTTTGGGCGGGGCAATTCACGGCGGCGGATCAAGGCATGGCATTGCCGTTTTGGGCGAATGCTGGTATGATGCCCTCACTTCAAAAGGAGCAGGGAGTGGCGGTTGTCGAATGTCCAAACTGTCGCAGGCGGCTGCGCGCCCCGGAGGGTTTCACCAACGCCTCGCTACGATGTCCGGTCTGCCGGCACATATTTCGCCAGGACGGCAACGGCCAGCCGGCCCAGCCCGCTTCTGTGGCGGATGAAGAACCGCTCGGCGCGGCCGGGCAGCAGGAGCCGGGATCGGAGCAGGTGGGAGAGCTTACGGCCAAGATGCTCAGCCAGGCCGACGAGGCCCTGCTGCGGGAATATGGCGCGGGCTCGGGCCTGTTGGAATTGACGCGGGAGGCGTACGAAGTTTCGGGCCTGACCGGCCGGGAGGAACGAAAGAACGCCGTCGAGGTTCTGCTGGCCGGCATGGCGGCGCAGCAGGCCGAAAACCACGCGCCGGCGGCCCTCCAGGGCGGTCACCAGTTCCAGGTGGTGACGACGGCCCTGACGCTGGCCAACCGCCTGGTGCTGACCTACAAGTTCGAACTGACGCGCGCCCGGCGCTTGCTGCTGGTGGCATGGGTGGCGGTGGTGGTGCTGACGCTGCTGGGGGTGGTTGCTCTGTGGTATGGCACCAGTCAATCCGGAGAGGCGGAGCGGGAGAAGCTCCGCAGCTCGATGCTGACCCAGGAGCAGGCGCGGATGACGCAGGATTATGAACGGATGGCGCAGGAGCAGACGCGATTATCGGCGGAAAGCCAGGGGGTGCGCAACGCCCGTGACGCCGTGCTGGACAGCCAGGCGACCATCCACGAACAATCGACGCGCATCCTGCAACTTATGGCCGAGCTGGACAAATATCGCGGCGCCACGCGTCCGGCCAGCCAGCCGGCGGATCGCTGATAGTTCCTTTCGCCCGGTCAACCTTCTCCCCGGCGCGGGCGGCGGATCTGGCGGTCGATCTCCCGGCGCTGCTGGCGATCCTGGATGGCCCGGCGCTTGTCGTAGTCCTTCTTGCCCACGGCGGCGCCGATCTCGCACTTGGCCCAGCCGTTCTTAAAATAGATGGCCAGCGGCACCAGCGTCCGGCCTTTCTGGTCCAGCAAGCTCTGCAGCTCGTGCAACTGCCGGCGATGCAGCAGCAGCTTGCGGTCGCGCAGCGGGTCATGCTGCAGATCGCCCGCGGCGTGGGAATAGGTGGCGATGTTGCAGCCCACCAGGTAGGCCTGGCCGCCGCGGATGGTGGCGTAGGCGCCTTCCAGGCTGGCGTTGCCGGCGCGCAGGCTTTTCGCCTCCGTTCCCAACAGCGCCAGCCCGCACTCGACCACCTCCAGGATGTGGTAGTCGAACCGCGCTCGCTTGTTGGCGATGCGGCGGGGCTGGCCCTTCTGATCGGCTGGCTTTTCTTTCTTGGTCATGGAGAAGGCTACATGAAGCCCACGGCAGGCCTGCCGTGGGCTTTGCCCTACGGAATACAACTATCCCACTTCACTATCAGAGGGGGATTCCTGGTTGCCCGGCGCAGATTCAGGGTCGCGGGTTGCGGATTCCCGGTTCCCGGCGTCCTGGATGCTCGATGCAGGGTCAGGATCGATGTTTTCAGAATTCCGGCTACCGGCTACCGGCTCCTGGCTACCAGCTACGGGTTCCTGGCCACTCGCCGCTGCTTGCTGGGCCTCCTGGGGTTTGAGCAGGCAGATGTGGATCTCGCCGAAGAGTTCCTCCTGGGTGACGCGGATCTGGCGGCGACGGATCAGTTCCAGCATGGCCAGGAAAAGCCCCACCAGTTCGGTGCGAAGGGTTCTGCCGGCGAAGACCTGGCGGAAGGTCATCCGGCCTTCATCCCGCAGGCGGTCGAGGATGTCCTGGGCGTGCATCTCGATGGGGGTGTCGTCGTAGATGATTTCGGTCTGGCCGAGGTTCTGCCCGATGGACTTCAGCAGGGAGTTGAAGGCCTCGACCAGGTTCCAGATCTGCACGTCCTCCAGGTCGGTGACGCCGGAGGGGGCCTGCAACTCGGGCGGGCGCCGGCCGAAGCGCTGGCTGGCGGACTCGGCCGCGTCGCGCAGGTCCGAGGCGGCGTCCTTGAAGGCCTTGTACTCCAGCAACTGGCGGACCAGGTCGGAGCGGGGGTCGAAGGCCTCGACCGCCGCCCCTTCATGCTCCTGCTTGGGCAGCAGCATCCGCGTCTTGATCTCCAGCAGCGTGGCCGCCAGCACCAGGAATTCCCCGGCCAGGTCGGGGTTGATGTGCTGGAGGGTGCTCACGTGCTCGATGTATTGCTGCGTGACGCGGGCGATGGGGATGTCTTGGATGTCGATCTCGTCCCGGCGGATCAGGTACAAGAGCAGATCCATCGGGCCGTTGTAGATATCCAGTTTTACGCGGTACTCACGCATGCGGGGGATTTTCGATTAACCGGCGTCGATTGTCGATGGAAAAGGCCAAGAGATTCTACCCCGCGGGGGCGAGTACCTTGCCGCTCAACGGCGATTGGCCCAATTCCACCAGAAGTTTGTTCAGAAGTAACGTAGGGTGGGAGGAACCGCCCNNGCAGGGCGGTCTCCCACCATTCGCTTGCCCTTATTCAGGCATTTCACGGTCCGGTAACGGATTCTCTCCTCCCCAATCGGCCGGATACTCCCCCATCTTCATGAACCTATGAAACGACGAATACGGATAATCAATCACCCGTGTCGTCAACCCGTGCTTGACAGGATTCCAATGGATGTAATCCACGCACTGCTTCATGTCCAACTCGTTGCGGACGGTGTGTTCATAAAAACGGCGATGCCAGACGCCCCGTTCACCCTGCCTCAACCGTGACTTGGACAGGAATCCTTCCTTGCCCCCGGCAGCCAGGTAACTCTCCGTGAATATGCTCTTGACGCTCCTCATCCTCAGGGAATAGTCATGGTCGCCCTCGGGAAGAATCCAGACTGTATGCCAGTGGTCCGGCAGAAGGACCATGGCGAAAGTCAGGAAAGGCCTGGCGCGCTGGACGGTCAGAATCGCATGACGCAGGCAGTGACGGGAGAGTTCCGCAGTAAGAAACGGCCGTCGCTCATGTGAAACGACCGTCAGGAAGCAGGTTCCGCCCGGCAGGTAATACCGGCGGTATGTTGACATGTTGTCTTTCCCCTAAGTGCGGTGGGAGATCGGCCTTTCGGCCGATTCCTCCCACCCTACGTCTAGGTCACAATTCCCACGGCCGAGCGGACGCGCTGCAGGGTGGCCCCGGCGACCTGGCGGGCCTTCCGCCCGCCCTCGCGCAGGATGTCGGCCACCGTGTCGGGGTGCTTTTCCAGCTCGGCGTACTTCTGCCGGGCCGGGGCGAAACGCTGGTTGATCAGCTCGGCCAGACGGCCCTTGGCCTGACCGTAGCCGTAGCCGCCGGCGCGGTACTTGCCGGCGATGTCGGCCAGTTCCTCCGGCGAGGCCAGCAGCTTCAGCAGGGCGAAGACGTTGCAGCGGTCGGGATCCTTGGGCGCCTCCAGGGGCGTGGAGTCGGTGACGATCTGCCCGCATCGCTTGGCGGTGGCCTTGTCGCTCTGGAAGATCTCGATGGCGTTGTTGTAGCTCTTGGACATCTTCTGGCCGTCGATGCCCGGCACCACCGCCACCTCGGGCACGATCATGGCTTCGGGCACCACCAGCGTCTGGCCGTAGACCTGGTTGAACTTGGCGGCCAAGTCGCGGGTGATCTCCAAGTGCTGCCTCTGGTCGGCCCCGACGGGCACGACGTTGGAGTCGTAGATGACGATGTCGGCCGCCTGCAGCACCGGGTAGTCCAACAGCCCCATGCTGGCCGAAATGCCCTTGGCGACCTTGTCCTTATAGCTGGTGGCCTTTTCCATCAGGCTGACCGGGCAGATGCAGTTGAGCACCCAGCACAACTCGGCCACCTGCGGCACGTCGCTCTGGCAGAAGAAGACCGTGCGCTTGGGGTCGATGCCCAGCGCCAGGTAGCCGGTGGCCAGGTGCAGCGTGGCCTCGCGCAGGGTCTTGGGGTCGCTGATGCTGGTGAGGGCGTGGTAGTCGGCGATGAAGTAGAAGCACTCGTGCCCCTGCTCCTGCAGAGCCAGAAACTGCCGCACCGCGCCGAAGTAGTTGCCCAGGTGCAGCCGGCCGGAAGGCTGAATGCCCGATAACGATCTCATGATCAGGTTTTCTCCAGGGTCAAGACGAACAGTTTACCCAAACGGATGGTGGGTGGGAATTCACAAAGCCGCGCAGCACACGCTGATTCATCGCCGGAGGCGGGGAATCTGCGTGCCGCATCGCTTCGAGAGCCCGCAGGGCGACTGCCTATAGCCCAGGGCACAGCCGACGCACAGCGGCGGCAAGCCCTGGGGCAGCAGGTCTTGATTCTCAGAGCCCACGAAGTGGGCGATTGCCGCCGACATCGGGTAAGGCACCAGGGCCGGGGACTTGTTTCGCAACTGCCGGGTGCCGTTACACCAGAACGTCCGCAAGCGCCCCCTGCGGGGGCTTTCCGGTGTGCGATGAATCTTCTCCACGGGCTTGCGCCCACAGGTATCTACACAATTATCCACTCTCGCGCCGCAAGGGGAGCGGGAAGAGGTCGGGCAAGGCCTCTTGAGCCACTTGCCGAAGTTTTTTGAGGTCGTAATGCTCCAGCAACGCCAGCATGGGAACAAGAACGCCAAGTCCGACCAGCAAGGCCGGCTCGGTGAAGTTTCGGCGATTGCGGCCACGCTTCATCTGCCGTCCGCTCAAGCGCACCAGCACTTGGCGGAACTCGTCGGCTTCGGGCCGCGGATCACGCGCCAGATGCCACACGACAACGGCGGACATCGCGACAACCGTCAGTCGACGCGCCAAGGCTTCGGCCGTTTCCTGCTGCCAGGACTCCACCTGCTGGCCCGCGCCCTTGAGCAACTTATGATACGACTCGATCTTCCATCGCCAAAGATACCACAACGCCACCGTGGCGGCAGTGACGGACTGCGGAAGGTTCGTCAGCAGCAGCCAGCGGGTCAGCACCTGTTCATTTTCGTCGCGAAGTTCGCTGACCGCCAGGCGCAACGTCAGGGGAACTCCGGGAATCAGCACATGCTGGGCTTTGCCGTCCCGGACCCTGTGCTGCATGGCCCGCCGGTGCAGCACCACGGGCGCCTCGCCGATCCAATGCCAAACATCCTGCCCATGAAGTTTCACGCGGCCGGCGCGGGGCATTTTTCCTTGCAGCGTGGCGGCCAACTGGCCCAGATGCGTCTCCTGCCCGTTGTGCAGCACGATCCGATTATCGTCCGCGCGGATCAGGAAGTGCCATCCCGACGCATCCCACTGTCGATACAGTCCGACGGAGTCCGCCTCACGATCCAGCGCGTGCACCAGTTTTCGCCCAAGACCCATCCCTTCGACGTGACGAACCACCTCCGTCAACCAGTCCAGTTGCGACAATGGCGAAAGCACTGCCGAAGCTCTCGTGGAATGAATTCCATCCGCCGCTTTGAGTTCCAGATCAACCGGGGCAAGCGGCGAACCGTCACGATCCGACACAACCAACGCCGTCAGAAGGTCATACCCCAAGTCGTTCTTGTTGGACAGTTCAACCCGATCCTTCTTGCCGGCGTGCTGATTGAATCGCAGGTTGGACCAATCGTGAACGACCAGCACCCAATCCTCGCAGGCCGCCCACACGCCCAAGCGGGCACACTCGACCAGCGGCTGGGCCAACCGCGGCAGACTGATCCGCGGATTGGAGTAAAACCGCCAAGCCGCCTGCACAGCCGCGAACGAATCGCCCCGCATGGGCGGTGGATGCAACCCAGCCGCAATGCGTTGAGATTCCGACAAGTGTGCCACCACCAGCTGCTGATACCGGCGCTGCAACCGTGGCTCCGCCTCGGGCAGTTCGGGGACCATATTACTCTTGTCGGCTACCCAGGCCCATTCCCAAGAAGGCAGACTTGTGTAGATACCTGTGGGCGCAAGCCCGTGGAAAGCGCCGCAATTGAAGGCCAAGCCCCCGAAGGGGGCGCCTGCCGCCACCCGTTGAAATTCCCCCTGCAATCGCGGCAATCGCCCCCTGCGGGGGCTCTGATTTATCTGGGCACGTTCCCCCCGGGCTTGCTGCCGCTGCGCCCGGGGCTACAGGCAGTCGCCCTCCGGGCTCTCGGAATTCAACAGGCTTGGCTTGAGGGTGGCACGAAAAAAACACTATCGCAACCTGACCGTCCAACCGGCCAGCCAGAGCAGGGCGGCGGCGATAAGGAAGGCCGGCCAGAGTTCCTGCCGCGCGCCGATTTGCTGGGGCGCGGGCAGGGGGGCGTTGGCGGCAAGTTCGGCTGGGTCGCGCGGGGGATTGGCGCTGCGCAGGCCCGTGAGGCTGACGGCCTGGAGTGCGCCCGAGCGGTCGCGATACACCCCCGGCCAAGGCAGGGGCGACGCAGCATCGGAATGTCGCTCAGGCATGCCCGACCTACTAATCTCACTTGCCGCAGGCGCCTCACCTGCGGCCTCTGCCGCAGAATGCCCTTGTGCGAAAAGCAGCTCCTGCCAGTCGCTTGGCGCCTGGCCGAACTGGGCCTGGTCTGGCCGGAGGGCGCTGTACGACACCTGCCGGCGGGCCTGGGGCAAAAGCCACCCTGTCGCGTTGGCCAGGAAGGCCACGAAAGAATCGGTCAGGCCGAAGTTGGTGTTCTCGGGGTCAAAGTCGAAGGCCACGTACAGCCTGCGCGGCGCGTCCTGTGCCAGCACCAGCACCTGGCCCTGATAGGAGACGATTTTCTGCCCCGATGCCAGGTCGCCCTCCCGCCAGCCCCGCGACTGGCGGACCGCCACGGCGGCTAGGTCAACGTATCGCAGCAGGGGGCTGTCGGCCTGGAGGTCGGCCTGGCGGAGGGGCAGGTTGGTCAGCTTTTCGCCGGGGCGGTAGCCCGGCGGCGGCTGGGGCGGGTCGATCACCAGGGCGGGCTTGTCGCCGGGCGGCAGGGCGGCGATGGCGATGACGGCATCGGCCAGGGCAGCATCCTCCACCAGCCGCAAGGCGGGGTTGATCTGGATGAACCGCCGCACCAGCGGATCGTCCCGCCCCACCATGGCCAGTTTGGCGCTGATGTTCCTCTGCCGCGACAGGCACGCCCGCGCCCCCGGCCCGTCCTGGCCGACAAGGGCCGCGCAGAGATAGTCATCCTGCGGGAGGCGCAGCGAAAGCGTCGCCCGCCCGCGGGAGGGCACGGGCAGGGTTCGCGTGGCCGCGGGCGACTTGCCGGCGGGCGTGTAGAAGTCAACCGCGGCATCGGCCGGCGAGTCGGTGTGATTTCGGACGGCCAGGAAGACGTCGGCCTGGTCGGAATTCTCCGCCGGCTGGGCGGCGAAGGCGTCGATGGTGAGCTTCCCCGGCAGGGCGGGCAGCAGGATGTTTGTGACCTCCGGCCCGGCGGGCTCATCCAGCGTGGCCGGGGCGAAGCGATAGGTGTGCTGGACTTGGGCGGTGCCGCTCGGCCCGGCCAGCACCAGTTGGTCCGCCGGCAGGGGCAGGGGAGACAAATCACCCAGGCGATCAAGTGCCTGTCGCGGGGAAAGTTCGGAGGGGTTTGCCAGTTGCGCCGGCAGCAGCAGGCGGACGCGGTCGGCTGGCTTGAGCCGGTTCAATAGCGGCGCGGCTGCCTTGGCCAGGGCGCCCGGCGGCAGGCCGGCCAGTTCGGCGGATGGATACACCTCCAGGGCCAGCGTCCGGGCCGGCTGGGCGGACTGATGCACCGGGCGGGCAAGCGCCACCGCCGCCGCCAGGGCTCCGGCCAGCAGCAGCACCCAGGCGGCGGTGATTCTCCGCCGATGCCGCCGGGCCGAGCTGGAGGTCGCCTGTGCGGCCTCTTGCCAGAGCCGCAGGCTGCCCACCCGCAGCAGCTTCTGCCGGGGTTGGCGCAGCGCCCACCAGGCCGCCGCCGCGACCGCCGCCACCGCCAGCAGGCTCCAGGGCCAGAGAAAGAACATAGGCATCAGGCCTCAGGCTTCAGGTGCAGATTTCAAATGTGGTAATTTCAAATTGCCAATTGAAGAAGCCAAGGCAAATGGCAAGTGGGTTCCTCAATTCCCAAATTTGAAATCCCCAAATTTGAAATCCCATTCATTCCCCCCGGTACGTGCAGGATGCGTTTTCCGACTCGTGCACGGTCACCGCCGCCAGGCCGGGCAGGGCCGGTTTGAGGCGGTCCCAGAACCACTTGGCGATCAGCTCGCTGGTGGGGTTGGCCAGGCCCTCGACCTCGTTGAGGTTGGCGTGGTCCAGCCTGGCCACCAGGGGATCGACCGCCCCCTTGAGCTGAGCGAAGTCCATCACCCAGCCGGCGCGGGGATCGACCGCCCCGGAGACGGTCACGCTCAGGCCGTAACTGTGCCCGTGAAAGCGCGAGCACTTGTGCTCCGGCGGGCAGTTGGGCAGGTGGTGGCCGGCCTCGAAACGGAATCTCCGGGTCAGTTCGGCGTTCATCGTTCACCCATGAGGATTGACAATTGTCAATTTTCAATTGTCAATTGAACATAAAGCGACCGCCATGCCAGGCGATTCCAGCGACGTTTCTGTCAATTGACAATGGGCAATTGAAAATTGGCAATTTCACACGGCCCGCTCGCGCGTCGGCCAGAGGATCTTGTGCAGTTGCAGGCCCAGGCGGACGTCCAGGGCGTCGGCCAGAATCCACTGGGCCAGGTCGGCCCCGTCGAGCAGGCCCCAGACCGGCTGAAGAATCACGCCGCACCGGCTGGAGAGGTTGTACTCCCAGATCAGCCGCCGTGCAAAGTGGTAATCGGACTTGTTGGCCAGGACGAACTTGACCTCGTCGCCGGGGCGCAGGGCGGCGATGTTGGTTCGCAGCAGGGAATTGCCCTGGCCGGAGCCGGGGCACTTGATGTCCAGGCAGCGAACCACCCGCCGGTCCAGGGCGGCGATGTCCTGCGTGCCGTTGGTCTGGAGCAGGGTCTCGTAGCCGGCCTGGCAGAGCCGCTCCAACAGCAGCGGCGCCGTCGGCTGGAGCAGGGGCTCGCCCCCGGTGAGCATGACCAGCCGGCAGTCCATCTGCTCGAGCTGCCCCAGCACGGCGGGCACGGTCATGCCGGCGCCGCCCTGGTAGGCGTAGCGGGTATCGCACCAGTCGCAGCGGAGATTGCACCCGGCCAGGCGGACGAAGCTGCATGGCCGGCCGGTGCGGCTGCCTTCGCCCTGGATGGAACGGAAGATCTCGCTGACAAGGAGAACGCCGTCTTTCATAGGTCACATTGTACAGTTTGCAGGCGGTGAGCCACAGACTCCCCGGGGGATTTCAAATCCGGGGATTGAAGGACGGGCCAAGGCACTGCCTTGGCCCCGCCAATCTGCCCTTCGATGGGCTCAGGGCCCCGAGCGAAGTCGAGGGGCAATTTGAAATTCCCAAATTTGAAATTGGTTCACCCCGGCCCCTGGCCCGGTTCGGCGAAGGCCGTGCGCTGCGACGGGCGTGAGGGCCAAGTCCGCCGGCCGTTGCCGTTGCCGTTGGTCTTCTTGGGCATGAGCACCACGTTCTGCTGGCCTAGCAGGCCGCAGAGCTGGTCGTACAGGTCGCGGCTGGGGGCCACCAGCCAACCGGCCGAGGGCTTGACCACCACGCGCAGGTCGTCCCGGCTGGCGGGTTGGACCTCCAGCAGCAGGGGGCAGCGCCCGCGGTGCCGGCCCAGCAGGCCCCCCAGCGCCTGGAGGTTCTCCCGGTCGGGCGCCTTGGCCAGCCGAAGCAGCACGCCGCCGGTCAGCGTCTCCACCGCCTTTTCGATGGGCACGGCGTCCTCGACGATGATCTGCGGCGTTTCCCGCCGGCGATCCACCTTGCCCACCAGGAAGAGAATGGCCTCTTCCCGCAGCAGGTGCTGGAGTTTTTCGTAGGTCTCGGAGAAGACCACGCATTCGCAACTGCCGGTAAGGTCCTCGACCGTGAGGATGGCCATCTTCTGCCCGGCCGATCGGCCTGACTTGGTGATGCGCTGGCGGATGGCGGCGATCATGCAGCCCAGCACGGCGGGGGCGCCTTCAACGGCGTCCTTCAGACTGGCGCAGCGCACGCTGCCCAGGTGATCGAGCTGCCGGCCGTACTTCACCAGCGGGTGGCTGGTGACGTAGAAGCCAAGCGTCTCCTTCTCGAACTGGAGCAGTTGCGATTCGGCCAGCGGCTCGACGCTGGGGAAATTGGCCGGGGCGGGCTGGCCGTCCGAGCCGCCCGCGCCCCCGAAGAAGCTCATCTGTCCGCTGCGGCGGTCGTCGGCGGCGGTGTTGCCCAGGTCCATGGCGTGATCAACCGCCGCCAGCATGGCCCCGCGGTGGGCTCCCAGGCCGTCGAATGCCCCGCACTTGACCAGGGCGTCGATGGCCGTGCGGTTGACCTGCTTTAAGTCCACCGACTCGCAGAAGTGGAACAGGTCGCGGAAGCGGCCGGCTTCTTTGCGGGCCTGGATGATGGCCTCCACCGCCCGCTGCCCCACGCCCTTGACCGCCGCCAGCCCGAAGCGGATGGTCTGGCCGTCCACGGTGAAATCGGCCCCGCAGGCGTTGATGTTGGGCGCGCCGATGGAAATGCCCATCTGCGCGGCCTCGGCCATGTACTCCACCACCTTGTCCGTGTCGCCGCTTTCGAAGGTGAGCAGGGCGGCCATGAACTGCTGCGGGTGGCGGGCTTTGAAGTAGGCCGTCTGGTAGGCGATGATGGCGTAGCGGGTGGAGTGGCTCTTGTTAAAGCCGTAGCCGGCGAACTTCAGGATCAGGTCGAACAACTCCTGCGCCTGGGCGGGCGAGATGCCGTTGGCGGCCGCTCCGGCCAGGAAGTTGTCCTTCTCGGCGGCGATGTCCTGGTGCTTCTTCTTGCTGATGGCCTTGATCAGCGTCAGCGCCCGGTTGAGCGGCAGGCGCCCCAGGCGGTTCAAGACCTGCATGACCTGTTCCTGGTAGACCATGATGCCGTGCGTTTCGGCCAGGATGTCGTCCACCAGGCTGTGCACGCCGGGCACCTTTTCCAGGCCGTGCTTGCGGGCGCAGTAGGCCGGGATGAGTTCCATCGGCCCGGGGCGGTACATGGCGTTGGCGGCGATGAGGTCTTCGATGCGGTCGGGGCGCATCCTCTTGAGCAGGTCTTGCATGCCGCCGGATTCAAACTGGAACACGCCGGCCGTCCGCCCGGAGCGGAAAAGCTCATACACGCGGTCGTCGTTGAGGGGAACCTTTTCGGGGTCGATGTCCTGGCCCGTCTGGGCCAGCACCAGTTCCCGCGCCCGCTGCAGCACTGTCAGCGTCCGCAGGCCCAGGAAGTCCATCTTCAGCAGGCCGATCTTGTCGCAGGTGGGGCCGTCCCATTGGGTGATGGGGTCGTCGCTGTCGGACTGCTTGCACAGGGGCAGCAGGTTTTCCAGCGGCTCCTGGGCGATAATGACGCCGGCGGCGTGCACCCCCATGTGGCGGGAGAGGCCCTCCAGCTTTCGGGCGTGCTCGAACAGCTCCCGCACCCGCGCGTCCTTCTCGATCATCTCGCGCAGGGAACTCTCCGACTCCAGCGCCTTGGCCAGCGTCATGTTCAGGGCTTCGGGCACTTTTTTGGCGATGGCGTCCACCTCGGCCAGCGGCATGCCCAAGACCCGCCCCACGTCGCGCACCACCGCCCGCGCCTTGAGCGTGCCGAAGGTGATGATCTGGGCCACGTGCCCGTATTTCTCGCGGACGTACTGTATGACCCGCCCGCGGCCCTCCTGGCACATGTCGATGTCCATGTCGGGCGCTTCCTTGCGCTGCGGGTCGGTGAAGCGCTCGAACAGCAGGCCGTAGGGAATGGGGTCCACTTCGCCGATGCCCAGCACCCAGCCCAACAGCGTGCCCACGCCGCTGCCGCGCGGACCGGCGGGGATGTTGTTCCGGCGGGCGTAGTTGACGAAATCGTGCACGATCAGGAAATACGAGCAGAACCCCTTGTCGCGAATGACCGACAGCTCCCAGTCCAGCCGCTTGCGATACTCTTCCGGCACTTCCTTGCCCGCAAACCGCCGCCCCAGCCCCTCCTGGGCGAGCTGGCGGAGGTAGTCCGAATCGCTCTGGCCGGCGGGGGTGGGAAAGGCCGGGAAGTGCTTGCCCTTGCTGGACAGGTCAACCTGGCAAAGCTCGGCGATGCGCAGGGTGTTGTCGGCCGCCTCGGGCCATTGCTCCATGCTCTGGCGCATCTGTTGGGGGCTCTTGAGGTAGAGGTGGGGGGAGTAGCTCATCGCCCCGCCCTCGGCCAATGTCTTGCCGGTGGAGATGGCCGTCAGCACCTCGTGGGCGGCCTTGTCGTCCTGGTTGAGGAAATGCACGTCGTTGGTGCCGACGATGCCCACACCCAGCTTTTTGGCCAGATCGACCAGCAGGGGGTTGACCTGGTTCTGCTCGGCGATACCCTGGTTTTGAAGCTCGATGAAGAATCGCTCCGGCCCGAAGATTTCCAGGTATTCGCGGGCGATGCGCTGGGCCTGCTCGGGGTGGTTGGCCAGCAGGGCCGAGGGCACCTCGCCGCCCAGGCAGGCGGTGGTGCAGATCAGCCCCTCGTTTAATTCGGCCAGGAGTTGCCGGTCTATGCGTGGCCGATAGTAAAAGCCTTCCAGGTAGGAGCGGCTGGAGAGCTTGATGAGGTTCTGCCAGCCGGTGCGGTTGGCGGCCAGCAGGATCATGTGATAGGCGGCGGTGGCCGGGTTGCCCATGGAGCGGTCGCCCCGATGCGTGGGGCTGATGTAGGCCTCCATGCCCAGGATGGGTTTTATGTGGGCTGACTTGCAGGCGGCGACGAATTCCATCGCCCCGAACAGGTTGCCGTGGTCGGTCAGGGCCAGGGCGGTCATGCCCAGCTCGGCGGCGCGCAGCGGCAGGTCTCCCAACCGGGCGGCGCCGTCCAGCAGGGAGTATTCCGAATGCACGTGAAGATGAACAAACCCGTCCATGGCTCTCCTTGCGGTTCCCGGTTGCGGGGTGGGGGTTCCCGGTTGGGATTTCCCAACACCGGCTACCGGCTACCGGCTACTGACTCCTGGCTACCGGCCTGAAGAATATACCGGAAGTTCGCGGCGGCGCGGCCGGCAAAATTGTCAAGGCCGCGGCCGGGGCCGACGTCCCCCCAGCCGGATGCGAGCGGAGCGGCCTGCGCGTTTTTTCACATGGCTTGAAATGTGGCGGCCTAGAATACTGCGATGGCAAGAGCCCCTTGGCCGGAATTGCCGGCGGGGGGGGCAGAGTTCGAGTAGGCAGAGAATGTCACCTAATGCCGAACAGACAGATTTGAGGCAGTCAAGGCCTGGCGATGCCTCCGACCAGCCCCCTGACCAAGCGGGGTTCGCCACGGCCATTGCCGTGCAAGTGGAGCGGTACCTCAAGGGCCTGCGCTACCCCGCCAAGCGCCAGGAAGTGCTTGCCCGCGCCCGGCTGAGCGGCGCGCCTGCCGAAATCACGCAATTGCTTGAGCGATTGCGGGAGAAGAAATTCCCCAGCCCCGACGACCTGGACGACGCCCTCCGCGACGAAGCATGAAAAGCCCACCGCCCTGGACCCATTTCCAGTACAGGTCTTTTGTATTGCACGCCTGGTCCGGCGTAAGTAGCATTCCCTGCGCCGCCGGGCCGCTGGACCGGCACTGAAGTTCGGCCAGACGCCCTAAAGAAAGGGGCTCCACGTGTCGCGCGCACGAATGGCAGCGGTTCTTTGCGTATTGGCGCCGGCGGTTGCCTTTGGACAAGCGGTCGCGCCGGCCAAGCCGGCCCAGCCGGAACTGTGGTCGCTGGTGCCCGACAAGGCGCTGCTGGCCGTCGAGCGGGCAGGGCACGACGCGGTGGAGCAGGCCTTTGCCGCCTCCAACCTGGGCGAAATGGCCAAGGACGAGGCCATGGCCGACTTCATCCAGGACACGCGCGTCCGCATCGGCGAGATGATCGTCCGCGGCATGTTCGACCTGAAAGACCCCCAGGAGATCAAGAAACACCAGGGGCTGCTGCACCAGTTCCTAAAGCCCTTCTGGTACCGCCCGATGATCGTCTTCTTCATGCCCGGCGAGACGGGCTTTGCCAACATGCCGGGGTTGGGGGCGATCTGCATGACCGGCAAGCATCAGAAGGAGTCTCGATCGGGCCTGGAATCCCTGATGAAGGTTGGCGTGCCCGCCGACGGCGCCGGCACGCGGCAGAGTTTCACCCTGGCCACCGGCATACTCACCTGGCAGGGCGTGGCCAAACACCACGAAGAATTCTCGCTGGCAGGCCCGGCTGAGAAACTGCCCGAGCAGCTCAAGGACAAGAACGTCTTCATGGCCAGTTGGAACGACGAGATGCTGCTGGTGGCCACCAGCGTCGAGACCGCCCAGGCCATGGGCAAGACCCTCAGCGACGTCTCGGCCCCCAATCTCGGGGCGAATAAGAGTTTTCAGCAGATAATGGCCAAGACGGCCATGAAAGACTGGGCCTTCCGCTGGTTCTTCAACGCCCAGGAGGCGTTGAAACTGGCCGAACTGGAGGGGAAGACTGGCACGGCGATGGAATTGCTGGGGGTCAAGGGCGTGCGCGGCGTAGGCGGGACTGAGGGCTACCTGGATAACGTCTACTCCCGCCTGAGCTACGTGGACACCGGGGGGAAACCCATCGGCCTGCTGGCAGCACTCAAGGCCGACGGCTCCTACGCCCCCGCGCTCAAGATGATGCCGCGCGGCTCGACCTTCACCCTGGCCGGTCAGCTTGACCTAAAGGGCCTGCACGCCCTGGCTGGAAGAATCGCCCCGCTGGCCGCCGCTGGGGATGAACCCTCCAGCGGCCCGGCCGCCGCCACCGCCCCGGCGGAAGACCGCGAGGTGGCATTGGCGATGAAGCAACTGGAGGCCCTGGCCGCCATCAGCGACGGCAGCGTCGGCATCTTCGTCACCGACCTGCAGGGGATGGTAATGGGGGGCCCGCCGGTGGGCTTCGTGGTGGCACACAGCGACCAGGCACAGGCGGAAAAGATTCTCCAGCAGATGAGCAGCATCATCGCCGGAGACGCCGCCATGCAGGAAGAGTCCGCCTCATCCGCCCCCGCCAGCCGGGAGTACCGCAAAATAGCTATCCGGGATTTTGCCAAGCACCTCATGGTGGCGGTGATGAAAGACCGGGTGGTGGTGGGCCTGAGCGACGCAGCCGTAAAGGCCGGCATCGACGCCGCCCTGGACAAGATGGGCGGCCCAGCCCCCGACAGCCAAACCGAAAAACTGCTGAAATTGTCCGGCGACGGCTCGGCGGCATTTGTTTTCGACCTGGCCGCACTGGCCAAACTCGCCTGGCCTATGCTCATGCAGGCGGCCGAGTCGGAATACGTGGGCGACAACCTGCCCCTTGCCTCGCTGCCCTCCACCGACAAGATGGTCAGCCTGTTGGGCCCGGAAGTGGCGGTCTTCAAGCCCGACGCCGGCGGCATCCTGCTCAAGAGCCGGGGCAAGGTGCCCTTTGCCACCAAGCTGTGCCTCTTCCCCTTTGCGGGCGCGATGGTCTTCATGCCCATGGTCATGGGCGGTTTCTGAGATGGCTCTGGCGGAACAGACCCTGGCGACAATGACCCGCTGAACCGGAAGGACTATCTATGCCGCAGGAATGCTCAGCCGGAGTAGTCGTCTTCCGGGAATCTTCCGGAGGGCGATCCTATCAGTTTCATATCCGTTGGTTTAGACCAATTTAGGATTGCGTATTGACAACGTCAGGATGGCACAGGTTTGAGCCTGTGCAGCCGGCAAACCCCAATCCCAAGCCGTTCCAGCCAGGCCACAA
>PMYM01000033.1:2973-19536 GCA_003171235.1 Phycisphaerales bacterium | reverse complement strand
TGTGTTTGATTTCAAGCGTTTTTCGCCACTGTAGGTAGCCGTAAGGTGTTGTTCCGTACAAGGGTGTCGAGGATCACCAATATCTTTCGCATGCAGTCCGGTAGGGCACACTGATTCCTCGGGTGTTTCGAGGAATCTGCGTGCCGACCCCTCGAACATGCCCTTGGGCACAAAACGCGTAAGGGCATGGCGCCCGGAGCGGTCAGCCCGCAAATGGCTGCGGGGCGATGAATCCGGCAAAGCTGTGGAGTCCGGCTCGGTCAGGCGGCCTGCTTCTTCTCCCGCGAGCGGGTTTGGTCAAGCTTGCGCTCAAGTTCGCGGATCTGGCTGTCGACGTCGTTGAAGCGGGAGGGCCAGCCCTTGGCGCGAAGTTTGCGGATTGTCTCGGCCAAGTCGTCCCAGCGTTCGAGACGCACCTGGGCCTCGCCCAGTTTGAGCAGGCCGGTGGGCTCCAGGGCCCGCAGCCGCGCGACCTGTTCCCACTGCTCGATGGCCTCCGGCCAGCGGCCCTGTTCCTGGCGGACCTCGGCCAGTTTCTGGTGGCTTTCGGACTCGCTGGGCAGGACCTCGACGATGGAGGTGTAAGCCCGCTCGGCCTCCTTCGTCCGGCCGAGGTCGGCGTATCGCTTGCCCAGGTCGCAATACAGGCTGATATCCCTCCGCATGAGCTGGAGCGACCGGAGGAGTTGGCGGATCGCCCCGTCATTGTCCTTTTGCGCGTCGCAGCAGGCGATCAGGGCCTGGTGAATCTCCAGGTCGTTGGGCTGGAGCTGGCAGGCCAGCGTGAGTTGGGCGAAGGCCTTGGCGAAGTCCTTCTTTTCGAGATACACCTGCCCGACGGCCTTGCGGACGATCGGGTTGTCCAGCCCGCCCTCGGCCGCCTGCTGGTCGAGTTGGGCGACGTATTCGTCGAGCCGGGGCGCCTGGCGGACCACGTTCAGGAGCGCGCGGATCGCATCGGCCCGGTTGTGGTGGGTGGGGCCCCAGGAGATGATCGCACCGCAGGCGGCGTCGACGGCCTCCGCCGTCTTGCCCAGCCCGGCATAGGCCAGGCCCATGTTGCCGTAATACTGCGACAGCGTGCCGTTGCCGATGCCGCGGTTGGGCTGGGTCCGCTGGTGTAGCGGGATGAGTTCCTTGTAATACTTCACCGACTGCTCGTACAGGGCGGTGTCCAGGCAGGCCTGGCCCAGGGCGGCCATTGCGGGCTCTGTCCAGCGGCCGTCCTTGTGGAAATGCTCGTCGGTCTGATCCAACAGGCCCGTCAGTTCCGCCTGGCGCTGGGTGTGATAGTAGGCCAGCGTCAAGGCCGTGCGATATTCCATGTTGTCCGGCCGCCACTCGATCATGGCCTGCAGGAGATCGACCGACTCGCCGTATCGCTTCTGGTCGTGCAGGTATCTGACCAGTTGCCACTGCCCGGGCTCGTCGAGCCGCTTGTCCTTGTGGGCGACCAGCAGGATCTCGATGGCCCGGTCGTAGCGGTTCAAGCCCCAGTAGAGGTACTCGGCGATGTAGGCGACGGCGGCGCCGGAATTCTTCCTTTCAGCGTAGACCTCTTCGGCCGCCTGGAGAAAATCGTCGGCCTTGGCGGCCCAATAGTCATTGTTCTGGTGGTGGTACATGTTGCGGTTGCGAGAAACGCCCGTCCTGAGGTCCCACTTCAACTCGGCCAGCACGATCTTCAGCAGACGTGGCTCCAGGTCGCCCAGATCGGCGACCTTCGAGCGGAGGTCGGCCAATTCATAGCCGTGGCGGCTCCAGCCGTCCTGGTTGTTCCAGCGGAACCAGGCGGGCTCCTGCTCGGTCCGCTCGATGAGGAAGGCCAGGGCGTCGCGCGGCCCGGCCACCTCGTGCAGCGTGCCCGAGACGACCCCGACGATCGCGTCGTAGTTGCTGGTCTGCCCCTTGAGCACGCCGGGCACCACCTTGAACGCGAATGCCTGAAGGTCGCTTATCACACCGGCAAGGCGCCGGTCATGGGCCGCGCGGTACAAGTCGCACAGCCGGCACACCAACGCGTAGCGATGATTCTGATCGTGTGTGGGCAGGTCGGCCAGGAGCTTCTCCTGGGCGGCCTGGTATAGCGCCTGGCCCGTGCCCAGCGACACCTCGCCGCCGGACCGCACGGCGTTGACGTAGAGGCTGTAGAGGCGCTGGGTCAGCCAGAACTTCTGCTGGGTGTGGACCGGATGCTGCAATTGCTCCAGCAGGACGGTCTCGCCGCGGGCGAAGCGGCTGCGCTGCTCGAGGTAGGAAACGAGCGTCTCCAGCGCGTCGTTGGCCGACTGAGGCAGGATGCCGCCGCGGGGCGACTGGAATTCATCGAGGGCGTTGGTCAACAGATCGATGGCATTCTCGTGCCGCTGGTAGGACCAGTAGATGATCGCCAGTTGGCGAGCGATGTGAAGTCGGTCTTCCGAACCCTTCTCCGAATCGCGGTGCAGGGATTCAGCCTGGCTGACCTGCTCCTGGGCCAGCGGCTTGTAGGCGATCATGTCCATGGACGCCAGCAGGTCGGCCATCAGGCGCGGCTCGCCGGGCGACCAGGTTCGCTTGAAGGCCCGCTGGAGGGCCGCGACGGCCTTATCGCCGTGCGGGCCGGGCTGGTTTAGCAGTTCGGCGCCCCGGCGCTGGGTGAGCGTCTCCAGCAGGTCCAGGGCCCGCTGGTCGATCTCGGTCTTGGCCCGCTGGCGGACCTTGACCAGGCACTCGACGATGGAGTCGGCGGTCGCCTCGTCGCGGACCTCCGACAGCACCGAGCCGGCGCCCTGGAGGAAGGGATAGACCTGGCCGGCGGTGTGGCCGACCACCGCGTCGGCCATCCCCGAAAGCAGGCGGAAGTCCCGCGTGGCCATGTAGTATTCCCGCAGCAGGCCCAGGTGATTCTGCGGGGCGGCGGATTTCTCGAACAAGGCCGCGAATATCAGCAGCACCTGCTCATCAAGTTCGGCCGGCGGCTTGCCGTCGGACTGCTGCCATGGGCGGAGGCGGGAATACAGCGAGTGGCTCAGTAGCCACTCTTGGGTCAACTTATAGGTGGCGATCATCGCCTGGCGATACGAGTCGCGGCGGTCGATGGCCATGTACCAGTCGGCCAGAACCCGGTGCTCGGAGGGGCCCAGCTCATCGGCGGCCGAGACCGCCTCGAAAAGCTTGATCGCATCGACCAGCTTGCCCTGCTCGGCCAGCAGGTAGCCCAAGGCCACCTTCCAGCGGTTGTCGGGATCCTCGCCGCGGGTCCAGCCGGCCAGGGCCTGCTCAAGGTCCTTGGGCCGGTCCAGGCCCACCAGCAACTCGTACTTCATCAGCTTCCATTGCGGATCGTCTTGGTCCAGCGCGATGCCCCGGTCGATGTACGTGATCAACTGGTCGATCAGGGCCGGGGCGGCGTCCTTGCGGCAGGCGAGGTTG
Organism: Phycisphaerales bacterium; assembly: GCA_003171235.1. Classification (GTDB taxonomy): domain Bacteria; phylum Planctomycetota; class Phycisphaerae; order SM23-33; family SM23-33; genus FEN-1344. The sequence continues at coordinate 16,122 of PMYM01000033.1, read as the reverse complement.
GCGAGCATCACCAGCGCCCGCTCCCGCAACACCGCCTCCAGCAGGAGTTGGGGGTGTTCGTCCAGATCGAGCATCTGCGGCCGCTCGCCGGCGATCTCCCAGCACTCCCCGGCAGCCTTGGCCAGGTCGCGCCCGGCCAGGACGTCCAGGTACAGCCGCTCGAGGGCGAACCACTTGACTATCCCTCCGCCGCGATTGGGCAGGTCGCGGGCGAGGCGGTCGGCCAGTTCGACCCGCGCCAGCCGCAGGTTCTCCGCCTGCTTGGCTTTCAGCTCGGTTCGCGGCAGTTCCTCGGGATGCGTCAGGGCCTTCATCTTCGCGTCGTAGCGGGCTTGGACCATCCGGTCGTCGAAGGTGTGCAGCGCCCGCACCGCCGAGAGGAGACGTTCGGGCGCCTCTTGGGCGTCGCTGAGCTGCTCGATCATCCCCAGCGCCTCGTCTTCAAGCTTACTGTCCCAGGGCTGGGCGATCAGGGCGCTAAAGAGTTGCCCGGCGTACTGCGACCTATACGTGGCCGGGCCGTCCTTGAGTTGCTCGCGGAGGAAGGCAAGGTAGTCGGCCGGATCGAGCCGGTTGGCGTGGATCTGCACCAGCGTCTGGCCCAGGGCGTACTTGTCCTGGGGCTGGGCGGTCGCGGACCATCGCTTGTGCAGGGCGGAGGCAATCCGCTTCCACACGTCGATCTCGATGGCGGGGTCGTTCGTCATGGCCCACCCGACCAGCCGCTGGACCTCCTGCGGGGTGAGCTTGTCGATGTCGGCCTGGAGCATCGCCACGGCCGCCGTGCGGACGCGCCGGGCCTGGTCGGTCCGGTTAAACCGCCCGTTGTCCATGATCGTGTCGGCGACGGAGGCGTGCGACGGGTGGCGGGCCAGGGCCAATGCTGTGTCGGCCAGCGGGGCCAGCCACTGCTCTTCGATCCGCTGAGAGTACATGTTGTAGCCCTGGCCGAGGGCCTGGGCTACAGCCGCGTTCAGCCGGCCGGCCACCGGGCCCGGCAGGCGCTGCGGCGACTGACCGTCCTTGAGCCACTGGGCGATCAGGTCGCCGGCATCGGCCTCGCGGCTCATGCGGATCAAAGAACTGAGGCGCCACCCGTAGGCGCCGGTGTCGTCCAGCTCCCGCGACATCCACTTCTGGGTCCAGGCCAGCAGGTCTTCGTAGCGGCCCTCGTTGAAGAGCATGTCGGCGTACCGGCCGCGGAGGAATTCCTCGTTGCGCGGCAGCCATTGCGTTCCGGCCAGCGCCTTGTCCAGCCAGGCGTAGGCGTCCTCGAGCCGCCCGGCGTTGACCAGGCCCTGGGCGTATTGCAACTGGAGCGAGCAGTCGCGGCCGAACTTCTCCGCCATCTGCTTGGTCAGCGTCAGGGCCTCCTCGTTCCGCCCGACCTGCTGGAGCAGATTCACCCGCTGGGAATTCCACTGCTTCAGGCCCTGGACGTGGGCGGGTTGGCGCTCGAAGACCGGTTTGAGGCCATCGAGCATGGCCAATTCCTCGTTGTTCTCCAGAATCTCGCCGGCCTGAGCCAGCATGTACTGGGCTAGGGGCAGGTCCTCGCGACTGGGCGTGGGCGTCTTGGCCAACTCGGCGGCCCTGGCCAGCAGGTGAGTCTTGAGGTCCTCGTGCTTGCGGCTGATCTGGAGCATGGCGTCTCGGACCCACCGCATGCCCGGCTTGTCGCCGGCGAGTTTCTCGGCGGCAGACAGGTATTCCATCACGCGATCCCACTGCTGGCTGCGGGCAAAGTGCAGCAGCATGGTCAAGTGGTCGTCGAAGTCGGCCTTTCCCAGTTCAAACGAGCGCTTGGCGTCGGGCAGTTTGCGGCCCGGCTCGGCGATGAACTGCACCTTGGGCGTGTCGGCGAGTTGGGCCTGGAACTGCCGGTCGAAGTCGGCCGCCATCGCGGGAGTGAGCTTCTCGGTAGTGAGGCTGAGGCGGCGGCCCTTGTCGTCCAGCGACTCGATCCGCCCCGGCCACCAGGCGCCGCCCAGCTCGACGAATTCGCTGAGTTTCTGGGTGCTGGTGACCTTGCCGTCGGTGAGCTGCTCCAGGCTGAGCACGACGTGCCGGGCGGTGTCCACCAGGATGCGGACGTCAGAAGCGGGGTAACCGGGGTTCACCAGGACCAGCAGGACCCGGCTGTCGCCCTGGGGCTTCAGCTCGACCTTCCAGGTCGAATACGATCGCTCCAGCGAGGAGAAGGCGTAGTAGCCGAAGTCCAGCGGCGGGTTCTGGAGGTCCTCGGGCTTGGCGGCCCGCGCGCGGCCAAGCAGGAAACCGCCGTTGAACACGGCCCGCTGCTTGCCGTCGCACCACTGGATGGTCGTCTGCTGGCCGTCGTACTCATTGCGGACCAGCCAGGATTTTGCGGAAACAAGCCAGAGCGACCGGTTGCGGTCGTCAAGCTGGTCGGCCTGGGTGTCGAACGAATCCACCTGGTGGTCAACCACCAGGCCGTCCTTCAGCGCCGCCAGGGCGTCCTTGCGCAGCAGGCTGTCGGAGATGGCCCTCGCCTCGGCCGGCCAGCGCTGCGCTAGCGCCGGCGGCTCCTTGGCGGCAGAGGGCAAAGGCGGGAAGAGCGTGCTCAGCCACTGCGTGTATGGGTATTCGACTGGACTGTGGTCTCGCCAATACGCGTTGTACGGATCGGCGATGGAACCAGACGGTTTCCTCAACGCGAGCAGCGAATTGTCTCGATCATCGCCCAGGAAACTCATGTGTTGGAACGAACTCGACGGGGGCATCATCGCGGTCTTGGCACCTGCGTCCAGATCCCCTCCCAGTACCAGTATGTCCTCGCTGGAACTCCAGATACGATCATTCCCAGTCGGCAGATAACGTATGTCTTCCTCAACTCCTAGATCCCCTTTGAAGTCGAGGTTCTCGATTTCACTCTCTCCCGGTATGGCCGTGGGGGTGGGCGACCTGTCGCCGGATTCCAACCAGGATCGCTCGCCCAAGTCGCGGGCGCCGTTGTAGCGGCCCGGTTCGCTATTGTCGCCGAGAAAGAGATCAGTGACGTCGAGCGCGTCCTTGTAAGAACCGCTTCCGCCGGAACCACCGGATGTGGCATACGTAAACGATGAACCGGTCTTCCCAAAGCCTCCCCAGGACTCTACGCGTGGACCAAGCCGGTACTGCTCCTGGAATATCCGCGGGTCGCGGCCGAGGTTGCCAAACTGCCCGAGCACGGCCCGGCGCAGGCCGATCCGCCAGGCGCCCGCCCGCTTCATCTGCTGCTGGAGTAGGTCATAGTTGGCGTTGTCGCGGCCCTGGGCGAAGAACTTCTCGCCGTCGCGCATCAGGAAGCGGCGCTGCACCTTGAACCGCTCGCGGTCGGCGTCGCTCTCCAGCACCAGCAGCGACGTGTACGGCGTCATGATGTGGTACTCTTCGGAGAGGGCGACGATCTCGTCCTGGATGGCCGGGCCGGCCCCCTGGGCCAGCAGCATGTCCAGGTGCAGCCGGGCCCACAGGCGGGGGATGAACGAATTGCCCTGCTCGGCGTCCTTGAGCGAGACGGGGGAGCTGTAGCGGACGGGCTGGCCGGCCCGCGTGCCGGTGACGATCACCTCGCCGGACTGGTCGGCCCCTTCGGGCAGGTAGCGGCCCAGCAGGATCTGCTGGGAGCCCTCAGGCAGGTTGGGCAACTCCTGCGGGTAGACGCGGGCGGTGCGGATGCCCTTGAACTGGACCTTCAGGTCGCGCAGGGGCGGCCGGGCCGTCTCGCCAAGCAGTTCCAGCGCCGCGGCGCGCGGGCCGTGCTCGCCGCTGATCTGCCGCACCGAGCCGCCGCCCAGCGAGGCTATCGCCTTGAGCACGCCCGATTCGTACAGGCTGCCCGCCGACACCGCGTAGAACGTCCCCTGTTTGCCTTCGTGCAGGCGCTTGAGCCGCTGGGCGAAGGCGACCGGGTCGGCCTGGCCGGTGGTCACGATGCCGTCGCCGACGTAGACGACGCTGGTCCGCGGGCCGCAGCGGCCCTGGGCCGACGCGAACGCCTTGTCCAGGTCGCTCCAGCCCAGCGAGTCGCGGGCGCCTAGGAAATCGCGGGCGGCGGCGATGCGGTTGGCCTCGGGCGTCACGGACTTGTCGAAGACCCAGTCGCAGTCCACGTCGCAGGCGGCCAGGTTGAACGTGTCCGTGGGCCGCAGCGCGGTCAGCAGGGCGGCGATGAATTCCGCCTGGGCGGCCCGCTGCGAAGGGTCCATCGAGGCCGACGTGTCGGCCAGGATGAGCAACTCCTGCGGCGGATCGGCGGGCGTGTCGGGGAGGATGTCGCGCTGCCAGGCGCCGCCCTGGCCGGGGGGGGGCGAAAGCAGGAGCATGAAGTAGCCGTCCTCGCCCCGGCGGTGGGGGACCAGCACGACGTCGGCGCCCTTGGAGTCGGCCTCGACGGCGACCTCGAAGTCGCGGGTGGGCGTGTACTCCTGGGCGGCGAACTCGACGTGGGCGGAATTCTTCGTCTGGTCGATGCGGGCCGTATGGGTCGGGCAGGCGACCGACTTGAGCGGCAGGGTTGAATTGATCTTCACGTCCAACTGCAGTTCGCGCAGCGGATGGAGCTTGAGCATTTCGCTCTGCAGCGAGTAGCTGTAGCGGTAGGCGCTGCCCCGCATCGGCAGCACCTGCGTGTAGCTGATCTTGATGCGCTTTTCCGAGTGGGCCTCGATGGGGAACACGCGGGCCTTGAACAGGTTGCCGCCGGACCATTCCAAGAGGCCCGGGTCGCGCCGCTCGCGGAGGATCTGTTCGTAGATCTCGCGGGCCCGCTGCTTTTCGACGATGTCGGCCTCCACAAGTTCCTGGCCGATCCACATCCCGAAGCCCGAGATCGACGCGTCCTGCGGCAGCGGGAAGTAGAACACCCCTTCCAGCCGGGCGTCGGTGTGGTTGGCGAACGACTCCTCGACCACCGTGCGGGCGATCTGGTCGCGGATATCGACCGTGACCTTGTGGTAGCCGACGGTGAGCGGGACGTTTCGCCCGTCGATCTTGGCCACCAGCGAGCCGATGGCGTCGTTGACCTCGCGGCCCTCGAAGCCCTTCAGCCAAGGCGGATCCTTGTCCAGGCGCACCAGTTTCTCGTTCTGCACGCGGTAGACGCTACGGTCCGTGACCTGGGCCTTCTGGTCGCCCGGGCCCAGCAGTTGGATGGGGGCCTTTTGGGCGCCGACGAGCTTGATCTCGCCGTCGGCCAGGCGAATCCGTTGGGGCGTGGCCAGTTCAACCAGGCTGCCGGGGCCGACGACCAGCTCGGCCTGCCCGGCCAGCCGCACGGCGGCCGCGTTGGCCCCGCGAACGTCGGTCTGGACCCAGTCGCCGGGCTTGAGGATCATGCCCTCGCTGACAGGCGTCCAGCGGGCGGCCATTACCGGCTTGACTGAGACGATGCCCTGGGCGTCGACGAGCTTGCCGATACGGCCGTCCTCGGTCAGCGAATCGCCCACGATGAAGAGGTCCTCGCCGACCGGCTGGTTGACGTCCAGCACGGTAAGCGTGGCGACGGGCGTGACCTTGCCGTCGCGGTCGACCGTGATCTCCAGCGAGCGCAGCAATAGCGTGGCGGCGTCGACCACGGCCTCCAGGCGGGCCGGGCCGCGGGGGAGCGTAATATCGGCCCGGTAGATCAGGCATGCCACCCCGTCACGCTGGGCGCGCTCGACGGCGGGCTTGCCCAGGGCGGCGGGCAGGTCCTTGGATTCGCCCAGCTCCAGCAGGGCCAGGGCGTCCAGGCGTGGCTTGTCGCCGTGGAGGAAGGCGACGGACCGCGACGCCGCCTGGTTGGCCTTCTCGTCCACCTGCCAGGCCTTATTGTCCCGGGCGATGAGGTAGGTGCCGTCGGGATCGTTCTTCCGCAGCCGGCCGGGCTGGCTGAACCACGCCTCGGCCGTCTTGTCCGGTTGGGCGATGCGCAGGTGAACCGTCTTGGAGTCGGCCAGCTTTTCCAGCGCCGCTGCCAGCGTGGGCTGGGCCGCGGCCGGGTGCGGCGACGCCAGGAACCAGACAAACACGACGATCACGGCGGCAGCCGCCGTGGCGATCCCGCCCCGCCATGCCAGCACTATCAGGCGAGAGCTTCTCGTGGAACGCCGCCCGGCGGGCCCCTTGCCGCCGCCGGCCTGGTCATCAGACGTTTGGGTCTCCCTCTCCGCGGAGGGGGAGGAGGCCTGGAAGGCGGCCAGCGACTGGGCGTACAGCCTGCGCCGGAAGGCCGGATCGGGCGAGGGGGCGTCCTTGCCCAGGGATGCAAAGACATCCTGGAGGATCTCCTCGTCGTGATCGTCATTATTGGTGTTCATGGGGTGTTCCCGCTCCCGTCGCCCTCAAAGGCCAGGACCCGCATGTAAGCCTCACGAAACCCCCGGCGGGCCCTGGCCAGTTTCGACCGAACTGCCGAGGCGGTGCAATTCCCGATGCGAGCCATCTCCTCGATGGAGACGCCCTCGAAGTACCGTGCCGCCAGCAGCGACTGGTAGTCTTCCGGCAGGCCGGCCAGCGTGGCTCGCACGATGGCGGCCTCCTCGGCCGCGATGGGGCCGCCCTGTGGGCTGGGCGTGCCCTGACGCAGTCGCTCGGCCAGCGTTCCACTTACCGCCGGGTGCAGGTCGCCCCCCTGCTGTAATCTGCCGGCCCGGCTCTTGTTGCGAAAGTAGTTGCCCACCTGGTTGCGGACGACGCCGCCCAGCCAGGACCACAGCGACCCACGCCCCACGTCATAGGTCCGGGCCGAGCGGGCCGCCCCCAGGAACGTCTCCTGAACCACGTCGGCCACGTCGGCCGCGTGCGGGCCGATCGCCCTGGCCGCCAGTTGCCAGACGCGGTCGAAGTAGGCCTCGTACAGCGCAGCCCAAGCCTCGCTGCTGCCCGCCCGCAGGCCCTGGGCGATCCGCAGGTCGCGCTGGTCGCTCATGTGCCCGTCTTCCACCGCGATGGTTGACTCCCAGCCGTACAGCCTGTCCGGGTGACCGGTCCTGGCCGCCATTCTACCGAGTGAGACGCGCGAACCTGCCTTTGCGTTCCCAAAAGTCCGCTTTGGGGCGCCGGAACCCGCCCCGCGGGTCACTATTCCTTCGCGGGAACAGGGCGGGGTGTGTCGCGAAATCCCGGAATTTTCGCCGGCGGGCGGCCCGGTCATGACAAAACCCGCTGGCAACCCGTTGAAAAAGGTCATTTTACCGTGGCACGGGCATCTTGCCCGCGGTTGGGCTGTGTTCGAGTATTTGCACGCGGTCAAGCCAAGAAAATCCTCAAGAATCCGGGAATTGTGCATTTGCTGCTCGACAAGCCGCAAAAAAAAGAGTAAAATACGGGTCGCCAGTGAGTTCTTGGAAGTGGCAAAGATCTGTCCTCCTGGATCAGGTGCGTTTGAGTTCGGTCATTCCTGCCATTGGCTGACCAGCCAGGCTTTCGCAACGGTGGTTCTCTCCGGTTCGCTCTCGTTGCGCACGATCGGCGGCGGCCTGTCCAAGATGCCTCCTGGAATAGGCGCAAAAGGAATGTTCGGGGAAACATTCCGGTTACTGAGGCTGTTATGGATACCTGCAAGGAGCACGGAATGCTAACCGAGGAAATCACGAAGGACGCAATTCGGGTTGTGACGCCTTCAAAGATACGCCCGTCCGCTGGAGCATGTAATGATACGCTCAAAGCGATCAAGGAATATGTGCTTAAGCCGGACCGTCTCGGATGCCATCTGAGACAGATGGCCGAGCAGATGGCCAAAGAGGACTGGGCCAACCGGACAGCCCACCCCGCGTTGGGGCAGAAGGCCCGCGACTCGCGCCTGGACCGCGCCGCGGAGGCCATCGCCTCCTTCATCTATCTCGTTTGGGGCGGCTCCGGGCCACAGGAGTATGCCTCTGGGACTCTGGCCATACTGCTGCGACTTCAGGCGAGAATGCACGGCATGGATTCGCAGTCCACCTGGGGGTACGCCATCAACGCCTTTAACACGGACATCCTGCTGCGTTTGGCGCGGTCGGCGAATCTGGCAGTCGATCCCGGCCTGAAGACCGCGTTGATCCATCGCTTCTGTGACGACGTCAGCGACCATGAGTATCTACATGACATCGTCAGAGACATCATCGAGTTGCACTGGCAGCGACGGCACAGCCCCGATAGCCTCGCGGCTGAACGCGGAACGGTGGGCCTGCCGGTGGGGCCGCGCGGAGAGGCCGTCCTGGAAAAACATCTCCAGCAGTCAGCCAATGAAGGCCTGGCGACGCACATCGAGCAGTCTAACATCGGCCGGGGCAACATCGAGCATCCCACCGACCCGACGATCATCCGGAGGGACCGGATCGAGCTCCAACTGGCCATGGGCGGCAGGAACGCCCAAACATGGGCAGCTTCCGGTCGTCAGATTGCCAACCAGATCGAGACGAGGCTGGGCACCACCGCGGGCAGGAAAGAAGCCCGTCGCGCCCGGCATACATGGAAGTCGGCCGCCAAGCCCTGCTAAGGGTCTGGATGCCGTCTGCGTCGTGCCCGTCAGCGACGGCGCGGGTTTCTCCGCCGGCCGGCGGGAGAAGGCGCTGGTCTGGCCAGCGTCCCTGCCCAACGCCCAGCCGGCACACGCTCACTCTGGCGGCGATTTCACTGCGGCGTGTGGGGCAGGCATTTGATGAAAGGTTCAGGGGAAAGCGACGGTAGTTCCTTTTCGCAACCAGAGGTACTGTCGCGGGCTGAAGAGAACAAAGAAGATCCCAAATAGAGCACGCCATCCGGTCATGTTGCTGCCGCACGCGAAAGCAACGTGTTCTTCCGGCAGCGCCTCGAAATGAAGGGCCTCGCTGCCGCACCAGTCAATCAGAATCTCGAGCCTGTGCTCCCCAGGAGCAATGGGGATAGTGACGGACCCGCCGGCACGCACCGTGGCAACGGCGGCATCGTCCAGAAGAACCTTGTAAGCGCGCAACCTGTCGGGGTAACTCGTTTCTCGCCTGACTGTAATTCGTGTCTGGCCGTTCATGGTTGCCCCGAAGCAGGCAGCACGAATCCGCCTGACAAGAAAGACTCGCCGCACTGCCAACGGACCAGCGAAGCGAGTCGAAGAACTCCCCGAACGCAACTCAGTCCATAGCCACTCTCGAATCTCGGATTGCCGCAACTCGTTAGAACCACGCACGTAACGGATTCCGAGTGGCGTTCGGTCGCGCCAGGGTTGTCACGTATCCGAAATCTACCCGCCCGGCCTGACGGAGTCAATGCCAAAGCGACGATGTCGGAACGATGACCGCGCCCCCGAAACCGTTGATTATTCCGCCGCTGGCCGGTACGGTTTCGTCATGTGCCCCGGTTCAGCCGGAAGGAAGCGACATGCCAGACAGAAACAGAACCAGAACGGCGAAGGCGCGGGAACAGCACATCCAGGGCCCGGCGGGTCGCGGGTGCGCTATCTGCGGAGGATGCACCCCCGTCCTGGCGAACCTCGGCCTTCATGAGTCACACATCGTGAGCGGCGTCCACAAGATTGAGAACAAGCTGTTTCTGTGCGCTCGTTGCGCGGAGGCGTTCGACCGCGTTCTCAAGCCGCTGATCTGGAACGCGCTGCGCCTGTACGCGGGCGGAAAGGCTCCCGACAACTGGGCTACGGGCGAGGGACGGCTTTGCACCAAGGACCTTGATGCCTTCCGCATCCCGCACGAATTCCGCGCCGGCGCTGGCCAAGGCACGGCAGACGCTTCCTCCCCGCCTGCGGAACCGCAAGACGACCTGGAGTCCGAACCCGAGAAGGGAGCTTCTTGATGTCGACCCCATTCACACCGGACTACTTCTGGGATGTTGTGAGTTCCCATCTGTCGCATCGAGACGATTTCTGGCACATCGTGAATGGGCCGAAGCGCGAGGTGTGGTTCGTCGCCGAGTCGATTGCGGCGCTGTCGCGTGCTTCCACCGGCCACCTGAAGACGGGGCATCGCGTGTACGGTGAACAGTCGTACTCGTCGCTCGTGAAGGACTTTGGCGGCGATATCGGCTCGCTGGATGAAGACGACCACCGTAAGCTGCCGGATATCACGGTAGCGACGGACTACGCGAGTCGGCTTCTGGCCGTTCTTGAGGCGAAGCTCTGCGACGACTTTGAGCCGGCGAATCTCGACGGGGCGAAGGGCAACCTTCAGTACCAGTTGGACATGGCCAGAAGGGTGTTCCCCGCTGTCCCGGTGATCGGCGTGATCTTCACCGTGCATCACCTTTGCCGTGCCGTCTCGGACAAGCATTCTGCGGTCGAGCCTATCCGGTTCTTCAACCATGTCAGCGACCACGCTGAGAAGGTCATGAACTTCGCCACCTACGAGTGGTGCCATCCTGACCGCATTCGACCAGTGCCATGCCTTCAGAAGATCAAGCCTCTCGGCGGGATGTTCAACGGACAAGCTTCCCTCGGGATTGGCCTGCTTCAGCCGCGCGGACAGAAGTACATCTCGTGACATAGATGCTGCGAGATTCCGCTCCGGGCGCGCATTCATCGGCCAACGTCCCGACCCCGCGCACGCGGACTACTTGGCGATGTGCTCCTCGAAGGTGTGGTAATTTGCTACGCCCCGACTGCGGTTATTCCGTCCCAGCACTGTCTGGTCAAGCCGGTGGTACAGGAACTCTACGAGTCGATCAAAGAATTCCGCTGGCATGAAGAACGTCTTGTGCCCGAACTCCCGCTGAATCGTCTGATGTATCTCGGCGTGGTTGAACGGGCGTCGAACGCCGTATGATGCTTCCGCCTTCTTGAATCTAAAGTACTGGCTAATCAGGTAGTCAACGTAGCCCTTCTTGCGGAGGTCTGCGCCAAGCGAACCCGGCGGATGCACCACGCGAGGCGAGCCGCGAGCTATGATCTTCGTAATATTCTGGGCAATGTCGCCACGAAACCTGGAATCCGTGATTGTCACTTGGACGGCTGGCGCTGGGTTGGCCTGATTGTGGTTTCGGCAAGCAGTTGCCAAGTCGCGTTTTCTGGCGCGGACATCGGTCTCCGAGATGATGCCCCAGGTCACCTTTGCATGGCACGAAGCACATGCGACAAGGAGATTGTCGAGGACGTTGTTGGCCGGGTCGCCGTCAATATGGTGAACCTGCAACGCCGCCACTTCGGCCTCATCGCAGAAGCTACATCGCGATCCCGCCTGCTGGAAGGCCCGCTTCTCCATGCTCTTGGGTATCGACAAACGCTTCTTCGTCATTGCGACTTCTCTGCAAAGCTCATGCATGCGGTGTCTGCGTGAGGCCGTTGGCGGCCGTGAACTCCTCCACGCGGTTGAAGGCGTTGAGGAACAGCGGTGTTCCGGCGAAGGAAAGCGGGCTGATCGGGCCGGTCGCGTTGTTTCGCAACCGGAATCATAACTCCCCGACTAGGATTTGAACCTAGAACCTATCGGTTAACAGCCGATCGCTCTACCGTTGAGCTATCGGGGAAGATAGCGACAGCCTGAGTATCTTACTATATCGGCCAGGCAAGTCAAGGCCCCGTAGGCGCCGGGTTTGCGGGGTGCCCGCCCTACGACTCCGCACTCCGCACTGGGTTCACAGTTGGGTCTTGAACTTGCGGAGCAGGTCCAGTGCGGCCAGGGGGGTGAGGTTGTCCAGGTCGAGGTCCTTGATGGCGCGGGCGACGCGGCTGGCCGGGTCGGCGAAGAGGTTCATCTGGGCGGTGGCGGCTTTTTTGGCCAGGGCGGGCACGTCCAGCCCCTCGGCCAGGTGTGCCTGGAGCTTGGGCAGGATCTGGCGAGCCCGCTCCAGCACGTCGCGCGGCAGGCCGGCCAGGCGGGCCACGTGCACGCCGTAGGAGCGGTCGGCCGAGCCCCCGACGATCTTGTGCAGGAAGATCACCTCGTCGGCCCACTCGCGGACGGCGACGTTGAGGTTGGCCACGCCGTCGATGAGTTCCTCCAGCTCGGTCAACTCGTGGTAGTGGGTGGCGAAGAGCGACCGGCAGCGCAGACGCAGTGCCAGGTGCTCGGACACGGCCCAGGCCAGGGCCAGGCCGTCGTAGGTGCTGGTGCCGCGGCCCAGCTCGTCCAGCACGACCAGGCTGCGGGCGGTGGCGTTGTTGAGGATATTGGCGGCCTCGAGCATCTCGACCATGAAGGTGGACAGGCCGGCGGCCAGTTCGTCGGCGGCGCCCACGCGGGCGAAGATGCGGTCGGCCAGCCCGATGGTGGCCGACTCGGCCGGGATGAACGAGCCGGTCTGGGCCAGCAGCACCAGCAGGGCGGTCTGGCGGATGTAGGTGCTCTTGCCGGCCATGTTGGGCCCGGTGATGATGAGCAGGCGGTTGTCGGCATCGCAGTGGACGTCGTTGGGCACGAACTTCTGGCCCAGGGCCTCCTCCAGCACGGGGTGGCGGCCGGCGACGATGTGCAGCAGGGGCTCCTGGGTGATGCTGGGCCTTCGCCAGCGGCGGGCGTTGGCCAGGTGGGCAAAGCCCGCCAGCACGTCCAGGGCGGCGACGGCGGCGGCGGCGGCCTGGAGCAGTGGCACGGCCTGGGCCAACTCGGCCCGCACGCTCTCGAAGAGATGGGCCTCCAGGGCCAGGCTGCGGTCCTGGGCGGTGAGCACCTCCGACTCGTATCGGCGCAGTTCATCGGTGATGTACCGCTCGGCGTTCTTGAGGGTCTGCTTGCGGACGAAGTCGGGCGGCACCTTCTGGGCGTGGGTGTGGGTGACTTCCAGGTAATAGCCGAAGACCTTGTTGTAGCCGACCTTCAGGCTGGCGATGCCGGTGCGGGCGACCTGCTGGGCCTGGTACTGGGCCAGCCAGCTCTGGCCGTCGGAACCGACGCGGCGGAGGCGGTCCAGTTCGCCGTCGAAACCGTCGGCCATGACGCCGCCCTCGCGCAGCAGCGGCGGGGCGTCGGGGTGGATGGCGCGGGCGATCAGTTCGCAGGTGGGGGCAAGTTTGCCGGCCAGGCCCGACAGGCCGCTCAGCAGCCCGCTGTGGCAGCTCTCCGTGAGCTTGGCCATCTGGGGCAGGCGAGCGAGGCTTTCCTTCAGGCCCAGCAGCTCGCGCGGCTTGACACGGCAGAGGGCGATGTTGGCGGCGATGCGGTCGATCTGGCTGAAGTTGGCCAGGTGTTCGCGCAGGGCGGAGAGGCGCGCCGGGTCGGCGGCGAGTTCCTCCACCGCGTCCTGGCGGGCCAGGATGTCGGA
>PMYM01000033.1:0-2917 GCA_003171235.1 Phycisphaerales bacterium | reverse complement strand
CGGATGGTGTTGGCGTCCAGCAGCAGGCAGTTGCCGCGGTCGAACTTCCGCAGGGCGACCAGGTGGTCCAGGGCGTTCTTCTGGGTCTCGCGCAGGTAATCGACGATGGCGGCGGCGGCCGAGAGCGATGGCTCGTAGCCGTCGAAGCCGAAGCCCTCCAGCGTGGCGGTCTTGAAGTGGTCTTTGAGCAGGTCCAGGGCGGCCTTGGCGTCGAAGGCCCAGGGCGGGCGGGTGGTGAGGGTCGCCCCCAGGCAGCTCCGCAGGGATTGGCGGAAGGCGGGGCTGTCCAAGGCCGAGCCGTCGCTCACCAGCACCTCGGCCGGGTGGATGCGGACAAGTTCGTCCACGGCGTTGGCGGCCGGGGCGAGCATGGTCTGGAAACTGCCGGTGGACAGCTCCGCCCAGGCAATGCCCACCTGGCGGGCATTCCCGCCCGAAGCGGTTCCGCCGGCGCCGGGGGCGCCCGGGCCGGCCACGGCCGAGTTGCTCGGGTCGAACAGGCAGGCCAGGAAGTTGCCCTCCCGGCGGTCCAGCAGGTTATCCTCGGTGAGCGTGCCGGGGGTTATCAGCCGCACCACGTCGCGCTTGACCAGGCCCTTGGCCTGGGCGGGGTCCTCCACCTGCTCGCATATGGCCACGCGGTGGCCGGCCTGGATCAGCCTGGCCAGGTAGCCGTCCAGGGCGTGGTAGGGCAGCCCGGCCAGCGGCACGGCCGATGCCCCCTTGGAGCGGCTGGTCAGGGCCAGCCCCAGCACCCGGCTTACCAGCTTGGCGTCCTCGTAGAAGGTCTCGTAGAAGTCGCCCANNCGAGCTGGTTGTCCGCGGGGGAATTCATCCTGCGGCGATGATAACAGATTGTTACGCCTGTGGCACGGGCCTCTCACCGGTGAGTTTCAATTGCCCGGCGGGGTCCGCGCAAGAAAAAGGTGGGAGCTGGGCTTTCGGCCGATTACTCCCACCCTAGGGGGTGTTGATGAAGAGGGCCTGCCGTTGGACTATGGGTTGGCTATTCTGGCCTTGGTATAATTCGCGCCGCACTTGGGGCAGATATTCTCGCCAGACGCAACCTGCAGATAATGGAAGTGGCAGGTCGGGATGGGGCATTCGATGGTCAGCTTCATCGTCTTGTCGCCACTGCACTTTGGGCAGTCCAGCCCGTTAATAACCATTGCCATTACTTTCTCTTTACCCATTTCCGTAAGCTCAGCCTGGGAGAACTCCTTCTTGTTATGGCACTTCTCGCATTCCATGACTGTTACCATGGTCGGCGGGGGAGGGGGAGGCTGTTGGCGGATCAAGCCTCGCCAGATGAGGAAGCCGCAAACGCCGATTACGGCTATAGCCCCGACCGCCACGCCGATCTTGCTGGCGGAGGAGGACAGGTTCAAGAGGCCGCCGGCGAGGTTTCGTTGCCGCTGAAATCGCATTTATTTCTCCTGTCAGGATCGCTCTTGTGCCAAAAAACTGCGCCATTTGGGGCCATGCACAACCCTGCCCGCCGGCGCCCAGATGCCGCGGCCGCAACTACACGTCTCTTGTCTTGAGCCTACGGATGGTGACCGGGATACCACCAGTCATTCCAATCCTGTTCGGTCGTACCCGGATTGTTGGGCACCATTCCATACCAGCGGAAGTACATTTCATTGGTGGCCCAGGGTTTGGTTTTGTCGTAGCTGACATCGGCCAGGGAGGCCCATTTTACATGGTCATCAAAGTAAAGCGTGTTGGAATTGCCGTTATGGTTTGCCGTGCAGAAGCCGCCGCTATTTGGATCCAGATTCATTATACCTGTGCCGGCGACCCAGAAGTCTTTGCTCGGCCCCCAGGGCGTGGCATGAACACCCGCGTCCATGACATGTATTACGCTGCTGGGAAGAATGATGTTGTCGATGGTCGGACCGTAGGGCGGATTGTTGGGGTCGGGCGGGGCGTTGTGTCCCGCAGGTTCATCGTTCCACAAACCGCCGCAGGCATTCATGTTCATTTCGTAACTGGTGTAGCCTTCAAGGTTCCAGGGAGGCTGGGTGCTATATTCCGGATCGTCGGGGCAGACCACCAACTTTCCGCCGCGGCTTTCGAAAGTCGTCCTGTCGCTCACCGGGTTGAGGCCCGCCGGGTAACCTTTCATGATACGCACCCGCATGAACCAGAGCTGGTTGTAGGGTGCGCTGGTCCAAAGGGCGTTGTTGTTGCTTACCGGGACGCCTTTCTTAAACGTCTCGGCGTACATCGTCATCGTTTTGCCCATGATGCCCAGGTTGGTCATGCAGACTACCTTGCGGGCGGCCTTCCTGGCCTGCTGCAGGCTGGGCATAAGCAGCGACACCAGCAGCGCCAGGATCGCCACCACCACCAAGAGTTCGATCAGCGTAAATGCTCGACGATGTTTGCTCATGGCCTCGCTCCTCTTTCAGCCGAGATAGGGATTTAATATGCCTCTTACCGACAGCGCATCCGGCGGCGCCGGCGAGATGGACTTGAACAGGCTCTCGCTCTTGCCGCCTTCCATACTAATTCTAACAGGCGGCAGCGGGCAAGGAAAACAAAAAAAACAGTTTCAACTCAGTGTTTCGGCTTGGGGCCGCCTCCGCAGCCGCATCGCCCTATGCGGCCGCCGATTCCGTCAACTCCCGCGGCTGGATGGCCCTTGCCCAGCCATCGGGCGCGGCATCCTCCGCCACGCCAAGCCAGCCCTTCAAACTTTGCCGATCATCCTCAAAACCGAAGAGAATGTAAACCCCAATATTATGAAAATCAAGTGTGCAAACCGGATAGCCGACAGCCGATCAAGCCCGGCGATGCTTCGTGCGAGCGGGCAGGCCGGTCGGGAGTTGGCCACCTGCCGGGCGAACCAGTCTGCTCTAGCAGCCCGTTGAAAAGGTCGTTTTACCGTTGCACGGGCATCTTGCCCGTAAGT
>PMYM01000084.1:13374-32118 GCA_003171235.1 Phycisphaerales bacterium | reverse complement strand
GCGTGACGGTCAGCTTCGTGACGCCGCTCTTCAGCGGCTCGAGCTCGTAGATGAGCCTCGTCACCGGCTCGGCCGCCGTCCTGGGCTCGAAGAGCGCGTGCCACGTCTGCACGAGCCGGTGCAGCGCGTCCACGTCGAGCACCTCGCCCTCGACCATCACCGGCGGAGCGCCGAACGCGAGCATCTCCTCGGTCGAGTTCGCGCGGTACACGCCGCCGGGCCGCAGCTCGAGGTCGACGCGGCTTCCGTAGCCGTAACGGCCGATCCACTCGGGGTCGGTCAACGCCTGCCAGATCGCCTCCGGCGGGGCCTTGATCCAGACGCGGTGGGTCTGGGTCGTGACGGCGGTCGCGGTTGCGGTGGTCATTGCCGTTCCTCCTGTCCGCAGGAGTCGCCGTTTGCGACTCGTCGACAACTATGACGGCGCGCGGAGCGGAAACTATTCCTCGGATCGACGCAGCCATCACGGCAACAACCCGGCGTCGGGCCTCGGCCTCCGGCCGACGGCGAACACGGGCGTCCCCCTCGTCGACGCCTACCTGTGGGTGAAACGCCGGGTCAGTCCGACGGCCAGTGCGACGCCGCCGGCGGCGCCTTCACACCCTGCCGCGAGCCAGGCCGGCGAGCAGATTCCAGCGCTCGTCGACGTGAGCCTGGATCGAGTCGATCTCGTCTGACGAAAGGTGGCTGAAGCGTCCCTGGGTCTCGAGGAACGCCCGGACCGGCAGTGGCTGCTTCGGCTGGAACGTGATCCTCCACTCTCCGCCGTCGCACTCGAAGAGCGGGAAGTACCGCGACTCGACCGCCAGCCGCGCCACCTCGGTGGACTGCGACGTCGGATATCTCCAGCCGGGAGGGCAACCACTCAAGATGTGCAGGAAGCGGAAGCCGCGCACCTCGGCGGCTCTCGTGACCTTCGCTCTGAAGTCCCGCAGCATCGGCACCGATCCCAGCGCGAGCGTCGCGACATACGGAATCCCGTGAGCCGCCATGATCCGCGCGATGTCCTTCTTCTGCCCGGCCCTCGGCGCGCCGGCCGGCGTCGTCGTCGTCCAGGCGCCCTCCGGGGTCGCGCCGGACTTCTGGTTGCCGGTGTTCATGTACGCCTCGTTGTCGTTGAGAACGTAGACGATGTCCTCGTTTCTCTCCGCGGCCGCCGACACGCCGGAGAACCCGATGTCGGCCGTCGAGCCGTCTCCGCCCCAGACGACCACGGTCGTGTCATCACGGCCGAGCAGCCGTAACGCCGCCTTGATCCCCGACGCTTCCGCTGCCGCGGAGGCGAACGGCGTCAGCTGGACGGAGACCCCGAATGCATTGACGGGAAAGACGCCGGCGATGATCGTCCAGCACGAGGACGGGATCACCAGGACGATCTTCGACTCAGGCTTCGCCGCAACGAGGCCGTCGAGCACGTGACGGATGCTGATCGCCGGTCCGCAGCCTGCGCAGGCGCTGTTGCCGGGAAGGAGGAGCTTCTCCTCCGCGACGATCTCCTCGAGCCAGGCGGGCATCGCTACACCCCCTCCGGGACGTAAATGGGCGCGAGGCCTCCCTGCACGCCGCTCGATCGCGTCTGCTTCACGGCCCAGCGCAGCGTCGCGGGAGTCACGTCTGCTCCGCCCAACCCGCAGACGAAGTTCACGGCGGCCTTCGCGTGCCCGAGCTCGAGCGACCGCACGTCGGCGCCGAGTGGGCCGAGCGAGCCGAAGGCGGCCGCGCGGTCGATGATCGAGACATAGGACGCGCGTGCCAGCGCAGCCGACAGCTCCGCCGCCGGGAACGGCCTGTACGTGTGGACACGGATGACGAGGAGGTCGTCGTTGCCGTCGACGAGCTCCTGCGCCGAGTCCGCGATCGTCCCGATCGCGACCAGCGCCGTGTCGGCGTCGGGATTGCCGGTGAGCTCGAGTGCAGCGATCTTCTCGCGCCCGAAGTGCGACGTGAACTCCGAGGCGACGGCCTCGACGATTCCGCGCGCGTCGTCCATCGCAGCCGCGACGTTGCGCTGGAAGGCGTAGTAGTCGTTCGGCTCCGGCATCGCGGAGAACGTGCTCGGCGTGTCCGGATCGAGCAGCCAGTCCGCGGGTGCGTGGAATTCCGGAATGAACGCGTCCACGGTGTCCTGGTCCGGAAGCTCGAGGACCTCCGACGTGTGCGAGAGCAGAAAGCCCTCGGCGCACACCATCACCGGCAGCATCGCGGTCTCGGCGATCCGGTAGGCGCAGAGGACGCTGTCCAGGACCTCCTGCGCCGAGGAGCAGTACAGCTGGATCCAGCCGGTGTCTCGCTGGCTCATGCTGTCCGTGAGATCCGGCTCGATGCTCCACGGTGCGAACACTGCCCGGTTGACGTCGACGACAACCAGCGGCACACGCTCCCGCGACGCCCGATGGAGCTGCTCGTGCGCATAGAGCAACCCCTGCGAAGACGTCGCCGTGAACGTCCGCACGCCGGCCCGCGCTGCCGCGATCACGTAGCCGAACATCGAATGCTCGCTCTCGAGATTCGCGTACTCGATGTCGTCCCGTCCCGCGACGAGCTCCGCGAGCCGCTCGACGATGAGCGTCTGCGGCGTGATCGGGTAGCAGCCGATCGCGCGGACGCGTGCGAGCATCACGGCGTGCGCCGCCGCGTCATTGGACGTCAGCACCACGCGCCCGTGCGGCAGCGTCTGGCTCACGCGCTCACCGGCTCCATCGCGATCGCATTCCGAACAGGACACACGACCTCACAGATGCCGCAGCCCTTGCAGTAGAGGTAGTCGACGACCATCGAGCCGTCGTTCTTCGAGATCACACCCTCGGGACAGAAAAGCGCACACACGGCGCAGGCAGTGCATTCGTCCGTCAGCACGGGTCGATCCAGCGACCAGGTACCGGTGTGGTTGCCGCGGGAGTCCGTCGTGCTCACGGCGAAGAGCGGCCGGCTCCGTCGTCGCGCTGAGGCGTGCTCGGGGCCGGGCGACAGCTCGACCGGCGTGTCGCCTGCGACCGCGTGCTGTTTCGCGCACCGCGCGTAGCCCTCTCTGGCGGCCACGACGTTCGCGTCGGCCATGGCGCCGCTCATGCGGGCCGCAACGGCCTCCTCCAGGAACGCGAGCCCGTCCGGAACGAGAAGCCTGACGCATGCGCCGAGCACGGCCACGTTGCCCATCGGCCGGCCTTCGGAGGAGAGAATGTCGTTCTCGAGTGCGATACGCGAGGCCGGAACGCGCGCGATGTCGAACGGGCCCGTGTGCGGGAAGCGCGGCTCGCGGTTCAAGACGATCAGGCCACCGGGCCTGACGGTGCCCAGGATCTCCGGCGACGGCGGCGCGGGAGAGACGACGACGAGGACGTCGCACTCCTGCACCTTGTAGCGGCGGTGAATGCGCGACGTCTCGTCCCATCGCAGGAACGCCGAGATCGGCGCTCCGCGTCTCTCGGCCTTGAACTCGGGAAAGCTCTGAACCCAGAATCCTGCGCGCGCGAATGTCTCGGCGAGGATCTGCGACGCCAGCACGACCCCTTCGCCGCCGCGGCCGACGAGCAGGCCGCCGCCCGCAAAGCCGCCGAGGAGGCCGACAAGAAGTACCGCGACATGTCCGCCCAGATCGACCTGAGCGAGAAGCTGCTCCGTGCCCTGGGGCGGGACTTGGACAGGTTGGCTGACGATATCACCGAATCCGGCATGATCCTTCGCGACCGGGCCCGGGCCCAGATACGCCAGGAGCAGCCGGCTCTGGACGACCTCAAGAAGAAGCAGAAACAGTTTGCCGACGACAGCCGGCCGCTTCTGGATAGGCTGCGCAACGCCACCGCCGCCGTCGATCAACTCACCGCCCAGCAGAACGCCGCCCTGGCCAAACTTCAACCGGTTTACTTGTGGATGCCCCCGGCCGTGGACGGGGTGGTCACACCGGAAAACATCTCCGGGGGAATCGCGTCCGCCGTCGCCACCGCCTCCGCCCCGGCCAGCCCGGTCGCCCCCGCCAGCCCCGACCAGGCACAGAAGCAGGTGGACCTGGCCAGGACCTACCTGGACAACAAGATGCCTTCCCAGGCCGCCCAGCTCCTGCGCGACGTCATCCAGAAATACCCCGACACCCCCGCCGCCGCCCAGGCCCAAAAACTCCTGGCGGATATCCAGCCTTGAGCATCACCCCGGCTGGCGGGCGCGAACTATGATGTGAGAGTAAATCGTGTAGACCACCTGGGGCGATGAACGTGGCTGCGCAGGAATCTCATTCAATCTCTTTGTAAGCCATGTATGCCAATAGGCTCTCTTCACTTCCAAACAACGAGTAGGCAGTAATGTTCATCATGTGAAGTTTATCCAGGACGTTGACCCTTTCCGTTTTCGGGATGACAAACTTGGTCAGAACGTCTTGCCCGTCATTATTTCTTGCGAAGGCTTCCTCATGGCTGCAGTAAACGTACCTATCGCCCAACGACTTCTTGCAGAACGTGTATTGACTTTGCTGACGGAAGTGCCGTTCATGGGTGGTAAGGTATGGTCCAACGCCCACGATGGTCGCCTGATCCTTCCACCCTACCTTCTCTGTCCCGGGGTATTCGATAAATGAGTATATTGCCGCATTTAGGTCGTTGCCTTCTGAAGACTGAAAGGCGAAGAAGGCGGCAACGTAAAACGAGCGCGTCCAATCCAGAAGGGGGGATGGAAAGCCATGGTGCCTTAGATATGCCATGAAGGGATAGCCTTGAGGAGCATTAGGAATGGCATCCTTCTCGTTTGAGTAGTGGCTTGGAAAATCCCAGCGTCTCCCTGTGCAGGACTCCACTTCGGACCTGATGGAACGCATGACAATGTAGTAGTCCTCTAGGGAATACTGCTTGGTCGAGCACTGCTCAAGAGTGGTTTTCAGTTTCCATGACGCCTGAGCTTGGCCGCGAAAGAGCACCGGTGAGAAATAGCCCCTTGTCTCACTACGCTTCTTCCGGTCTTCCAAGAGAGCAGTGGCTTTCTCCTCGAATTCCTCGAAGGTTCTTACAGGTTCTTCGCGCATCGAATTCCTTCCATCAGATTTGTTCCAGGCGGTAGCATATCCCAACGGCGAGAAAGGAGAAAGTGGAGAGGAAACCGTGGGTGAGCGAGCGATCCTTGCCCGGCGACCAGGCCGATCGAACTGGCTTTGCCTCTTTCGCCTGCTCAACTGTTCTACTGTTCTCCGCTCTAGTGAAAAGGCCGCCCAAGGGCGGCCTTTTCACTACGGGCGACAGGGCTCGAACCTGTAACCTTCGGTTCCGTAGACCGATGCTCTATCCAATTGAGCTACGCCCGCGCGTCGAGTGAACCATTTTGCAGGTTTGGCGGGGGAAAGTCAACCGGGTAGAATTGCGGAAAGGCTCTGGCTCCATGCCGGCGGGGCTGGGTGTGGCGGCGGGCCGGCGCCCGGGAGAGGCGCAGAAAACGAAAATGGCAGAAGAGGCAGGAAAATCGCGGTGGGGAAGGTGGCTGATGGGCTTCTTGGCCGTGCTGGTCGCGATGATCGCACTTGGCGCCGGGTTACTCTTTAAGTGCTGCGGCTGCGGGGGCGCGGCGGGCGAGTTGGACCTTGGGCGGAGGCGGGGCGCGACTTCCGGACTAGCTGGTTCCGGGCCGGCGACGGCGACTGGCCCCTCTGCTACGACCGCCACCCGCCGGGCCGACCTGTTGGCCGGCAAGTGGGATGGCCGCTGGGCCAGTTCGACCAAGAACCTCGGCGGAGCGCTCTCCGCCGCCATCACCAAGACAGACGAGACCCACTACAAGGCCACCTTCACCGCCGAGTCGCCGCTGGGCACCTCTACCTACGAAGTCGTCTTTACCGTCAAGCGGCAGGATGGCCGGTGGGATTTCAAGGGCAAGAAAAACCTGGGGCTGCTCTCGGGCGGCACTTACACCTACGACGGGCACACCGACGGCGAGGACTTCGAGTCCACCTACGACTCCACCTTCGACCGCGGCGTCTTCAAACTCCGCAGCACCGGGGACTAAGAATTTGAACCACAAAGATCACGAAGAACACAAAGAAAGACAAGAAGGACGATTCGTAAGGACATAGAGATCAAAAGCCTTGTTTCTCTTTTTCTCCTATCTTCCAACTTCGTGCTCTTTGTGAGCTTTGTGGTTCAAGCTGTTTTCCTCACAGCCCCAATTCGCGTTTAGTCTGGCCGAAGGCGTCGAGGGCGAAGTCCAGGTCGTCCTTGCTGTGGGCGGCGGATATCTGCACGCGGATGCGGGCCTGGCCCCGCGGCACCACGGGGTAGAAAAAGCCGATGACGTAAACGCCCAGTTCCAGCAGCCGGGTCGCCATCTTCTGGGCCAGGGCGGCCTCCCCCAGCATGATCGGCACGATGGGGTGGCTGCCGGGCTTGATAGCGAAACCCAGCTTGCCCAGGCCGGCGCGGAAGTACTGCGTCAGTTCCATCAGGCGGTCGCGCT
Organism: Phycisphaerales bacterium; assembly: GCA_003171235.1. Classification (GTDB taxonomy): domain Bacteria; phylum Planctomycetota; class Phycisphaerae; order SM23-33; family SM23-33; genus FEN-1344. Next base: position 25,692 of record PMYM01000084.1, on the reverse strand, counting down.
GGGCCGTGGTGCGCGAGAGCGAGGCGATGACCGCGATGGACGCCGCCGCCACCACCGGCGCCAGAGTGTTGGAGAACAGGTATGGCCGCGAACGCTGGCGGAGCAGTTCGACGATCTCGCGCCGGCCGGAGGTGTAGCCGCCTGAGGCCCCGCCTAGTGCCTTGCCCAGCGTGCCGGTGATGATGTCCACCCTGCCCATCACGCCGCAGTGCTCGTGGCTTCCCCGGCCGGTGGCGCCCATGAAACCCACGGCGTGGGAGTCGTCCACCATCACCAGGGCGTCGCACTTCTCGGCCAGGTCGCAAATGGCCGGTAGGTTGGCCACGTCGCCGTCCATGGAGAAAACCCCGTCGGTGGCGATAAGGCGGAAGCGGGCGGGCGCGGCCTCCTTCAGGCGAGCCTCCAGTTCGGCCATGTCGGCGTGTTTGAAGCGCAGCCGCTGGGCCTTGCACAGGCGGATGCCGTCGATGATGCTGGCGTGGTTAAGCTCGTCGCTGATGACGGCGTCCTCTTCGCCCAGCAGAGTTTCAAAAAGCCCGCCGTTGGCGTCGAAACAAGATGAGTACAGGATTGTGTCCTGGGTGCCCAGAAAACCCGTCAGGGCGTTCTCCAGGTCCTTGTGAATCTGCTGGGTGCCGCAGATGAAGCGCACCGACGATAGCCCATAGCCCCAGCGGTCCAGGGCGGCCCGGGCGGCGGCGATAACCTGGGGGTCTGCCGCCAGCCCAAGATAGTTGTTGGCGCAGAGGTTCAGCACGCTACGACCGGCCACGCTGACGCGGGGCCCCTGGGGGCCTTCCAGTATCCGCTCCTGCTTGTACAGGCCCTGATCGCGGATGTCCTGGATTGCCTGTGCCAGATGGTCTTTGATCTTGCCGTACATGCATTTCCCTCGACCACAAAGAAAAGGCTTGAACCACAAAGAACACAAAGATCACAAAGAAGACAGGACTATGTTGGGGTTTCCTGTGACCTCGATGTTATTCTTGTTTTCCTGAAGAGGCAGGTTGCTCCAAGTGCACAGACCCAACTAATCTCCTTCTTCTTCGTGCTCTTTGTGAGCTTTGTGGTTCAAGCCGTTTCGTTCCAGTTCAGGATGACCTTCCCGGAGTGGGTGGAGCGCATGGCCTCGAAGCCCTTTTCAAATTCGGCGTAGCCGAAGCGATGGGTGATGACCGCTCTGATGTCCAGCCCGCTTTGGATCATGGCGGTCATCTTGTACCAGGTTTCGTACATCTCGCGGCCGTAGATGCCCTTGATTGTCAGGCCGTTGAAGATGACGAGGTTCCAGTCGATCAGCATGTCCGGCTGGGGCAGGCCCAGCAGGGCGATCTTGCCGCCGTGGCACATATTGGCCAGCATGTCGCGTATGGCCGAGGGGCTGCCGGACATCTCCATGCCGACGTCGAAGCCTTCCTTCATGCCCAGCTCTTTCTGCACAGCCTGGAGGTCTGCGCCCTTGGAGACGTCCACCGCCAGGGTCGCCCCCATCTTCCGGGCCAGTTCCAGCCGGTAGGGGTTAACGTCGGTGACGACGACGAATCTCGCCCCCGCGTGGCGGGCGATGGCCGTGGCCATCACGCCGATGGGCCCGGCCCCGGTGATCAGCACGTCCTCGCCCAGCACGTCGAAGGACAGGGCGGTGTGGGTGGCGTTGCCCAAGGGGTCAAAGCACGCCAGCACGTCGGTGGGAATGTTGTGGTCGCAGTACCACACGTTGGTCTGGGGGATGCACAGGTACTGGGCGAAGGCCCCGGGTCGGTTGACGCCCACGCCGCTGGTGTTGGCGCAGAGGTGCCGCCGCCCGGCAAGGCAATTGCGGCAGTGCCCGCAGACGATGTGCCCCTCGCCGCTGACCAGGTCGCCTTCCTTGAAGTCGTGCACGTTCTGGCCCACCCGGGCCACGTGGCCGACGAACTCATGGCCGATGACCATGGGCACGGGGATGGTCTTCTGGCTCCAGGCGTCCCAGTTGTAGATGTGCACGTCGGTGCCGCAGATGGCGGTCTTGGCGATCTTGATGAGCACGTCGTTGACGCCCGCCTGGGGTATGGGCACATCTTCGAGCCACAGGCCGGGTTCGGGGCGGCTCTTGACCAGGGCCTTCATCTTTTCCATGGTTGCCTCGCTAGCGCCAAGAGCATGGTTACAACTCGCCGAGGGATTTTCAACTCCGCCGGCGAGGGCCTGGCTGGTTGTTCCCCGAGACAGCCAAATAGGCGTTTTGCCTAACTTTTTTCGGGGAAGAGAGGCACATCTTGCCCCCGTCGCCCATGTTGGCGCATAACTGATTATTAAGACTATGGTTAAGGCACGTGCAAAAAGGCGTGTTCTGTCTGAAGCTCACCGGTTATCGCCTTAATGCCTGCCCAAGGGGAACCCTCCGAATTGTCCGGCGTACAATGAAGAAGAATGGTTGGAGGTTTGACATGAACCTGTGCGTTTTCATCAGGCGTGGAGAGCGGGGGGGGTACTGTGCGACCTGCCCGGTTCTGCCCGGCTGCATAGGCAGGGGTCAGACCGAGCAGCAGGCCAGGTTGGAAATCCATGAGGCCATCCGGGGCTATCTGGCCAGCATCAGCGATTTCGTCCCGGAGAAGATGGACGAGATGCTGCAATTCCAGACTCAGCAGTAGGCAGGGCACGCCGATTTCGCTGTTTCAGATTTGAATCCGCGTGGGCGAAATCCGCGTGCCGTTTCCTTGCCCCATTGGGCCTTGCCCATAGTCCTCAGGGAGAACAAGAAAGAAGCCCCCCTCTCACTCTGCGGGCTACAAATTGAATGGCGAAGCCTTCTCGGGGTCTGCTATCGCCCCAATGCGTGGCGGGCCGTGCGCAGGTGCCGGCCAAGCTGGTACTGCAGATGATAGGCCAGCACGGCGTTGAGGGCCTTGGCATGGGCGTCGGAGAGCGGCAGGCGGCGCCCTGCCTGCACCTGGCGCATCACCTCCAGGGCCGCCAGCGTCTGGTGCGGGACGGCCAGGCGGTCTTTGGCCCCGGCGGCGCAGCTACGGCAGAGAAGCCCGCCGGCGGCGCTGGAAAAAATGACGCCGGCCTTGGGCGGTTCCTTGCCGCAGCCCTGGCAGGCGGACAAATCCCCCAGCAGCCCCGCGTGCCGCAGCAGTCGCCACTGGAAATACGCCAGCACCGGCGGGGGCGAGGCCTCCGCCTGGGCCAGCCGGACAAGGGCGTTGTGCAGCAGGTCGAAGACCTCCGGGTGGGGGTCGGCCTCGGCCAGCAGGCTGCCGGTTGCCTCCAGCATGTACAGGCCGGTGTGCAGGCGGGCCAGGTCGCGCCGCAGGGGCGCGTGGTTGTCTTCTTCGACGAATTCCATGAGCGTGCCCAGGCCCCCGCGGCCGGCGCCGGCGAAGACGGCCCGCCCCTCGGAAAACAAATCCATGCCGCCGCCCGACTTGCTCTTTGGGCGCTTGGTGCCCTTGCCCAGCAGGCGCACCAGCCCGCTCTGGCGGGCCAGCAGGGTGAGCACCTGGCTGGTCTCGCTGTAATCGCTAGCGCGAAGGCAGATGGCCTGGTCGGTGGTGGACATAAATGTTGATCAGTTAATCGGTTAATCGGTTAATCGGTTAATCGGGAGAAGGGTACTCCACAGGTGCACCAGAGAATAGCGAAAGGAATCAATGGGAATTGTCCTCTTGTTCTTCTCTCTGGATGAGAATCATTCAATGAATAGGAAGATCGCACGGTGACGGAATCTTCAGGCCCGGCGGGCCGGCAAGAATTTAGCCGGGGGTGAAGCGGCCAAGCGAAGCGTTGGCCGCGAAGCCCCCGGTCACGGCTGCCAAATCGGACAGAGCGAGTGCCGTGATCTAAACTGATTGATTGAGTTGACTCGCGATGCCATGGCTTGAGCGCGCCGTCCCGGCTGACCACGCCATCGGCAGTCAAGAAGCTGGCAATAAGGTGGTCACGGCACTGCCTCCGGCTTTTTGGGCGGTCCTTACCGGGGGCTGCGCTACGCCCGGCTGCGTCCCTCGACTTCGCTCGGGACTTGCCGTTGCTCGCTTCGCCCCCGACTAAATTCTCGCCGGCCCATTCGGGCCTCGAGGTTCTCATGCGTTGGGCGCTCCGTTTATGGCCGGTGTTCATTTATGCCCTTGCTGGTTCTTACCTGCACTCAGCGCTTGAAGTTTTTGTTCGCAGGCCGCTCCGTCCAATGGCCTTTCCTCTGAGCCCTCTCTTGATCATTCTCTTCTCTATTCTCTCGTCTTTCTCTGCGTCCTCCGCGGTGGATCTATTCCGTTCTTGATTTCTCCACGCGGACGCGCCAGATCCGCCGCTCGTCGGCCGCCAGCACGGTTATGCGCGCCCCGCCGATCTGGAGGGTCTCGCCCACCGGGGGCACGAAACCAAGCTGTGCGCAGAGCAGCCCGGCCACGGTGTCATAGTCGCTGCTTTGCGGCAGGTGCAGGCCCAGTTGCTGGTTGAGCTCGTCCAGGCGCGCCCGGCCGTCGGCCTCAACCACGCCGGGCGAAAGCGGGCGGATCAGGGCCGAGCCCGGCCGGTCGTACTCGTCCGAGATTTCGCCCACGATCTCCTCGATCAGGTCCTCGATGGTGACCACGCCGGCCGTGCCGCCGTATTCGTCCAGCACGACCGACATGTGCACCTTGCCCGCCTTGAACTCGCGCAGCAGCTCGCCCAGGCGCTTGCTCTCGGGCACGAAGGTGGGCTTGCGCAGCAGCTTTTTGATGCTGGTGCCGGCGGGGTCGGCCACGGCCAGCAGGTCCTTGGCGTGGACGAGGCCGACGATGTTGTCGATGTCCCCGTCGTAGATGGGCAGGCGGCTGTGGCCCGACTGCACGATGCGGCGCTTGACCTCCTCCACGCTGGCCCCGACGGGCATGGCCACCAGCTCGGTGCGCGGGGTCATGATGGCCCAGGCCTGGCGGTCGCCGAACTGGATCACCGACTCGATCATGTCCACTTCCTCGGCGGCGACGGCCCCTTCTGCCTGGGCCTCGCTGGCGGCCTGGAGGATCTCGTTCTTGACGGCCTGGTGGTGGCTGGGCTCGCCCGCCCCGCCCAGCCCGGTCATCCGGCGGATGGGGCTGGCAAAGGCCAGCAGCAGCATCACCACCGGCCAGAAAACCACCCGCAAGGCCAGCAGCACCCCCGCCAGGACGGCCAGGAACTGCGGCCCCCGGCTGCGGGCGTAGGCCTGGGGCATGGCCAGCCCGAAGATGCCGATGATCAGCACCGTCGTCAGCACCGCCAGCAGCAGGGCCAGGGGTCTGTCCAGCGCCGCCCCCAACAGATAGAGCATCACCACCAGCAGGCTGATGTTGGCCAGGGTCCGCAGCAGGGCGCAGAGCAGTTGCAGCTCCGAGAGGTTCTTCTGCAGTTTCCCCAGCAGGGCGGGGCGGCGGGTAAAGACCGCCTCCAGCCCGCGCCGGGTGCTCTCGCGCAGGGCATACCCGGCGGTGGCGAAAAAGGCGCTAAGCAGGGTGGCGGCCAGCGCCGCCAGCAGCAGTTGATCCACGCCAGACTCCCAGGATCCAGATTCCAGGCTATAGACCATGTTACGGGGGGAATATCAAAAACTGAAAGCTGAAAGCTAAAAGCTGAAATTGGAACAGAGGCAGCAAAAGGAGCTAAACCCTGAAATGACGGGCTTTCAGTTTCAGCTTTTAGCTTTCAGCTTTTAGCTTTTCTTGCTTGGCTGGTAGGTTGCGCCCACGCCGAAGTCAGAGAGTATCTCGTCTTCGCGGGCGTGCATGCGGGCGGCGCCGCGGATGCTGAGGTCCTCGTAGCCCATCAGGTGCAGCAGGCCGTGGACCACGTACAGCATAAGCTCGCGCTGGGCGCCGGTGCCGCGGGCCTGCCCTTGCTTCTTGGCCGTCGAGCCCGAGACCACAAGCTGGGCGACGATGCCGGTGCGACCGGCCTCCGACAGGTCAAAGCTCAGCACATCCGTCGGGCCGGAGTGGGAGAGAAAGTCGCGGTTCAGGCCGGCGATGTCGTCGTCGCCGACGATGGCCAGGTCCACCTCGGCCAGGCGCTGGCCCTCCGAGCGGGCGACGTGCCGGATCAACCTCCGCAGCCGTTCCTGCGAGATGCGCACCGCCCGCTGTCGATTGCTTATGCTGATGACCGTTGGCTTAGGTTTGGTAGGCATGGCTGAGAGCCATTCTGCGCATCTACCCTTGCGGGTCAAGTAATTGCCGGGCCGATTGGCCGCACCTGGCGGCTATCTTGGTTGAACAGCGGCCGGCAAAGCTGTATTTTCGGCATCCTAGATGATCAATCTCACCAAGACCAAGGCGTTGGCCGCCATCCTGCTGCTGTGGGGGGCCATCTACCTGCCCAACCTGGGCAGTGAGGAGCTGATCGGCACGGAGGACATTCGCGTGCCCGTGGCGGCCGAGATGCTCGACGACGGCGACTACATCATGCCGCACTTCGGGGGAGAGGAATACTACAACAAGCCTCCCGGCTACCAGTGGCTGATCGCCGGCTCGTTCGTGCTGACCGGCCAGCGGACCGAACTGGCGGCCAGGCTGCCGTCGGTGGTCTTCATGCTGGCGGCGGCGGCGATGATCATCCTGATGCCCGGAAGCTGGCCGGAATTGCCGGGGCGGACCCTGGCGGCGGTGGCGTTATTGTGCGGCGTGGGCCTGACCAATGCCGGCCGGCGGGCCCAGATCGAGGCCCCGTACGTCTGCCTGACGGCCATGGCCCTGATCTGGTGGCTGTGTACCTACGCCGCCGACCGGTCGCGCTGGCTGGTCTGGATTCCCACGGCCCTTTTTTTGGCCTTTGGGGCACTGCTCAAGGGCCCGATCCACGGCGTCGTCTTCTATGCGATGGTCGTATGCGTACTTGCCTACCAGCGCCGGCTGCGGGAGCTTTTGTCACCGGCCCATTTGGCTGGGGTAGCCGTCATCCTTTTCATCTGCCTGGGCTGGGTGTTCTGGGCCTACCACCGATCCAACGCTGGCGGCCAGATGCTGGGCACGTGGCTCACGCAATGGGTGGTGCGCGTCCACCCCGACCAGGAGCACGCCACGCCCTGGGTGCGGAACGTCTCGCTGGCCTTCGTCGATTGGATGCCCTGGATGCTGCTGATGCCGGCCCTGTGGCTAAGGCCGGTGACCTCGCTGGTGCCGCCCGAGCGGGTGCCGTTTTTCAAGGGCATGCGGCTGGCGCTGGTGATCTGCTTCGTGGCGATCAACGCCATGCCGGCGACGCTGGCGAGATATTCTCTGCCGGTTTACCCGCTGGGCTGCCTGGTGCTGGGGTATGTGCTCTCGCTGCATCATGGCCTGCTGCCGACGGACAAGATCTGGCGGATTGTGCTGGAAGTGGCCGCTCTGGGATGCGCAGGCCTGGCAGTCGCGGGATTAATTGTGTTTTCAACCGCCCCGGAGGCCTGGCTGGCCCTGGCGGCGGCCCTGGCCGTCGCGGTCGCGCTGGCCTGGAAGGCAAGGAAGCTCCAGGGCGGGCTGGCGCTTGGCCTGGCCACCTCGGCCGTAATGGCCGTGGGCGTGCTGCAATACTCCGCCTTCCGGACGCCCTTCCAACCCGAAAAACTTCGCCCGGTGGCCCGCCAGTTAAATGCCGCCCTGCCCCAGGGCCAGGAGCTTTGCGTCTATCAGCCGCGGCGGCAGGCCCTGATGTTCTACCTGCGCCCGCCCAAGCGCTACCTGCTCACGCCCGAGCAGATCACCCCTTCGGTGAACTATCTCATCATCCGAACGGACCTGCTGGACACCCCCGACATCGCCGCCCGCCTTGCCGGCCGGTCGCCCAAAACCATCGCCACATATCAAGACTACAGGAAGAGAGATTGCCTGCTGCTGGAAATTGCGCCGGTAGCCGGAAGCCAGTAGCCAGGAGCCGGTACCCAGTAGTCCGGTTAACTAGGGACAGTCGCCTATTTAGGTCTTATTCTTCCCGGCTACTGACCACCGGGTACTTTGCCTCCTGGAGTTGGTCCAGGATGACCTTGATGAAGGCGCCTTTCTTTATGAGGAAGTTCTTGAACGAGCCGCCCTCGTCGAAGCGGGTCATGGCGATGACCAGGTCGCGCGTGGGGTCAACCGCCACGAAGCTGCCGCTGGCGCCCGGGTGGCTGTAGGCCTTCTCGCTCAGGCCGTCGCTGTCGAACTGCTTGATGCCGATGCCCCAGCGGACGGTCATGTCTGGCTCGTAGCGGTCCTGGCCGGCGACGGGCATCATCTTGTCGATGGCCGCCTGGCTGGTGAAGCGGTACTTGCCGTAGCGCCCGCCGCTCAGCATCATCTGGCCGATGCGGGCCAGGTCCATCGCGGTGCCTTCGCCGCCATAGCTGGTGAAGTCGGATTTGACATGCACGCCCAGCGGCTCGAACAGGCACTTCTGGTAGAGCCGCGGGATGGACATGCCGCTCATCATCTCCATGATGTGCCCGCCGGCGGCCAGGCTGACGCCCTCGTACTCATGCTTCTTGCCCACTTCCAGTGTTGGGTACAGGTCGGCCAGGCGCTCCTCGAAGTCGTCCAGCAGATCGCCCCAGTGGCCCGACAGCCCGGCTATGTGCACATACGCCTGGCGGATGGTGGGGGCCTTGGGGGCGTTTTCGCCCAGGGTGGGCAGGTACTTGGCCAGCGGCTGGTCGAAGTCGATCAGCCCCTGGTCGGCAAATTCGGACATGAGGATGCCCGAGAGGAACTTAGTGCATGATGCCAAGGGGGCGATGGTGTCGGTGGTGTAGGGTTCATCCTTCTGGGGGCCGTCGCCCAGGGTGCCGTAGGCCTTGTTGACCACGACTACGCCGTGGCGGACGACCACCAGGTGAAAGCCGCGGCTGACATCCTTGACCCAGGCCTCTGCCGCCTGGTCGATGGCCTGGGCGGCGCCTGGCTTGAAGTCGGCCTGGGCCAGCGTGCCCTCGTGCACAACCGTTGCGGGCGGGCCGGAGATTTCAGCCGGAACGTTGAAAGGCTTGGTGTAGATATTGTCGTAGCCGTAGTAGTGCCGCTTGAAATCCACCCACCATTGGCGGTCAAGGTTGCGCAGCGTGTCAATCGGCAGGGGCCTGCCCACGGCCTTCGTGACCGTAAGATCGGCCAACCCGGCGCCAACCACGGCTTCCCAAGCTTCTTTTAAAGGCGTGCCGCCGAGGTGGTCGGGAATGGGCGGATGAATTTCGGCGGAATGTTCTTTGACAACCTGCTGATCGAAGTCTTTCAGGAATGCCGGCTCGCCGGCAGGTGCGATGGCAGCGGCCTCGCCGGGGGAGTGGTGCAATGTGACGAACCGTTTGGTGGTGCGGGCGGCGTACTTGATCTCGACGACGGCGCCGTACCGGCCGAGGGTCTTGGGGGCGTACACTTCCTTACCAGTGGCGTCATAGAACCTGGTCTTAATGGTGTATGGGCCGATGAGGTCCTTGACCTTGGCCGGGTCGGCGAAGTCGCACTTGGGGAAAGTCTCGCCCGCAAAGACGAACTGCTCGAACCTGATCGGCTGGAAGATGAAGGCCTGCATCTTCTCATAGGGCGTGGCCGGCGTGGTTGAGGGCGAACTACTCGGCGTGCTCGATGGGGTCTGCCCCATGGCCAGCACCGAAATCGTCGCCACCGCCCCTGCGACCGCCAGAATGACGTAGTTCATCGCAATTCCTTTCGTTGATTTGCGGACAAGGCGTCCAGTTTACCGCATAGGCCCCCGGCAAGTCACGCCGGCAATAGGGCCTGTTCTTGGTGGCACAGGTTTGCAACCTGTGCATCCAAAGGGATAGTGGGGCACAGGTTGAAAACCTGTGCCACCAACTACCGGGCGGGCAGCCCGATCTACAGGCTTTGTCCTCTGCCGGCGAAGGTGTACACTTAAGGAGCATGGGCCAGTCGCCACGTAATAAACGGCGCGCTTTCCAGCCGCCGGCGAGCAAGGACGTGACCGCCGAGTTTGTTTCCGGCGCGGAGGGCGCGTCGGCGCCGCTCGGGCGGGCAAGCGGCCCCGGCGGGGCCGCCCCCATCAGCGTCTCAGCCCTGGTGGCCCGCGTTAAGGAGGCGCTGCTGGACCAGATGCCCCAGCGGCTGGTGGTCATCGGCCAGGTGAGCAACTTCAAGCGCCAGTCTTCGGGGCACCTGTACTTCTCGCTCAAGGACGCATCGGCCAGCATCAATGCGGTCATGTTCGCCGGCGACGCCGCCTACGTGCGCTTCGACCTGGCCGACGGCATGGAGGTTGTGGCCCAGGGGCGGGTGGACGTGTGGGAGCCGCAGGGCCGGCTGCAACTGTACGTCAATCGCCTCTGGCCAAACGGCATGGGCGATCTGGAGGTGGCCTTCCGCCAGCTCAAGGAGAAGTTGGGCAAGGAGGGGCTGTTCGACCCGGCCCATAAGAAAGTGCCGGCGCGATTTCCCCGGGCCATCGGCGTGATCACCAGCCCGACGGGGGCCGCCGTGCGCGACATCGCCCGCACCCTTCGCCGGCGCTGGCCTTGCGTAGCGGTGTACCTGTTGGCGGCCAAGGTGCAGGGCCAGGGGGCGGCGGAGGAGATCGCCCAGGCCATCGCCCTGCTGGACGGCCAGGCGGGGCGATTGGGCATCGACACGCTGATTCTGGCCCGGGGCGGGGGCAGCCTGGAAGACCTCTGGGCCTTCAACGAGGAGGTCGTGGCCCGGGCCATCTACGCCGCCCGCACGCCCATCATCTGCGGGGTGGGTCACGAGACCGACTTCACCATAGCCGACTTCGTGGCCGACGTCCGCGCCGCCACTCCGACGGCCGCCGCCGAACTGGCCACGCCCGACGGGGCGGAATTCCGCCGCCATATCGCCCAACTGGCCGGCCGGCTGAACCGCCGCCTGCGCGACCTGCTCTCGTCGGGCCGGCAGGGGCTCTTATCGGTGACGCGCAGCGTGGTCTTCCGCGACCCCGGCGCCGCCCTGCGCTCCCGCCAGCAGCAACTGGACGAGTTGTCGGGCCGCCTGCGCCACGGCCTGGTCGAACTGGCCCGCCAGGGCGAGGGCCGCCTGGCCCAGGCCAAAGCGGCGCTGCAGGAACGTCATCCGCGCCGCCTGATTGACCAGGCCTCCGCGCGACTCGGGCAGCGTCGGCGCGACCTGGCATGGGCGCTGGGCCACCGGGCAAAACTGGCCGGCGACGCACTTGCCCGGCGCATCCAGGGCATGATCCGTGTCCACCCCCGGAATCGCCTGGCCTTGTCGGCTCAGCACCTGGCGTCCCTGGCCAGGCAACTGGAGTCGCTAAGCTACCGCAGCGTCCTGCAGCGGGGCTTTACCGTGACCCGCACCGAGGGTATTATCCTGCGGTCGGCCAGGCAGGTGCCGCCCGGTGCGTGGCTGGAGACGGAATTCGCCGAAGGCAAGGTCCGTTCCACCGCCGCCGGTTCGTCGCGGCGAAAGGCCGCGCCGGAGCAGACGCCGTCGCTTTTTGACGACAGCGGTGCAGCACAGGTTGGAAAACCTGTGCCACCAAGACAACAGGAAGAACCTCATGGCCAATAGCAAGCCCAACTTTGAAGAGGCCCTTGCCGAGCTGGAAAAGCTGGTGGAGGAGATCGAGTCCGGGCGCATCGGCCTGGAAGAGTCCATCGCCCGCTACGAGAAGGGCATCAAGCTCATCAAGCAGTGCCGCACCATATTGGACGCGGCGGAGAAGCGCATCCAGCTTTTGGCCAAGGCCGAGGGGGGAGAACTCACCGCCAGCGGCGAGTTGGAAGAATCCTCGCAGGAACCCGCCGGACAGTAGGGCACGCGAGTTCTGCCCCGTCAGGGGCAGGTTCCGCGTGCGGAAGAGGTTAACCATTCCTCCCGCACGCGGAACCTGCCGCCGACAAAACCGGCGGCAGAACCCGCGTGCCCTACCGCTGCCCGCGGTCCGATAGTCTCTTTGGACCGGAACTTCCTGTTTCGGGGGGCATTTCAATGGGTGCGGGCCATTCCGCAAGGAGATTAGTGATGGATCAACCTGCGCCGGTCATTGGTGGCGACGACATCCAGGCACTGGACCAGCTCAGAGCGGCCTACCGGGCCATGACGCAGATGCTCGCGCGCGTGGTGGTGGGCCAGCAGGAGGTGGTCGAGCAGGTGCTGCTGGCCATGTTCTGCCGTGGGCACGCCCTGCTGGTGGGGGTGCCGGGCCTGGCCAAGACGCTGCTGGTCTCGACCATATCCAGGACGCTCTCCCTGTCCTTCAAGCGCATCCAGTTCACCCCCGANNGACCTGATGCCCTCGGACATCACCGGCACCGACGTGCTGGAAGAGGACCGCACCACGGGCAAGCGGTTCTTCCGCTTCGTGCACGGGCCGCTGTTCGCCAACATGGTGCTGGCCGACGAGATCAAC
>PMYM01000084.1:0-13351 GCA_003171235.1 Phycisphaerales bacterium | reverse complement strand
TACCCGCTGCCCGAGGCCCAGCTTGACCGCTTCATGTTCATGATCCGGGTGGCCTACCCCCAGGCCAGCGAGGAGCTGCAGATCATGAAGCAGGTGACCAGCGCCTACCAGGCCGAGCTTTCGGCGGTGCTGGAAGGCCCGCAGATCCTGCAGCTGCAGGAGATCGTGCGCCGCGTGCCGGTGGCCGACCACGTGCTGAAGTTCGCCCGTGACTTGGCCCGTGCCACCCGCCCGGGCGAGGCCGAGGCCCCCGCCTTCATCAGCGAGCTGGTCAACTGGGGCGCCGGCCCCCGGGCCAGCATCTACATGACGATGGCGGGCAAGGCCCGGGCGGCGCTCAACGGGCGCTACCACGTCACCACCGCCGACATCGCCGCCGTGGCCCCGCCGGTGCTGCGCCACCGCATCATCACCACCTTCAACGCCGAAGCCGCCGGCATATCCAGCGACCAGATCGTCCAACGCCTGCTGGAGGAGATCAAACCCCAGGCGGATTCGGTCCAGGAAATGTGAACAGGCAGCAGGCGAGGTCTTAGGTTCGTGCGGGTTCAAGGCAAGCGATGAAGGACAAATGGAAAAAGGATGAAAGGAAGTTTGGGGTTTCGACACTCCTAGTCGGAATTGCCAACCTGGTTGTTCTCTCGTTCTCAGTTAAGGCGTTAATCGATACGTATGTATTCTCCTATGGAGGCGAGTTCTGGGGCCTAAGCATGATCTGCTGGGTTCTATTCCACCTGGTGGCGATTTGGCCGTTGAATCTTTGGTTTCTGCTGCGGAAGTCAGGCCCGCAACGTCAGTGGCGCTACTGCATCTTGGGATTGTTCTTGGCTAGTTTAGCGTGCAGACTGTGGGCAATTAGCAGGTAGTGCGCGCTGAAATACCTGGCCGAGTGCCATGGCGGCCACTGTTTGCCCCCATGTCCGATCGGGTACTGAGGCAAGGTAACAGGGAAGAGGCAAGGCAACAGGCAACAGGCAACAGGCAACAAGGCCCGAAGGGCCGCAGGATGGTAGCCGGGGGCGAAGCCCCCGGAAGACTGGGCGCAAGAGACGAAGCTCCGAAGGAGCGCAAGAGGATGTCCTACTACTACCTGAAGTATCACGTCGTATTCTCAACCAAGGATCGCCGGCCTTGGCTGAACGAGGGCATGCGCCCACGCCTGTACGATTACCTTGGAGGAATGACCAAGACCCTGGGCGGGCATCCTGTCGAATTCAACGGCCCCGAAGACCACATGCATCTTATTGTCTCCATTCCCGCCACCATGCCAATCGCCGACTTCATGAGAGAGTTGAAATGCGACAGCAGTAATTGGATCCATGCGAGTTATCCGGACTTGGCGGCTTTCAGTTGGCAAGACGGATATTCGATCTTCACGATCTCTCCGTCGATCCTGCCGGCCGTGATCAAGTACGTGAGGAATCAGGTGGAGTATCACAAGGGAGTGTCTTTTCGGGACGAATTGATCTGGCTATTGAAGAATCATGGGATCGAGTTTGATGAGAAATATCTGCAATAGTTCCCTCTTGCACCCCTTCGGGGCTTGGGTTCACCCCGGTGGCTTTCCGGGGGCTGCGCTTCGCTGCGCCCCCGGCTACCGTCTGACGCCCCTTCGGGGCGGGGACACTCCTTGGCCGGTTTGGGGTGACGTGAGTTCCTGGTTCTCATCTGGCACTGCGTCGGAAAGACCCCTAGTAAAAGTTGATGACGCCATTGATCGCGCGGGCACTGTTTGGGCTTCTTGGGGCGATTTACTTCGCCGGGTGTATTGAAGAATGCCCACAGATAACCAACCCGAATACCTTCGCCTGCTGGACCCCGCCGCGCTGGACAAGATCGGCCGGCTGGAACTGATCGCCCGGGGCGTGGTGGAGGGTTTCATCAGCGGGCGGCACAAGAGCCCCTACAAGGGCTTCTCCAGCGAGTTCGCCGAGCACCGCGAGTACGTGCCCGGCGACAACACGCGCGACCTGGACTGGCGGGTGTACGGGCGCAGCGACCGCTACTACATCAAGCAGTACGTGGAGGAAACCAACCTCCGGGCCCTGATCCTGCTGGACGCCTCCGGCTCGATGAAGTACGCCGGCAACCTGGCCGCCAGGCACCAGGGGCGCATCCTGAGCAAGTTCGAGTACGGCCAATACCTGGCCGCCGCCCTGGCCTACCTGATGATCAACCAGCAGGACGCGGTGGGCCTGGCCACCTTCGACCAGCGCCTGCGCCGCTACATCCCCGCCCGCAGCCGGGCCAGCCACCTGCGGGTGCTGCTGGGGGAATTGGCGGCCACCCAGCCGGGGGAGGAGACGCACCTGGCCCCCATCCTGCACGACCTGGCCCAGCGCATTCACCGCCGCGGGCTGGTGGTCATCATCTCCGACCTGCTGGACGAGGTGGAGTCGCTGCTGCAGGCCCTCCACCACTTCCGCCATCGCCGCCACGAGGTGCTGCTGCTGCACGTGATGGCCCAGGAGGAGCTGACCTTCCCCTTCGACCGCTGGAGCGTCTTTAGCGACCTGGAAATCGCCGGGAAAAAGCTGCAACTGGACCCCCAGGCCGTGCGGAACGAGTACCTATCAAGGGTGGAGGGCTTCATCCGCCGCCTGCAGATCGGCTGCGGCCAGATGGCGGTGGATTACGTGCCGCTTTCCACCCGCAGCCCCTTCGACGCCGCCCTGGCGCATTACCTGGCCAGGAGGATGAGGCGTTGAGTTTTGCCTGATGCCTGATGCCTGTTGCCTGTACCTCCAGAAGGACTCAGAGAAGAACAAGCATGACCTTTCTTAATGGATCCATGCTCTTCGGCCTGGCCGCGATGGCCATTCCGATACTGATACACATTCTCAACCGCCGGCGGGCGCGGCGGGTGGAGTGGGGGGCGATGCAATTTTTGCGCGACAGCCTGGCTGCCCGCAACCGGCGCATACTGGTGGAGGAGTTGGCGCTGATGGCCCTGCGCTGCCTGCTCTTGGGGGCGCTGGCCTTTGCACTGTCCCGGCCGTTCATCCGCGGCAATTGGCTGCCGGCCGACTCCGCCGGGGCGCAGGACGTGGCCATCGTCATTGACGGCTCGCTGTCCATGGACCTGGGAGTGGGGGGCAAGAGCAATTTTCAGCGGGCCCTGGAGGAGGCGCGCCAGGCAGCCGGGGCATGCCGGCGCGGCGACGCCGTCAGCCTGGTGCTGGCCGGGCCGGTCTGCCAAAGCGTCATTCCCAGCCCCATCTCCGACCGCCAGGCCATAAACGCCGCCCTGGACGAGCTTACCCCCGTGGGCGGTTCGATGTCCGCGGTGGACGCGCTGCAGGCGGCCGTTGGCACCCTGACCGGCGGGGTCAACCCCGGCAAAAAGATCGTGCTCATCACTGACGGGCAGCGGCTGGGATGGCGGCCCGAACAGCAGCAATCCTGGTCTTTGCTGGCCGAGGCGGCCGGAGCCCTGCCCACCAGGCCGGTGGTCATCCTTCGCCGGCTGGAGGTGCCAAAGCAACTGCGCAACCTCACGCTGGCGGGCATAACGCTGGACCGGGGCATCGTCGGGCTGGACCGGCCGGTGCAGATCAGCATCAGCGTGGCCAACAACGGCGCCGGCCCGTCGGGGCGGGCGGCGGTCGAGACCAGCGTGGACGGGGCGGTGATCGACTCTCGCCCGCTGGAGAGCCTCTCGCCCGGCTCCTCCGGCACGATCGTGGTGGAGCATCGCTTCACCAGCAATGGCCCGCACCTGGTGAGCTCCCGCGCAGTGTGCGAGGACGACCTGCCGGCCGACGACTCCGCCACGCGCGTGGTCAACGTCATCAAGGACCTGCCGGTGCTGCTGGTGGAGGGCCAGCCGCAGAGCCGCCCCCTGGGCAGCGCCCAGTACATCCGCCTGGCCCTTTCGCCGCCGGGCCAGGCCGGCCAGGACGAGGCCTCTTTTGTCAGGCCCACGGTGGTCGATGCCGCCGCCCTGGCGAAGATTAAGGACCTGCGGCAGTACTCGGCGGTGGTGCTGTGCAACGTGGGCGGGCTGAGCGAGCAGGCGGGCAAGGACCTGTCGGAATACGTGGCCGCCGGCGGGGGGCTGCTGGTGGTGCCGGGGGTGCAGGCGCAGAAGGACTTCTACAACAACTGGACCGGCCAGGACGGCCGGCAAATGACCGGCTGCCGGCTCATGCAGGTCAAGCTCAAGAGCGGCTCGGGCCTGGCGCCGGGGGAGAAATTCTTCCACGTCGTCGGCGGGAGCATCACCCACCCGGCCCTGGAGCTGGCGCGGCGGTACGGGCTGGAGTCGGCCCAGATCCGCGGCTACTGGCAACTGAGCCCGCAGGCCGACGACGAGAATATCTCGGTGGGGGCGCTGCTGGACAGCTCCGATCCCTACCTGGTGGCCCGCAAGTACCAGCGCGGGCTGGTGCTGACGCTGGCGGTGCCGCTGGACCCGGAATTCTCCGACCTGCCCATCGCCCGCGACTGCGTGGTGCCGCTGATCCACGAGTTGGTGTACTACCTGGCCCAGCCGGCCCAGCATCCCTTCAACGTCCAGGCGGGAGAGAAGATCGTTTACGACGTGCCGGGCAAACTGGCCCGGGACCAGGCGGCCCAGATGCTCAGCTTCGACGGCCGGCGCCTGCCGGTGCGATTGACTGAAGACCAGGGGCATTTCCAGGCGGTTTTCGACCTGACGGCTCGCCCGGGGCTGTATCGCCTGGCGCTGCCGCCAGCGGCCCTGGGCGAGTTGGCCAGCCGCCCGGCGGTGCAGAGCTCTTCAGCCAGCGCTGTCGCGGGCGTGCCTTTCGTGGTCATGGGAAACAGCGACGAGGGCAAGTTTGACCTGCTGAGCGAGGAGGATCTCAAGGCCGTTGGCCGGCACGTGCAGATCGCCCAGGCCGATTCGCTGGGCCAGGTGCTGGGGGCACTGGCCGGGCAGACGCCAGGCCGGGAGATCTGGCCCGCCCTGGCGGCGTGCGTGCTGGGACTGGTGCTGGCGGAGATCGTCCTCACGCGGGCCATCGCCGCCAAGCGCAAGTCGCATCTTGCCCAGCCGGTGGACTTCGGCAGCGACGCCGTGGACGCCGCGGCCTTCCGCAGCGGCGCCGGCCGGTGGGAATTGCCCAACCAGGAGGCGCCCGCGCCATGAACCTGCTGGCCAGCCAATTCCTGCTGCCCGATGGTTTCCCCGCCTGGGCGATCGCGCCGCTGGCGGCGGGATGCCTGGCCGGCTGGGTGGGGCTGCGCCGCCGGGCGAGGCGGGCGCGGGCCGGCGGCCTGCGGTCGCGGGCGCGGGTGGCGCCGGCCGTACTGCTTGCCCTGGCGCTGGGGGCGGCGGGACTGTGGCTGGCATGCGAACTGCTCTTGCGGGTGGTCCAGTTGGAGACGCGCTGGCCGCTGTGGCTGCTGGTGGCGCTGGCCCTGGCGGGGGCCCAGGCCCTGCTGTGGCTTTATAGCCTGGAGCGAAAGGTCGTCTCGCGCCGCATCGGCTTGACGCTGGTGAGTCTGCGGCTGACCCTGCTGGCCCTGGTGGTGCTGATGCTGCTGGAGCCGGTGATCGCCGTAAGTTGGATACAGACGCACCAGCGCCCCCTGGCGGTGCTGATGGACGAATCGGCGTCGATGCAGATTCGCGACCGGCAGCTTTCGCCGGCCCAGCGGCTTCGGCTGGCGGAGGCGCTTGGCCTGCCCGAGGCCCGCCGGCCGTTCCACCTCGAACAGGTCGCCGCCGAGTTGACGGCCCTGCGCGAGGGCCTGGCGACAGAGCAGGCCTGGCTGGACCAACTGGTTCAGACGCGGAAAGAGACCAGCCGGGCGCAACTGGCGGCGCGGCGCGGCGGGCTGAGCAAGAAGCTCGTCGCCGCCGCCGACACGGTGGCCGGCCAGTTGAAGGCGCTGGAGGAGGTGGTCCGTTCGGGCCGCCTGCCGGACAATCAGCGGACGGCCCTGAAGGACGCCCAGGCCATCCTGGCCGGCATGGTTTCGCCCCGGCTGCTGGACGGTGTGGCCTGGACCAGCCAGGAGCAGGCTGCCCGGCTGGTGGAGAATCTTGAGAAGCTCCAGGACGGACTGGGGCGGGCGCTGGCCGAACTGGCCAGGGCGTCATCCGCCCTGGAGGGCATCGCGGGCGAGGCCGACGCGGCGCTGTACGCCCAACTGTCCCCCCCCGGCCGTTCCGCCGTCGATGCCGTCGCCGGCCTGAGCCGGCTGGAAATCGCCCGGGCCCTGCTGCTGCACCGCCCGGAGGGGGGCCAGAGCCTGCTGGAGCGGCTTACCCGGGACTACGACCTGAAGGTTTACAGTTTTGCTTCGGCGGCCCAGAGGGTTGATCCTCGCGCCTGGCCCGACCCGTTGTCGATCCTGGCCGGCGGGGCGACCGAGCCGGCCACGCAGGCGGCTGCCGCCCCCCGGCCGGCCGACGACCCCGCCCTTCGCACCGACTACGCCGTCGCCATCCGCCGCTTCCTGGCCGAGTCGGGCGAGCAACCCGCCGGCGTGCTGATGCTTTCCGACGGCCAGGACAACGGCCCACAGAACGCCGAACTGCCGGTGCGGCAGTTGGCCTCAGCCGGCGGGGCCTTCGCCGCCGTGCTCGTAGCCGCCGACAACCCGCCCACCGACGCGGCCATCCTCTCCCTCCAGGCCCCCGACACGGTCTACCTGTCCGACAAGCTGGTGATCAACGCCCGCCTCAAGTTCGACGGCCTGGACCGCCGCGACGTCCGCGTGACCCTCTACGACGGGGCTACCCCCCTTGACACCCAGACCGTGCGCGTCGCCGGCGGGAGCCTCCGCACCAGCCTGCAGTTTTCCGACCAGCCCGCCAGCGCGGGCATGCACAACTACCGGTTGCAGATCGAGCCCCAGGCGGGCGAGATATTCACCGCCAATAACGCCTATCCCCTCACCGTCTCGGTTACGGATGAAAAGGTCAAGATGCTGCTGGTGGACGACCGCCCGCGGTGGGAATTCCGCTACCTCAAGAACCTCTTCCGCGATCGCGACAAGTCGGTGCAGTTGCAGTACCTGCTCTTGCATCCGGACGCCATCGCCGGCCAGGCGACGGGAAGGCCCGTAGCCGCCTCCGCCACCCGCCCGGCGGGCATGGAAGAGGCCACCACCCTGCCGGCCAGCCAGGAGGAATGGCTCAAGTTTGACGTGGTGGTCATGGGCGACCTTTCGCCCCAGCAGCTTTCCCAGGCCGGCCAGGAAAGCCTGCGGAAGTTCGTGGTTGACCGGGGCGGCACGGTCATATTCATCGCCGGCCCGCAGGCCATGCCCGAGGGTTTCGCCCAGACTCCCCTGGCTGAGTTGCTGCCGTTGGAGCTTGGCGAGGGCGACCAGCCGCCGGCCACCCAGCCGGTGCCCTCGGCCGGCTTCGGCGTGGCCCTGACGGACCTGGGCAGCCAGAGCGTCATAATGCAGTTGGACAGCGACCAGGCCCGCAGCCGCGAGATATGGCAGTCGCTGCCGCCGCTGTACCGCCGCAGCCCGCTGCTGACGGCCAGTTCGGCCGGCGCGGTGCTGGCCTATGCCCTCGACCCCGGCGCCCCACCCTGGCTGACCGAGGACGGCCAGCCGGAGGCCTCCACCAATCCCGAGGCCCTCGCCCGAAAGCGGCTGGACTACCAGCGCCGCCACGCCCTGGCGGTCACCGCCCAGGTCGGCTACGGCAAGGTCATGGTGCTCAACACCGACTGCCTCTGGCGATTGCGCTACCGCAGCGGCGACCTCTACCACCACCGCTTCTGGGGGCAACTCCTGCGCTGGGCCACCGCCGGCAAGCTGCCCGCCGGCACCGACACCGTCAAGATCGGCGCCGACAAGGCCCGCTACGCCCCCGGCGAGCGCCCGATCGTTCGGGCCAAGCTCATCCGGCCCGATTACAGCCCGGTCATCGCCGATGACGTCTCCGTCGCCGTCAAGAGCGCCGACAATACCCTGCGCCACGTGCCGCTGAAGTACCAGGCCGATTCGCCGGGGATGTACTCAGCCACGCTGGAGGAACTGCCGCCCGGGGCATACGAACTGGAGCTGGAAGGGCCGACGGTCCGGGGAATGCTCGACCAGGGCGGCGGCAAGGTCGCCACCGAGATCTCGGTGGACGCCTTCAGCCCGAGCGAGGAGGTGGAACTGGGGGCCAACCGCAGCCTGCTGGGGCGGCTGGCGAGCCTGGGCGCCGGCGGGACGGTCTGGCCGGCAGACCAGGCCTGGCGCGTCCTGGAGTCGTTGCCCGCGGGGGAGTATCGCCAGGAGCGGCGGTTCCAACTGGACCTGTGGGATTCGTGGATCCTGCTGGGCTTGTTCTGCGCCGCCGCCACGGCCGAGTGGGTGCTGCGCAAGCGCGCGGGCCTGGCATAGCGCCGGCAGCAAATTTACGATTTACGATGTTCGATTTTCGATGTAAGAAGGGGAACCAGTGGCAGTGCCTTGGGCTCTTCGTTGTTAAATCGCAAATCGCAAATCGCAAATCGAACATTCCTCAGCGGCCTTCGGCCGATTTATCGCCGGCGATAATGCCAGCCGCCGCCCCAGTGCCCCAGGTCCACCACCGCCGCCACCACCACCAGAACCAGCCAGAAACCGTCCACGTGACGGCTGTTGTTGAGCATCGCCGCCATGTAGGCCAGCGTGGTGTAGGGCATGAAGACAAACCCCAGTACCGGCCAGATGGTGCTGCGGTAGGCCAGGCCAAACCAGTCGGTCAGCAGCCAGATGAAGAACATCACCAGGCGGGGCACCGCCAAGGCGACTATGGCCAGGATGATGGGCATGGGGTTTTCCTTGTTCGGAGCATTATATTCCTAATGATTGGGTTTCAAGAGAAATAGGGTGGGAGGAACCGCCCGCAGGGCGGCAAATTTACGATTTACGATGTTCGATTTTCGATGTAAGAAGGGGAGCCAGTGGCAGTGCCTTGGGCTCTTCGTTGTTAAATCGCAAATCGCAAATCGAACATTCCTCACTTGGTCAATAGGTTTTCCGCTTGGTTTTGCCGGCGGTGTGGGTGTGGTTGACGAAGAAGTACCGCAGGGCGTCGATGTAGTGGTCGGGGCCGTCCTTGACCGGCGATTCGTCGAAGCGCCCGCCGGAGGGCTCGGCATAGTGATAGGCGGCGAAGGCGGCGATCAGGCCGGCGCACTGGGGCGAGACCTTCAGCCGCGGCAATCCCAGTGCCGGGGCCAGGGCCGTGCGGATCAACTCCAGCCCCTCGGCGATGGTCGACGACCGGCTGATGCAGGGCACGCCGCCGGCCCGCAGGATCGCGGTGCAGGCCTGGCCGCTGGTGGACTGGCGGGCGTTGCCGGCCGGGTCGATGTAGCTTTCCTTCACCGGGCCAAGGTCGCGGCCCTTGATCTCCACCGCCAGTTGCTCCATCGTCAGGTGCGAGCGGGCGTACTCGCGCAGCACGTGCACCATCCCGGTGGGCGAGGTCTGCATCCACAGGCACACCGAAGGGTTGGCGTAGCCCAGGTCTATGCCGCGATACACCGGCCATTCCGGGCAATAGTCCACTTGGCCGACGTGCACGGCCGGGTCGAACTCGCCGAAGACCGCCCAGTCGCGCTTGGCCCCTCGGCAGAGCATCTCCGCCTGCCAGGCCGAGCGGCTGGAGCGGGCCTTGATGGCGATGGCGTCGTCGATGCCGAAAAAGCCGTCGGCCTGGCGGGCCTTGCCCTGGCAGTCTTCCTCCAGCGGGCAGCCGGCGCAGTTACGCTCGCTCGGGCAGCGCTGGATCACCTCCCACAGGCACCACTTGACCAGCTCGAAGCCGCCCTGGCCGGGCGCCCTGGCCATGGCCTGCTGCACCAATTGGTCCATCAGCCCGCCGGGGCGGTGCAGGGTGGAGAAGACCTCGACCGCCCCGCGCGACTGCCCGCTGGAGCGGGTCACGAATTGCAGGGCCCGCCAGACCGCCGGGTCGAACAGGTCCACCTCGTCGCAGCGCATCTTCTGGACGTGCTGCCCGCGGACCGCCCGCTGCGACTGGGCCAGCATGCGGATGTCGGCCTGCCCGGCCAGGCGGATGCGGCTATGGGTCATCCGCCCCTGCACGGCGTCGGAGAGCTGCTCGCGGCTGAGGAAATCGCGCAGGTATTCGGCCAGGCGGTCGGACTGGTCGAAGCTGCCGCCCAGGATGCGGATCTTGACGGGCCGGCGATACAGCCCCTCCAATAGTGACGCCACCGCCGCCAGCATGGTCTTGCCCCCGCCGCGATTGGCCCAGACCAACAGGTCTTGGCCGCCGGGCCCATCCGGGGAGGGCGGCAGGAAACTGCGAGCCAGGAAGTCCAGCGGCGACTGGTGGCCGGGGCAGAGGGCCTGGGAAGGTATCCGCAGGCCAAGCACCTGCTCGATCCATCGGGCCAGTTCCTGGCGGTTGGCGGGTTCGGATAGCGGCGGTTGGAATGACGATTCGCTCATGATGATCTCCCTAAAGAAAGGCTTCAGGCTATAGGCTTAAGGCTACGGGTGCAGGTGTGGCTATCTCTTCCACGCTCTCTTTTCCTTGGCTTCTCCTGTGGTCTGTGGTCTGTGGCCTGCAGTCTTGTCGTTTTCCGCGAGGTAGTAGGTGTATTCCCGGCTGACGCCCTGGAAGCGTCCGCGGCAGGTCATGCCGGCCAGTTCAAAAAAGGGATGCATGGCGCCCATCGCCGCCAGGGCTTCCACGCGCGGCCTGCCGGCACATCGCAGGGCGTGGCGGACCAGCCTCACCGCCAGCCCGCAGGAGCGGTAAACCGGGTGGACGATCACCCGGCTGATGCACTCCAGTTCGGCGTTGAGCAGGGCAATGGCCTTGGCCGTGCGATGCTTCTTGCCCTTGGCGGTGATTTCCCCTTTTGCGGCGAGTTTGTATCTTCCGCCGGTGGCGACGTTTCTCCCGCGGCACAGCAGCACCGGGGGGCTGACCACCAGCACCGCGGCCACGCCGGGTGCGCCTATCCGCCGCAGGGCCTTTGGCACGGGGATGGTCCAGATGCGGTTGACGGCCGCCGGCCGGCCGGCCAGGTAGTGAAACGGCGCCAGGGCGTGATAGTCAGCCATGCGCCCGCGCACCACGCGCCAGCGCCCGGGAACAGGGGATTTCACCGAAGGGGGCGAAAAAGCAGGAATTCTCAACGCAGAGGACGCAGAGAACGCAGAGGGAAGAAAGAGGTTTTGGGTTCTTGCCCTATATGGTCTTCTTCCCGAATGCTTAGTTCCTCTCTTCGTCCTGGGCCGTGAAAAGTCCCTCTCTGCCGCCCTCTTGAATCCTCGTATTGTTTCTTGTTTTGTCTTTGCGTCTTCTACCTCTGCGTTCCTCTGCGTCCTCTGCGTTGAATTCTTGTTCTCTCTTTCCTGCGGTGAGATTTGCCCTTCGGCTTCGCTCAGGGTCGTGAGCCTGTCGAACGACTCCGCCGGCAGGCCCAAGGGCTTGACGACCAGGTGGTCGGGGCGAAGGCTCTCCAGCAGGCTGGAGTGGGGTGTGGCCAGGACGAAGGCCAGGCCGTGGCGCCGGGCCAGTTTGCCCACCTGACGGGCCAGCACGCCGGCAGTGGCCTCATCCAGCGTGGAGCCGAATTCATCCACCAGCACCACGCCCGCACCGGCCTGCCTGCCGAAGCCTCGGCGCAGGCAGGCGAGGCGTTTTCTCTCCCGCCGTCGCTTAAGCTCCCGCCTCCGCCAAGGCTTCGCAGAGGGCGAAAAAGCAGGAATTCTCAACGCAGAGGACGCAGAGAACGCAGAGGGAAGAAAGAGATTCTGGGTTCTTGCCCTATATGGTCTTCTTCCCGAATGCTTGGTTCCTCTCTTCGTCCTGGGCCGTGGAAAGTCCCTCTCCGCCGCCCTCAGAATCCTCCTATTGTTTCTTGTTTTGTCTTTGCTTCTTCTACCTCTGCGTTGCTCTGCGTCCTCTGCGTTGAATTCTTCTTCTCTCTTTTCTGCGGTGAGTCTTTTATGAGTGGCCTGCCAAATGGCCCGGGCCAGGGCCAGGCGGTAAAGTTGTCCGCCCGAAAGCCGCCTGGCCGGGGTGACCAGGGCCATCGCCTCCGCCAGGCCGCAGCGTGACAGCAGTGACAGCCGCTCGGCCAGATCGTTAGAAGAGTGCGGAGTGCGAAGTGCGGAGTGCGGCAGCTTGGCGGTCAAGGCCATTATTGCCGGCAGGGGGCAATTTGAAAGCTGGGCGATCTCCAGCACGCAGGAGCCGGGCAGGGCTCGCCGAATGGCCGCCAGCAGGGCGCTCTTGCCCGAGCCCGACGGGCCGACCACCGCCGTCACCTGCCCGCCGGCCAGTTCCAGGGGAAAATCGCGGTAGAGATCCTGGCGCCGGCGGGTCAGGCCGAACATGCCGACCAGGGCCTGGCTGTCGGCGTCGCGGGCGATGGGGCGGTCGATTTTCAGGTTGATCTTCAACCGCCAGCGCCGGAAACTTTCATCATGCTGCTCATGAAGCGGGAGTTTTTTGAAGCCATCCGCGCCGGGCGGAAACGCACCACGCTGCGCTGGTGGCGCTATCCCAGGGTGCGGGCGGGGCAGTGCCACGCCGTGGCGGGCCTGGGCAGGGTGCGAATAACGCGCGTGCGGGCGGTGAGGGCCTCCGGCCTGACCGACCGGCAGGCCCGCTCCGACGGCTTTGCCGATGCCCGCTCTCTGCGGGCGGCGCTGCGGCGGATCTACCCCGGAATTGCCGGCAAGAGCTCCGCCGGCGGGCGGCGGCTGTACCTGGTGCATTTCGACCTCCTTGAATAGGGGTGGGAATCGAGCTGTCCCAACGGTGGCGGGATTTTCAGGGCACGTTTTGAGCGGTCATGTCTGGGTCCACGGTTTTTGTCTGCGGCCGGCCCCCCGGCAGGATGAACCATCTCAAGAGACGACGGAGGCGCGTTGGCGGCTGGGCTTGCCTGGGTCGAGCCATCGCCGCGGGTCCGGCGGGGCGGGCTGGTTGGTCTCCAAGCGGGAAATGACGGCGTTTACCTCCATAAGCTTAGTTCTGGCCTCGAAATAGCTGATGTGCAGGATGCGGGCGGCCTGGCGGAGGGAAAGGCCCTGGCAGAGTATCATTCGCGCCAGGCCCCCCTGGCGGCCGTCCAGGTGGGGCAGGCTGCGGGCGGCGGCCAGGAACTCCGGCGATTGCAGGCGATTCAGCAGCCGGCGGACGCGCCGACGGAGCAAGACCGCCGGCTGGCCCATCAGCCGGCTGACCCGCGAGACCGGCAGCCCGTCCAGCAGGACCGACTTGAGCAGTTCCCGGTCAATTTCCTCCAGCAGC
This sequence comes from Phycisphaerales bacterium, assembly GCA_003171235.1. Taxonomy (GTDB): domain Bacteria; phylum Planctomycetota; class Phycisphaerae; order SM23-33; family SM23-33; genus FEN-1344. Next base: position 138 of record PMYM01000084.1, on the reverse strand, counting down.
CCGGCCCGCTGCCACAGCAGCGGCTCCTGGGGCAGGAGGGATGCGATCCTGGCGATGTGCTCCTTGAGGGTTAGCGGCATGGCGTCCTCCCGTAATTTCCCGCTGCGGCAAGGGCTAAAGCCCAGCCCACATATTATA
>PMYM01000280.1 GCA_003171235.1 Phycisphaerales bacterium | reverse complement strand
CTCCTTTCGAGCCGCCATCCTACTTCCAGAGTGTTACCCATGTCCCCGGTACAAACTGTTACCTATGTACCCGGTTCGGACCCCATTCCAGGCCGGGGCGGAAGTCCCGGCGGCCCGGACGTTTCTTGGCGGGGAGCCATCCGCTGGTCTGCCCCGCGCAAGGTTTCCGCTGGCGATGAAGAGATGTGCCGCTGCTTTTGCGGCCTCGGCAGGCGGACAGCACCGGCAATATCTACATCGCCAACGTGAGCTTGTCAGTGGAGGTCGCACGCGGATGGCTCTTCTTTCCTCGGACCGCCTCTTTTGCCGGGGCTTCCGCCCCGGCCTTGAATGTCGCCTCGGTCATCTTCATCTTCTGACAGGGAAGAACAACTGGAATTGCGCGAGCGGCCTCGCCCTACTTGCCCCAGAACTTGATCGCGATCAAGCCCAAGCAGATCAGCACCGCCGCGGCAAGCCGGACCGCCTTGCCCTTCTCCTTGAACACCAGGAAGGCAATGGCCACCGCGATGATCACGCTGGTCTGGCGGAAGGCCAACACGTAACTGGCCTGGGGGATGGCCTGGAAGACCCATAGGACCAGCCAGTATCCGGCGAAGTTCAGCAGGGCCGCCGCGACCGGCAAGGACCAGCCGCCGCTCTCCGTCGCTGCGACCTTGCGGCTGGCGATCCTCATGATGACGGCGTAGACGACGAAGGTCACCAGGAAGTAGAAATAGCAGTAGGTGAGGGCCGTTTGCGGGCCGGGGGGAACGAGCTTCTGCCCGCGGCTGTCCAGCACTGTGTAGCCCACGGTGCCCAGGGCCGCCAGCGCCACCCAGAGCGTGCCGCGATTCAAGTAGTGGCCGCGGGAAAAGGCGCCCAGGCTCGGCAGCGGCGCCAGCGCCACCCCCACCGCCACCAGGGCCAACCCCGCCCAGGCAAAACTGGTCAAGTGAGCCCCGCCCGCCACATCCGCCACTGCCACCATGAGCACCGGCAGCGCCCGCGCCAGCGGATAGACCACGGTGAAATCGGCTGTCTCGTAGCCTCTGGCCAGGCAGTAGCAGTAGGCCGCCGAGAAAACGCCCGAACCCAGCACGTACAGCCAGACGCGGCCCATGCATCCCAGGCGAAGCTCGGCGGCCAGGGCCGGCGCAAAGCCGATTGCCGCCACCGCCAGCAACAATCGGTACATGAACACGACGCCGTGGGACTTCTGGCGCCAGGCCAGCAGGTTCCACCCGGCGTGCATGAACGCCGACAGGATTATCAGCGCTACCAGGCAAGTGCTCACCGCCGAACCTCGACCCTCTGACCGGCAGGCTACTTATCCTTAGCTTCTTCCAGCGCCTGGCGCTCATGCGGCTGAAGGATCTTGCCGCGGTATCCCACCAGTGCGGCCAGTCGCACTTTGATCATGAACTTGATCCAGGTCCAGAACACGCTGAAGGCGGTCTGCCGAAGCCGGTGCAGATTGGTGCGCCTGGAAAACAGCGAGAGCAGAAACCGCCCGCTGAGATAGGTGCCCAGGTAGGCCTTCTGTATGATGGCATCCAGGTCCTTCTTGGACATCTGGCCCTTCATGGTCGGGCTGGTGAAGTCGAAGCGGTCCCAGTCGGTTTCAAAGATGTCGCCGGCGGCCTTGGCCTCGTCGTACAGGGCCGAGCCGGGGATGGGCGTGGCCACGGTGATCTGGGCCACGTCCACCTTGGTCTTGGCGATGTACTCGCCGGCGAGGCGGGTTTCCTCGGGCGTCTCGCCGGGCAGGCCCAGGCAGAAGGTGCCCCATATTCCCACGTCCTGGGCGTGCAGAAGCTTGATGGCCTTTTCCACCTGGCCGGGTTTGGTGCCCTTCTTGGCCGAGGCCAGCAGCCGCTCCACCGGCGTCTCGATGCCCACCAGCACGGCCGCAAAATGCGCCTTGCCCATCAACTCCACTATTTCGGGGTGTTCGGCCAGCATGTCGGCCCGGGCCTGGCACCAGAAGAAGGCCTCGGTGCGGCGCTGGATGATGGCCTGGCAGATGCCCTCCACTCGGCGAATGTCGGTGGCGAAGTTGTCGTCGGCAAAGTAGATGACCTTACGCTCCGGGTAGCGCTCCAGGATGAAATCCACCTCGCGCATCACGCGCTGGACGCTCTTGGCCCGCCACTTGCCGCGATGGAAATTGCGGATGGAGCAGAAGGAGCACTGGAACGGGCAGCCACGGCTGGACTCGATGCCCTCCACCCGCACCGCGCCCATGCGGTAGCGGCTGCGGTCGGGCAAGAGGTCGCGGGCGGGCAGTTCCAGGCTGTCCAGGTCGCTGCGCAGGGGGCGGTCGGGCTCGTCGTGGAAGGCGCCATTGTCGCGCCAGCTCACCCCGGCCACGCCGCGCCAATCGCCGCCGCGCTGCAGGATTTCGGTCAGGGTCTCTTCGCCCTCGCCGCGCACGATCGCGTCGATGTTGCCCGTGCCCAGCAGTTCCCGCGGCAGGAAGGTGGCCTGCTGGCCGCCCACGATGATCTTGAGGTCGCCCCGCCGGCGGCGCAGGGCCTCGGCCAGCTTGAGCGTGTAATTGGTGTGCGGGGCGGCGTTGAGGCTGATGCCGACTATCTCGGGCGAATCGGCTAGCATTTTGTCGGCGTGGGCCTCGAAGTCGTTGCTGCCGCCGCGGACGTCGGCCAGCGACACGTCGGCGTATCGCCGGGCGTGGGCCGCCAGCGTCTCGATGCCCAAGGGCGAACTGGAGAAGAAATTGTCGTACCCGACCTGCAGGCCGGTCGGCATAACCAGCAGCAATCGCATGTTCGCGCCTTAACGAAAGTTTCAGCATATTACCAACTTCCGCGCCGCCCCGCGGCGGCAAAACCTCCGATCAACCCCGGCGGACGACGTTGACCAGGCAGCGAAGGGCGCCGAAGTGGATGTACAGGTCGGTGCAATCGACCGGGCAAACCTGGCAGTCAAGCGACTGCCACACGCCGGCGGCCACCTGGTTGAGCCCCTCCAGCCCGCGGTATGTCGGCATGTAGACGATCCTTCGGCCGTCACGCTGGTCGATTATGACGTTGAGGTAGGTTACGAAGGTTCGGCCGTTCCGGCCGGGAACTATGGGCACGCGGACGACGCGGCAGCCGGCAGCGACGGCGGCATCGGCGACGGCGTCGAAGCGGGCGACGACCTGGTCGGAGAAGTCCGGCCCCTCGGGCGGGCAGACGACCGGCGGCGCGCCGGCCTGGGATTGCTGTTCCAACCATCGCTGCCCGGCGCGAGGATCCCCCACCACTATCACATTCTCCTGGGCGGCCATCATGAACATGCCGGCGTGATGCTGCGGGCCGTTCTCCAGCAGCACCACCGGGCGACCCGCAATCCGCTCCAATTCCCTGAGCAAGTGGGCCTTGTCCGTAACGGTGTGCTGAATGTTGCGGGCGATGACGCCGGGTGCGACGAACGCCCGCCGGCCGTCACAGACAAAGTCTCCCCCGTCGAAGAACAGGTCTCCCCGCTGATAGTCGACCCCCGCAAGCGTTGCCAACTCCGCCGGCACCCGCAGATCGCCCGCCCTTGCCGGCCAGTTCTCCGCCCCGTCGGCCCCCAACGGACCCAGCAGCGTGACGGAGTCGCCTCTGCCGGCTGACAGGAAGCGGTCGCGCGACCAGGCCGTAATCTCATGCCCGACCGTCACCGGAACCATGCGGCAATCCACAGGTCCGATGCACTCCAGCAGGTCGCGGTAATCGTCCTGCGTCGGACAGGCAGCGTACACCGTCACGTCGTCGGGAAGTTGCCGCAGGAAGTCGCGGTACACCGGCCCAACCACCGGCCGAGCCTGCGATGTGTACTGAATGGCCAGTGTGCGGATCTGGCCGTGGCAGTCGCTCAGGATGGGGCCGTGGTCAGCCGCCGTGGCGACTGCCCGCCCGCTCATGCTGATGACCCCAGCCGCCAGGGCCAACCCGATCAGCATTCCAACGGCAATGTGCCAGGGACGCATGCGATTCGCTTGCCCTTGACTCACCTGCCGGCCACGCATCAAGGCTGAGGCGCTTGGGACGCCGACTGGGTGGCCGGAGCGTTGATCTTCAGCGGCACTTGAATGCTCTGCTTGTCAGCCCCAAGCGAAACGAAGGCATCAACTGCGGTCAACGCCGCGTTGGTCTCGATGGGCACCACCCGGGACTCCCCGCCGGCCAGTGATAGGCTGTAATCCTTCTGCCACAGCGCCGTGGTTCTGACAGGCATGCGCGACATGGGATTGCTCGTGGGCCGGCTGAGAATCTGCAGCTTGACCGTCACGGACTTTGGCTTGTCCGTGGTGTTGACCGCATAGAGGCTCAATGTGGGCTTTTCGCCCACGTCGTACACCTCTTTGCCGGGCAGGACGGAGAACTCGCAGCCGTCCACGGTGATTTTGGGATTGGCGACGGCGATCTTGGGCGAATCCACGGCCGTCAGGCCCGTGGGATAAAATACCGCAAGCGCCGCCAACATCGTCCCGGCAGCGACCACAACGATTGGCACCAGGCTCTTCATGAGTTACCCCTTATTATACTCCGCACAGTTGGACGCACGGCGGGTGATGAAAGTTCCCCCCGCCTTGCATCTATTTCCCGCCATTGAGCCCGCCACTTCCGGCCCTCAGGGCGACCGGGCCAGGTCTATGGCCTCCAGCAAGGCGCGGGCCTTGTCCAGTGTTTCCTGGTACTCGGCGGCGGGGACCGAGTCGGCGACGATGCCGCCGCCGTGGGTGTAATCGAAGTCGATTACAAACACGTCGTTCACGCAGCCGGTTGGGAACCCGATATTCGTCTCTGATTGCCCGCCGCACAACGTTTCAAAGTCCGGGCGGGTTCTTACCGCGTCCTTGAACCCGTGGGGCGTCAAGGGCGTCTTCTCGCGGTATTTGACGGGGAAAACCCGCCACCCCGCCCGGAAATACGCGTCCAGTTCCGCTTTGAACCTTTCTTCGTTCACGAAAATCTCCTTCCATCTAATGCCCGAAAGGTTCAGTTTGTGCGCATTTTTTGGTTCCCTCCCTCCTCCCCGCGACAGACACTAACACCAGACAGTCC
>PMYM01000061.1:5215-10010 GCA_003171235.1 Phycisphaerales bacterium | reverse complement strand
TAATGCGAGAGCACGAAATCGAGAAAGACCTGCTGCTTGCTGTTGAAGCGGGTGCTGATTTCCACCTTCGCCTTCGCCGCTCGTTCTTCGCGAGTCAGCGTGGGCAGCGCGTAGGCCACGTAGGCAAGCACGTCGAAAAGGTCGCTCTTTTCCGCGCCGATGATCCTCTGCATCTCGGCCATTTGTTCTTTGCCGAAGCCCTTCTCGGCCAGGCCCCGCAGCAGACCGGTCCGCGTGTCAGGCAGGCTCCACAGCGTGCGAAGTTCGGCTTCATCCTTAAAGAACTCCGGCAGCTTCCCGAAGAGCATCTCCATGAATTGCTGCGCTGACATCGGCTTGCCGTCTGGGTGCCAGAAGGTCGTCACCATCATGTGCTGAATACTGCGGGCCTTGCCGTCGGCTAGTTTGACCTTAACCTTCTGCCGAGGCGTCGGAGTAGGCTCGGGCGGTTCCGGTTGCGGCTCCGGTGGCTGTGGCGGCTCCGGCTTGGGTTCTGGCCTTGGCTCGGGTTCCGCCGGCTCGCCGTCCCATTCCGGGTCGCTGAAGTGGTGATGCGCCTGTACGAAGTCGTAGATTGTGAAGTAATCCTTGCCGTCATAGAGGCGCGTGCCGCGGCCGATGATCTGTTTGAATTCGATCATCGAGTTGATGGGCCGCATGAGCACGATGTTGCGGATGTTGCGGGCGTCCACGCCGGTCGAGAGTTTCTGCGACGTGGTCAGGATTGTCGGGATGGTCTTCTCGTTGTCCTGGAAGTCGCGCAGATGCTGCTCACCCAACGCGCCGTCGTTGGCAGTGACCCGCTGGCAATAATTGGGGTCTTTGCTGGTCTTCATCTGGTTGATGAGGTCCCGCACAGCCAACGCATGGTCTTGCGTAGCGCAGAAGACGAGCGTCTTCTCCTGCTGGTTGATCTGCTCCATGAATAACCTTACCCGATGGGCCTCGCGCTCCTTGATCTCAATGATCTTGTTGAAATCCGGCTCGGTATAAAGCTTGCCGCTCTCGATCTCGCCCTCGACCAGCGTGTCGTCGGGCGTATAGACGTACTCATCAAGCGTGGTGGAAATCTGCCTCACCTTGAAGGGCGTCAGGAAGCCGTCGTTGATGCCGTCTTTCAGCGAGTAGACATAGACCGGATCGCCGAAATAGGCGTAGGTGTCCACGTTGTCCTTGCGCTTGGGCGTAGCAGTTAGGCCAAGTTGTACCGCCGGGGCGAAGTAATCCAGGATGTCCCGCCAGGTGCTCTCGTCGTTGGCACCGCCTCGGTGGCATTCATCGACCACGATGAAATCAAAGAAGTCGGCCGGGTAAGCCCCAAAATACGGCGAAGGTTTGCCGTCAATCGGCGGGCCGCTCAAGAACGTCTGGAAGATGGTGAAAAAGAGGCTGCCGTTCTTAGGTACGCGTCCCTTCCTCCGGATATCCCCCGGCTCAATCCTTACCATCGCGTCCTCTGGGAAGGCCGAGAACTTGTTGTAGGCCTGATTCGCCAGGATGTTGCGGTCCGCAAGGAACAAAATCCGCGGCCGGCGTGAAGGTTCGCCGCCAAGGTTCCAGCGGCTGTGAAAGAGCTTCCAGGCGACATGGAAGGCGATGATCGTCTTGCCCGTGCCGGTGGCCAGCGTCAGCAGAATCCGGTCCCGGCCGGCGGCGATGGCTTCCAGCACCCGCTCGACCGCGATTTCCTGGAAGTAGTATGGCCGGAAGCGGCCGCCCCCGTCCTCGATTGGCACGGCGGCGAAGCGGTCACGCCAGGCGTTAGGCTCGGCGAAGGTCAGGTTCCAGAGTTCGTCAGGTGTAGGGTAACTTGCCTGCTCGCCCTCAGTCCCTTCCTGCATGTCGATGCCGTAAATGCCCTGGCCGTTGGTCGAATAGGTGTAGCGGATAGCCATCTTCCCCGCGTAGTTCTTCGCCTGGGCGACGCCTTCGGTAAACTCCTGGTCCCAAGCCTTGGCCTCGACTATGGCGAGCTTCGTGTTGCGGTAGACCAGCACATAGTCGGCGCTAAGCGGCTTGGCGCGGCGCCCGTACCCTTCAAGACGGCCCAGCGTGATGGGATACTCGCGGAGGATGCGGCTGCCCTCGACCACGCCCCAGCCCGCCGCCTTCAGGGCGGGGTCAATGTGCTCAGCCCTGGTCTCGGCTTCGTTCATGGCTGGTCGTCCTCGCCGGGCTTCTTCGGCTTGGGCAGCGTCTTGGCCAAGTCTTCCAACTGTTTCAGGCTATCGCTCTCAGCCTGCGCCTCGATCTGGGCGCGGCGTCGTTGGCCGAAGCGTTCGTACTCTTGATTGGCTTTCTCGTCGGCCGCCTCGCGGGACACCTTGCCGGCATCGGGCAAGACGCCCCGCTCGTTAAATTGCAGAAACTCATCCAGTTTAATCTGCCAATCCTTCAAGAACACCTGTTTGCGCCGCTGCGCCTGATCCTCGGCATAATCCAGGAACATCACCACAATCCGGTTCAAGCCGTCAATCTCTTCCTGATTTAGATAGTTCTTGGCGATGGTCACGTCACCCTTGCGTACCACGCCGCCTTTCCAGCTTGTCAAACCCATGTTGGGCTTGGCGGCATCGGCGCGCTCAGTGATCAACTCGGGCGCGGTCTTGCCCGTCGCGGCAAAGTGCAGCTTGTTCTGGATGGTCTGGAAGACGACTTGCGTCTGCGGCTGGCTTGGCTGATAGTCGGCCGCCAGGGCCAGGATTTCCCGCACCCGCAGGTATACCCGCTGCTCGCTGGCGCGGATGTCGCGAATCCGCTCCAGCAACTCATCGAAGTAATCCGGCACGCCCGCCTCCGGCGGATTCTTCAGCCGCTCGTCGTCCAGGGTGAACCCCTTGACCAGGTACTCGCTCAAGCGGGCAGTCGCCCACTGGCGAAACAGCGTGCCGCGCGGGTTGCGGACGCGATAGCCCACCGCCAGGATAGCCGGCAGGCTGTAATGCTCAATCTCTCGTGAAACCTCGCGCGAGCCTTCTAATCGAACTATTCGGAATTTCCGAATAGTTGGCCCGGCCTCCAATTCCTCATCATCGTAAATGCCTTTAAGGTGCTCGTTTACCGTCGGAACGGAGACCTGAAACAACTCCGCGATCAGCGATTGCGTCAGCCAGATTGTCCCGCCCTCGAACCGGCACTGGATACGCGTGCGGCCATCCTCCGTCTGGTACAGGATGATGCTGGATTGCGGCATGGCTTCGTCGGGCATCGGTTCTCCTGATATCCTAAAACTAAAGCTCTCCGGTGAATGCCTGGTGCAGAAGCGACTTCTTCAACGCCTCCAGTGCGTCGAGCTTGCGCTGATAGATGGTTTCGAGGCGCTGGGTTTCGGCCTGCATCTCTTGCGAATGATCCACAAGGCGTTGCTGGACAGGCAAGTCCGGCAGCGAAATTGTGAGTTCTTTGACTGCTCGACAGGTGAGGTGCGGAACAGTAGATCCTGATCTTATTTCCTCAAACCTCTGACGCATTTCCGGTGAGTTGAAATATAAGGAGAGAAAAGGGCCAGTAACCACATCTCTAACCGGCGAGATGACGATCATGGCGTGGCAGTTGTGGCCCTCATGCTCTTCTGTAACCACTGCTGAGTGCCCGATGTGACCACTTTGGACGAGCAGCACATCGCCAGCTTTCAACATGGATTTCTTGTTCTTCCGATTGAACTCGGCCGAAATGAAAGTTTTCCCGTCGAAGGCGAGCCGGTTGTTCTTGACGTGCCTTGCGAGAAGGTAGGGAACTCCGGACTCAATGTAGATGTTCCGGGTTGGCCCGACGTAGCCGTTCGTAAGTCGCGTTACAACGTCGCCGAGCCGCTTATCGACCCACTCATTGCCGCGCTGGGCGAAGACGGAGTGGAGGTGGCTTTCAAAGATGTTGCGGGCATTTTGGAGGTTCTTTTCGGCGTTGGCTTTGGCGGTGGCGATGCACTCAAACGCTTCGTCAAGGATGCCAACGATTCGCTGCTGTTCATTGAGCGGGGGGAGCGGAATAGGATAACTCTCAACAAACTCCTTCGGCACTCGCTGTTGCCCCACCGCTCCACCCATTCGCCCCGCCCCCTCGCGTCTGAAATCGTCTCGCGAGAGATAGTAATAAAGAAACTCACAGTCCAAATCATCGCAAGGGCGAAAGACAACAAACTCGCTCGATCCAAACCCAATTCCGTTGTTCAGGTCCTTCGCAATTCCCAGCTTGCCGTTTTCAAAACAGGGGGTAATCTTAGCCAGCAGCACGTCTCCATCAGCAAAGTAGGTGTAACTTCCAGCAACTGACGCAAGTGGCTTCTGTTGCGTCGGGTTCAAGAATTTCCGGTCAATACCCAAGTCTTCCATTGGTGCGAAGGACACCATTGCATCTTGGGCAAGCTTTTCGCGTGCCTCCGATTTTGGCGGCCTGATTTGGCACACCTCAGCGAGTGTCTTCTTCTGCCACCCCGGCTTCATAGCAGCCCTCGGATGGTTTGCAGGACCTTTGCGCTCTGGGCATCCAGCTTGGCGATTTCGTCCATGATGACCTTCGGGCTACGGTGAATGACTTCCTCTCCGCCGTCGGGGTTCTTCACAGAAAGATCGAAGGTCGTCTGGTCGATGGTCTTTGCGTCCACGGACCACGATTTGGGCGAGTCGGCGAAAGTCTTCTGCAGCTTGACGAACTCGGCCAGGTCCTCGTCGTTCAGTGGGTTGGTCTTGCCCAGATTCCGGCCGGGGTCGAGCTGGTAATACCATATTTTGCGGGTGGGCGCGCCTTTGTCGAAGAAGAGCACCACGGTCTTCACGCCCGCGCCCTGGAAGGTGCC
>PMYM01000061.1:0-5186 GCA_003171235.1 Phycisphaerales bacterium | reverse complement strand
CCACGCCGCCGCGCCCGCCGGCCCGCAGCATCTTGATGAAGTGCTGGAGGAACAGGAAGGCCGTCTCCCCGGTGCGGATGGGGAAGTTTTGCTGGACCTCCTTGCGCTCCTTGCCGCCGAAGGGCGGATTGGCCAGCACCACGTCGAAGCGGTCCCTCTCCTGAATATCGGCCAGGTTCTCGCTGAGCGTGTTGGTGTGGATGATATTGGGCGCTTCGATGCCGTGCAGGATCATGTTCATGATCGCGATGACGTAGGCGAGGGACTTCTTTTCCTTGCCGTAGAAGGTGCGGCCCTGGAGCGTGGTGAGGTCTTTGGTGGTGAGTTTGCCCTTGGACGTGAGATAAACGAACGATTCGCACAGGAAGCCAGCCGAGCCGCACGCGCCGTCGTAAATGCGGTCGCCGATCTTGGGTTTTACGACCTGGATGATGGCGCGGATGAGCGGGCGCGGGGTGTAATACTCGCCGCCGTTGCGCCCGGCGTTGCCCATGTTCTTGATCTTGGCTTCGTAAAGGTGCGACAGCTCGTGCTTTTCGTTCTGGGAGCGGAAGCGCAGTTCGTCGATGTGGTCGATGATCTCGCGCAGGTTATAGCCGCTTTGGATCTTGTTCTTGATCTCGCCGAAGATCTCCCCGATCTTGTACTCGATGGTGTTGGGCCCGCTGGCCTTCTGCTTGAAGCCGTGCAGATAAGGGAAGAGCTTCAGGTTGACGAAGTCGCGCAGATCGTCCCCGGTCAAGGCGGCGTTGTGGTCGAGCTTGCCGTCCTTGCCCTTGGGAGCGGCCCAGGTTTCCCAGCGATAGGGCTTGTCGAGGATAAAGGTGTATTTCTTCCGTTCCAGGGCGGCTTCATCAGCGCGGTCTTGCTCCAGCCCGTCGAGGTACTTCAGGAACAGCAGCCAGGATGTCTGCTCGGTGTAATCGAGTTCGGTGGTGCAGCCGGCTTCTTTCCAGAGCACGTCGTCGATGTTCTTAAAGGCTTGTTCAAACATAATGGCGCCACGTCCTCGTTGAGATGCCGCACTCGACGGTCATTTTGCGCGTGCCGGTTGCAAGGCGGAAATCCTGGCGGCACGGGATCATACCGCGGCCCCGCGCCCCACGATTCGGCGGCTTGGATAATAGGCACGGGTAGTGAATTTTGTCAACAACGGAGCTTGGTGGGCGATGCCAAGCTCCGGGCTCTGGTCCAGCATCAACGCTGCTTGGTAGCCTTCACCATCGCCAGGATGCTGGCCTTGACGGATTCGCGCAGCGTCGGCCAAGCCGACAGCACGGCGGCCAGGCCCCGGCGGCTGGCGATCAGGAAGACAAATTCATGCTGGCCCGACATCGCCGCCCTCAGGACGGCCGCCATCAGGGACAGCAATTCCTCCTGGCTTGTGCGCGGCTTCGTCCGCCGGTATTGTGCGCGCAGTGACCAACGAGAGCCAAAGCCCCGGCCGGCCGGGCGAGCCCCACAAACCGCCCCGGCGAAAGCGATACTCCGGCACGCATCCGCGCCGCTTCGACCAGCGGTACAAGGAACTCAGCCCGGCCGAGCACCCCGGCATCGTCGAGCACGTCCGTTCACGCGGGCAAACCCCGGCCGGGATGCACGTGCCCATTATGTCGGCCGAGGTCATCGAATGCCTTAGGCCGGCGGCGGGTGAGGTTGTCGTCGATTGCACACTGGGCTACGGCGGCCATGCCGAGCAATTCCTGCAACGGATCGGGCCGACGGGCCTGCTGGTCGGCATGGACGTGGACGGCGGCCAACTTCGGCGAACCGCCCAGCGGCTCTCGTCGATGGGCGGGCGGCTCTCGCTACACCGGTCCAACTTCGCCGGCATTGCCAAGGTGCTGGCCGAGGCGGGCGCGGGGCAGTGCGACGTGATCTTCGCCGACCTGGGCGTTTCGAGCATGCAGGTCGACGACCCGGCCCGGGGCTTCAGCTACAAGCACGACGGCCCGCTGGACATGCGGATGGACGACCGGCTCGGCCCCACCGCCGCCGACCTGATCGCCAGGATGGGCGAGGCGGAGCTTTCACAAGCCCTCGCCGAGTTGGCTGACGAGCCGGATCACGCCCGCATCGCCCGCGCGATCGTTGGAGCCCGCGCCGCCAGGCCCCTCACGCGAACGCTGGAACTGGCCGATCTGGTCTTCCGCGCCAAAGGGCTTTCACGCGCCAGATGGCGGGAGGCGGCCTCCGCCGGCCAAGCTGGTCTGCACCCGGCGGCCAGGACGTTCCAGGCCCTGCGCATCCTGGTGAACGATGAACTCGGAAGCCTGCGGGAACTGTTGCGGGTCGCCACGTACTGCCTCAAGCCGGGCGGTCGGATCGGCATCCTTACCTTCCACAGCGGCGAGGACCGGCTTGTCAAACACGCCTTCCGCGCGGGGCTGGAAGCAGGGCTCTACCGTGCAGCCTCCCCCCAACCCCTCCGTCCGGGCGCCGCCGAAGTCCGCGACAATCCGCGCAGCAGCCCGGCCAAGTTCCGCTGGGCGGTCACCCGGCCGGAGGCCGCGCGTTAAAAAGCTTTCTGGTAGGCCGCGAGGATGCGGTCGATGGTCTCGTTCTTGCTGTCGACGATCCGCATCCGGGCGGGGTCGGCCTCGAACCACGCCAGCGTGCGGCGGATGCCCTGGTGGAAGGGGATGGTCGCGACGTAGCCGGGCACGAAGCGCTTGATCTTGCTGTTGTCGAATATGGCGCTGACGGCCTTGTCGCCCAGCAGCGTGCCTTGCAGCGACGGCTCGCAACGCACGATGAAGTCGGAGGCGATGTGGACGATATTCGCCTCCACGCCGGCGGCCGCGGCCACCGACTGGTAAATCTGGTCCCAGGTCAGCAGTTCGTCGCTGGTGATGTGGAAGGGCTCGCCCACGGCCGACGGGCTGCCCAGCAGCCCAACCAGGCCCTTGGCGAAGTCGTCGGCATGCGTGATCGTCCAGAGCGACGTGCCGTCGCCGTGGACGATGACCGGCCGGCCGCGTTTCATGCGATCCACGACGGTGTAGTCGGTCCAACTGCCGATGGGCAGCGGGATGTTCGTGTCGTTGTACGTCAGCGACGGCCGGACGACGGTCGCCGGGAACCCCCCCTCGCGATACGCCCGCGTCAACCGCTCCTCGCAGGCGATCTTGTTCCGCGAGTACTCCCAGAACGGGTTGCACAGCGGGGTGGACTCGGTGACGATGGGGCAGCGCAGCGGCTTCTGGTACACGCTTGCCGAGCTGATGAAGACATACTGCCGCGTGCGGCCGGCCAGCAGGCCGATGTCGCGCTCGATGTCGGCCGGGGTGAAGGCGATCCAGTTAACCACGGCGTCCCAGGCGTGGCCCCCGATGGCCTGGGCCACTTCGGCGGGCTTGGAGATGTCGGCCGTGATCGTCCGCGCGCCGGGGATGGCCACATCCCGCCGGCCGCGGTTAAGCAGCCACAACTCGACGCCGCGCTCCACGGCCAGCCGGCTCGACGAAGTGCTGATAACGCCCGTGCCGCCTATGAACAATACCTTCATGAATGTCTCCCGTCTTTCTGCCCGACTATACAGGCCGCTGCCGTTTCCGGCAACGCCGCAGGCATTCGCTTTGGCCGGATAGAAGCCGAGCCCGACCGGCCTGGATTCCGCCGCATGCCGTCCTTGCCGGCCAGGTACTTGTCCGCGGCGATCTGGCCCGGCAGCGGGTGCTGTTTGACCTTCACGCCGTCCACCTCGGCCAGTTCCGGGCCTTGTGCGTTTTGCCGAATCGCGTTTTCGATGCCTTCCGCCATGACCGTCCTTCTACTTGCGGGCCTGCCCGCCGTAGCCAGCAGGCGAAGGCGGGTGTCCCGGCCGAAGCCGGGTCAACCAGTCGCACGGGCCAATAGAAAAAGGCCGTCCGGGTGTTCGGCCCCGAACGGCCTTGTATTCTGTGGCTCTTGTCCGCCATAGCCTTGGCGGAGGCGGATCGCGCCGGGGATCAGCCGGTGCGTCGCGCGTCCTGGTTGTCTAGTGGTATTTTCCTCGCTAAACTGCTTCCTTAAAACATGATCTTTCCTCTGAATGGTCTTTTTCGTAGGGGGGTTTCCAGATATGGAAATAATCTTATCAAGACTGGATCTAAACCTACGCTTGCTGCCCAGGTGACTTCCAGATACAATCCCGCTTGCATGGCCAAGAATCGCGTGCGGATTTCTCTGGCTACCAAGTTCCGCGTGCTTTTCGCCGGGGCGGCGGTAGCGATCCTGGGGGCGACCCTGAGCGCGGCCTGGTACCTATCAGAGCGCCTAGCCGACCATACCACCGAACAGTCGGTCGAGGCCGTCAGCAACATCTATCTGCGCGAATGGGAGGCCCGCCACCAGGAGAAACCCCTCCCGCCCAGCGCCGTGGCCGCCCGTTTTGCACCCGACGCCCACGGGCGACGCGGGCCCACCATGCTGCCCTTGACCCCCACCGCCACCGCCCCGGCGGCCGACGACCTGGTGCGCCTGGCCGAGAAATCCTTCCGCCAGGACAGCCACGCCAAGATGCTGGTCTTCGCCCAGCGCGACGACCGCGGCGAGCAGGTCTACCGCGTGCTGCGGGCGGTGCGGGCCTCGGGAAACTGCCGCACCAACTGCCACGACGGCACCCACGCCCCGCAGTTCAAGCCCGACCAACTGGTGGGCCTGATCGACCTGACCATGCCCCCGCCCCCCGAGGCTCTCACCTGGTGGACGCGCGGGGCCTTCGTCCTGGGCGGGCTGCTGGCCGGCGGACTGGCATCCGTCATCTTCTACGTCATCATGATGCGCCAGATCATCCTCTTGCGCCGCCTCCGGCACAGTGGCCCAGTTGACCGATCACTTTGAGCGAAGTACGTTGGTAAGCGAGGCTCAAGTGCCCATCTTAGGGATTGCTTCCATATCACAGTTTTTTAATTTGGCGCGCTGCGGGCATGGGCGTATTATATCACCGCTTGAAGCTTGGACCGGGCGGAGCCTCCGGAACCTCATTTCGTGGCGGGGCAAAATCCGGGTTCGCCGTTCCGAGCCTCCGGGAGAAATTTCATGGTCAGAACACGGACAATCGGGCGGAACGCGATGTCGCATTCCTTCTCTTTTCCCCGCTCCCTTCAGACCGATCAACTCACACGAGGCCAAACATGGCGATTATAGACCGCATAAAGTTCGACGCGCCGTCGGATGCATGGCTAGAGCATTTTTCACAAATC
>PMYM01000011.1 GCA_003171235.1 Phycisphaerales bacterium | reverse complement strand
GTATCCGTCCGGGCAACTACAGGTCATCAAGCCGGGTGAGTTCAATGTCACGAGTTGGGCTGGGTATCCTGAGGGGCAGTTTGGCCTGCCGCGTCCGGCCGGAACTTTGCGTATACTGTCGCCCGCCGAATATGCCGAGGCCCGTGCAGCGGCGGATACGATGAACGCCGCGATCCGCCGCGAGTTGCCTCTCTGGTCGAATGCCGGTCTGGAATGGCACGAGATCAAACCCGTCATATTTGGCGGCAGCCCGACGGACCTGGCAAACAAGATACCTTTGCCCCGTGGTTTCCACCGTTCGCAGGTTTCGCCCTGGTGGCTCAACTTGCAGCGAAGCGTAAAAGGAGGACCGTGATGGCGCAAAGCAACTGTGACAGGGTACGCAGAATGCTGAAGGGCCCGTACGCCGGCGTCGGCGCAACGGACGAAAGTCTGCAATCGTTGATGAAGGAACTGGGGTTCACTTTGCCGGAAGATTACCTGGAATTCATGCGGCAGACGAATGGGTATACTGGCGAAGTTGGCACATCTGGTTTTGTTTGTATCTGGCCCGTTGAGGAAGTCCTTCCAATCAATGAAGCCAACCACTTCCGGGAGTCAGTTCCCGGACTGGTGCTCTTTGGATCGAACGAGGGCGGGGAAACTTACGCGTTTGACGTGCGGGGTCATCACCCAAAGGTGGTCATGGTCCCAACGATTCCGCTCGACTTGGAGTATGCTGTCGAAGTTGGAGGGTCATTTGTGGATTTCCTGGAGAACCTTGCTCGGCCTTCATAGTGGGCGTGAGACAAGCGAGAGGATCATGTGTTGGAATTCGCAGCCTTCCACCTGTCCGGCAGGAGTTCGGGCAGGCGGTGGTGCGGATGGCTGGCGATGCGGGTCAGGACGTCCCGCAGGTAGGCGAAGGGATCGACCTTGTGACGTTGGCAACTGGCAATCAGGCCAAACAGGATGGCGGCGGTCTTGCCACCGTTGTCGCTGCCGCAGAACAGCCAATTTTTCCGGCCCACGGCCACGCGGCGCAGGGCATTCTCCGAGATGTTGTTGTCGATGTTCAACTGGCCGTCGGTGGTGTACACGCACAGCGCCTTCCACTGGTTCAGGACGTACGTGATGGCGGCTCCCATGGGGCTTTTGGGCAGGATCGACCCGCCCGCGACGGCCTGCAACGATTCCAGCCAGGTCTTGAAGTCCGCCAGCCGCGGCACGGAGAGTTGCTGGCGCAGTTCCAGCCGAATGTCGGCCAACGTGCGCTGGGGTTGCTCCCCGGCGGCGCCGGCCTTGGCCTGGGCCTGGAATTGCTCCCGGGCCTGGTCCTCTACATCGTACAACAGCCGGATGTGCGCCAGGGCCAGCGTGCTGTTGTGGGCGTCGGTGTTGGCCGCCGCGTGGAAGTATCGCCGCCCATGCGCCCAGCAGGCCACCTCGACCACCTTGCCGCCGGCTTGGCCGGCGTAGATGCCGTCATACCCGCCGAAGGCATCGGCCTGGAGGAAACGTTTTTCGTCCTTGCCCCAATCTTTCAAGAATGTCATCGGCCCGTCGCGGCTGCGATTGGGGGTGTAGTCGAACACAATCTGTGGATGGGCGTCATCGCCCACGTACACCCAGAACCGGCCTTCACGAGTCTGCTTCAAGTTGCGGTCCAGCACATCCACCGGCGTGTCGTCGGTATGCAGCACCCGCGAGTTCAGAAGGTCCTCAATGGCCACGTTGTGCAGCGGCAGCAGCGCCTGGGCCGCCTGGGCGGCCAGATCGCCCTGCGTGGACCGCGGCAGCGGGATGCCGGCCCGCTCCAGAATGCGTTCCATGCGGTAGTACGGCAGGTGATCGCAGAACCGGCTGACGATCACGTAGGACAGCAATCCCGGCGCGGCCAGGCCCTTCTCGATGGGCGAGAGCGGCTTCTCGGCGGTCTGAATCTGCGGCCCGCCCTCGGCGGCCTTGGCCTCGCATGCCTTGCAGATGTACTTCAGCCGCGCGTGCTCGATGACCTTGAGCTTGGCTGGCTCGATGTCGAGCTGCTCGCTGACCTCTTCCCCGATGACAGTTCGCATGGTCCCGCAGCACGGGCAGGGCTTCTCGTCCTCTGGCAGGTCGTGAATGACACGCTCGCGCGGCAGGTCCTCGGGAATCCTCCGCCGACCGTGGCCCTTGCGCGGGGCCATCGCAGCAGCCGGCGCTGCCGGGGGCGGCGGTTCGACCGGCGGGTTCTGCGCCTCAAGGGCCTTGAGCAACTCGGCGAACAAGGCCATCTGCTTGGGGTCGATCTTCTCCGACGAGCGTCCATACAGGCGGCGGAGCAACTGTTGAAGCTGATACTCGGTCTGCGTGAGCTTTCGGGTGGAGTTGTCGAGTTGTTCCATCAGTTGTCGAATCAAGGCGTGGCAGGCGACCAGGTCGCCGGGCAGTTTTTGAGTTTCGAGGACTTGTTGTGCGCCGTCCGTGGTCATCACATATGCATTAACGTGCGTGGAAAGAAAAGGATTCCCAAAATCTTTTCGGATTTGCAGAAAATTTCACTTTCCCGCGCCGACTTGCGCCGGGCGGGCAAAACGCTTCGTGCGTTTGATGCTCCGCAGGTCGATGCCCTCCAGCAGCATGGCCAGTTCGCTGGCCTTGAGTTCCACCCCGGCCGCGTCCGAAGACATGCGCGGCATCCTGAACGTGCCCTCTTCCAACCGCTTGTACCACAGGGCAAAGCCGTCGGCGTCCCAATACAGGATCTTCAGCCGGTCCCTGGCACGACCAATGAACAGGAACAACTGGCCCGACAGCGGGTCCTGGCCCAAGAACTCCTTCACCAGCGCCGCCAATGTGTCGAAGCCCTTACGCATGTCGGTGGGCGAGGTACACAGGCAAATCTTCGTCCCCATACCCCGGTCCAGTTCGCCCAGGCTCGGCAGCTTCAGCATACTCGGCCCTCCCCGTCGAGAGCCTTCAGGTCCAGCGCCAGGACCGCCAGCACGTCGGCCAGGGCCTGGCGATCCACGGGAGGCGTCACGTGAACCCGTCGCCCACCCGACAACTCGATCTCGATCCGCCCGCCCACCTGCGGGTTAGGTTGCTCTGTCACTCGCACCGGCACGAACGCGGGCGGACGTTGCGGACGCGGAGACTTCGATACTCGCCTCTGCCGTTGCTCTTGCTCTGCCTGACGCCCCTCAGCTTGGCGGCGTTCCAGTTCCCGCCGCCAAAAGTGGAACGCGGACTCGGTCAGCTTGTCCTTGCGGCAGAACTCCCGGATGGTCAGTCCGCTTCCCCGCTGCCCCCGAACGATCCTTCGCCAGTACGCCTCGCGCCGCCTGTCTCGACTTTTTCCGTTGGCCATGCTTGCTCTCCTTCTCGCATGGCCCAATCTTCACCGCCGGAGCAATTGCAAACCAGATGTGGTTCACCGGACGCTGGAGATTCATCACACGCCCAAACACGGCAGTTGGCTCAATATTGCGGAGATCGAGCTGGGCGTGCTGTCACGACAATGCCTGGATCGACGCATGGATTGCATCGAGACCGCTCGACAGGAATGCTCGGTGTGGGATCGACAAAGAAATGGACAGCAAAAGGGTGTCGATTGGCGATTCACGACCGCCGACGCCCG
>PMYM01000166.1:2155-22381 GCA_003171235.1 Phycisphaerales bacterium | reverse complement strand
GGCAGGCATGCCCGACCTACGGCCCGAAACCACCTGGGCGGATGCCGAGAAATTCTCTTGGCCAGGGGGGATTTCGCTTGACTTTTCCAGCACGCGTATTATATATATGAGTAACATCTCTGTAGGGGATGTCGCGGGGGCTGCCTGCCCCCGGATGGCTCTTTGACAAGTAAAGAGGTGACGGGAGACGCAGGCCGGACAGGAACGTTCCTCGGCTCCGGCAATTGACCTGGTCGGATACGCCCTGAGGGTCATGGCCGGGCAGACGCCCGATCAGCCCCCAGGCGGGGCCACCGGCAAGCAGGGTAACCGCGAAGGTGGCCGGCAGCGCTGCCGGCTCAAAGCGGAAAGCTGAGTGGGGCTGTTCCAGAGGCAATATCCAGGCGGTTTGAGTGCTTTGGCAGCCACAAATCCTTTGCCGGATTTTTTGCCACTTTTCGCCATTTTCCGCCATTTTCCGTTTGGCGACTACTGTGTTTTGGCATTAACTCTCTGCTATACAATGAGATATGCAAGAAAACACGGTAAGGTGTTTCCTGTACGCTGCTTTCTATGTTACTTGCGCGCCCCAGCACCGTCGGATCGGGTCTTGGCCGGCGTCATGGGCGATGAAGCGGCCCGGGCCGGCAGCCCTGAGTTCGGGGAACACCATACTGAACTCCGGTGTTTTGGTGTTTCAGAGCGTGCCTTTTGTGGAGGGTATCCGGCCGGGGTGGGCGGGGTCGATGAGCTTGGCCTGGCGCAGGGCGCGGGCGAAGGCCTTGAAGACGGCCTCGGCGATGTGGTGGTCGTTGGCGCCGTAGGGCACGTTGACGTGCAGGTTGAGCCCCGCCGGGCGGGCCAAGGCGCGCAGAAACTCCTCCACCAACTGCACGTCGAAGCTGCCGATTTTGCCGCCGGGGAAACTGACGTTGAACACCACCTCGCATCGCCCCGACAGGTCTAGGGCCACGTTGGCCAGAGTTTCTTCCATGGGCACGGAGGCCTGGCCGTAGCGGGCGATGCCGGCCTTGTCGCCCAGGGACCTGGCCAGGGCCTGGCCAAGGCAGATGCCCACATCCTCGAAGGTGTGGTGGTCGTCCACCTTCAGGTCGCCCCGGGCCTTGACCGTGATGTCCGAAAAACTGTGGCGGGCCAAGTGGTCCAGCATGTGGTCCAGGAAGCCCACGCCGGTGTCGGCCTGGCACTTGCCCGAGCCGTCAAGGTTGAGCGTCAGCTCGATGTCGGTTTCTTTGGTCTTGCGCTTTATTGTCGCTGTGCGGGCCATAGTTAGTGCTCAGTTCGCAATTCGTAGGTCGGGCATGCCTGCCCGACGCTCTTGGTGCGGACGCGAGGTGTCGGGCAGGTATGCCCGACCTACAAAGTTTCTCCACTGAGGTTCTATCGAACGATTTGCCCTTCCCCCTTGAGGCCGATCATCCATTCCGCACTCCCCGCTTCTCGCTTCGCACTGGGCACTGGGCACTTTCCCTCCGCACTTCGCACTTTCGCACTTCGCGCGTCGTCAGCGCCTTTCACTGCCGCGGCCGGGGCGGTATAATTAGGGGTTTGCCCGCCGGCAGGCAGCCGGGGGCAGCGATAGAGAAGGATCAGACAGACATGCAGACCGAGAAGGTGCCGGTCAGGATTTACGCCTCCAGCAAGGAAGCCTCCCGGGCAGTGGCCCATCGCATCGCCGCCATCGTGCGGGAAAAGGCCGCCGCCGGCCGGCAGGCGGTGCTGGGCCTGGCTACCGGGCACACACCCGTCAACGTGTACAAGGAGCTCATCCGCCTGCACCGCGAGGAAGGCTTGAGCTTGGCCAATGTCGTCACTTTTAATCTTGACGAATATTGGCCCATCCAGCCGCGCGACATCCAGAGCTACCACTACTGGATGCGCGAGAACCTCTTCCGCCACGTGGACATCCCCGCAGCCAACATTCACATCCCGCTGGGCGACCTGGCCGAGGGCGATGTCGAAGACTATTGCCGCCAGTACGAAGAGCAGATCGCCCGCGCCGGCGGCATGGACCTGCAAATACTGGGCATAGGCCGCACCGGGCACATCGGCTTCAACGAGCCGGGATCATCCCCCGACAGCCGCACGCGCAAGGTCTGGCTGGACAAGGTCACGCGCAAAGACGCCGCCAGCGACTTCTTCGGCGAGGAGAACGTGCCCGCCGCCGCCCTAACCATGGGCGTGGGCAGCATCCTGCAGGCGAGGGAGATCGCGCTGTTGGCCTTCGGCGAGAACAAGGCCCCCATCGTCCAGCGGGCGGTGGAGGGCGAGGTTTCATCGGCCGTGGCCGCCAGCTTCCTGCAAGAGCACCCCAAGGCCGCCTTTTACATCGACGCCGCCGCCGCCGCCGATCTGACCCGCATCGCCGCCCCCTGGCTGTTGGGGCAGTGCGCCTGGGATGCGGTGATGGAGCGGCACGCGGTCATCTGGCTGGCGCGAAAGCTGCGCAAGCCCATCCTCAAGCTCACCGACGAGGACTACGCCGAAAACCGCCTGGCCGACCTGTGCCACCGCGGCGGGGCCTACGACCTGAACATCAAGATCTTCCGCCAGCTCATGGAGACCATCACCGGCTGGCCGGGGGGCAAGGACGGGGGCAAGCGGGTGCTGGTGCTCAGCCCCCACCCCGACGACGACGTCATCTGCATGGGCGGCACCATGGCCCGCCTGGCCGAGCAGGGCCACCAGGTGCACGCCGCCTACATGGTCAGCGGCTACCTGTCGGTCTTCGACCACGACGTGTCGCGCTTCGCCGACTTCGTGCGCGGGTTCAACAAGATCTTCGGCCTGACGGTGGAGCAGACGGTGGCCATCGAGGGCCACATCGACCGCTTTCTCCACCAGAAGCGCCCCGGCGACATCGACACGCCGGAAATACAGAAGATCAAGGGCCTCATCCGCCGCACCGAGGCCATCGACGCCGCCAAGTTCTGCGGCATAACCGAGGAGCACATGCATTTCCTGGACCTGCCCTTCTACAACACCGGGCGGGTGGCCAAGCTGTCCATCAGCCGCGACGACGTGGAGCTGGTCGGGCGCCTGCTGGAGGAGGTCAAGCCCGAAATGATCTTCACCGCCGGCGACATGTCCGACCCCCACGGCACCCACCGGCTGTGCATGGAGGCTTTGCTGTCCGCCCTGGGCCAGTACAAGCCCGCCTCGGGTTTGAGCCCCCAGCTTTGGCTTTACCGGGGGGCCTGGCAGGAGTGGCCCCCGGAGGCGATCGACATGGCCGTGCCGCTCTCGCCCGACGAATTGCGGCAGAAGCGCTTCGCCATCTTCCGCCACCAGAGCCAGAAGGACCGGGCCATGTTCCCCGGCCCCTACGACAGCCGCGAGTTCTGGCAGCGGGCCGAAGAACGGAACATCGGCACCGCCACCATGTACGACCAGCTTGGCCTGCCGGAGTACCACGCCATCGAGGCCTTCGTGCTGCATCCCCCGGCCCGCTCGGCACACCTGGCCAGCCAGTTGACCAAGGCCCAGTAGCGTTCGGGTGCATCAGCGTTTTGGGGATTCTGACGTGTCGCGGGCGTCTCGCCC
The DNA here is from genome assembly GCA_003171235.1 of Phycisphaerales bacterium. Taxonomy (GTDB): domain Bacteria; phylum Planctomycetota; class Phycisphaerae; order SM23-33; family SM23-33; genus FEN-1344. Next base: position 18,838 of record PMYM01000166.1, on the reverse strand, counting down.
GCGCGGTGTGGCCTCGGACGCGGGCGAGACGCCCGCGACACGGGAACGCCGGCCTTTCGTCCCCCAAAACGCTAATGCACCAGTAGCGTTCAATACCCTTGTACGGAATAACACCTTACGCTCACCGACAGCGGCAAGAAACGCTTGAAATCAAACACAGCCGCTGTGGCGCACGTTCTGGTTTTTTCAGAGGTCCCAAGCCACAAATCCTGGCCGAGCCGATATAATCCGACAGACTTCAAGGATGGACCTGAATGCACAAAGGATTGTCAGGATTATTGATTCTGGGCCTGTTTCTCGCCCTGCTGCCGGCGGCGCCGGGGCGGGCGGGCGGCCTGGAGCAGATTCCCGACCTGGCTCGCCAGTACGAAGGCCAGTCCAAGGCCCACGTCGGCGTGCACGTGCTGGACCTGGCCAGCGGCAAGGCCCTGGCCGATTTCAACGCCCAGACCCCCCTCATCCCCGCCAGCAACATGAAGCTCCTGACCAGCGCCGTGGCCCTCAAGAGACTAGGGGCCGACTTCAAGTTCACCACCCTGCTGGCCCAGAGCGGCAAGGACCTGGTCGTCTACGCCGACGGCGACCCCACCTTCGGCGACCCGGTGCTGGCCCAGCAGAACAAGACCACCATCTACGCCGCCTTTGACCAGTGGGCAGCCGTGCTGAAGGAGCGCAACATCACCCAGGTCGAGGGCGACCTGGTGGTGCGGATGGGCATCTTCGGCGTCAGCGGCCCCCACCCCAATTGGCCCTCCGACCAGCTCAACCGCTGGTATGCCGCGCCGATCTGCGGCGCCAACTTCAACAACAACTGCGTGGACGTGAGCTTTAAGGTCGCCGGCGGGACGGTCTCCGCCAGCGTCATGCCCGAGAGCCGCTGGCTGAAAGTGGCTAGCACGGTCAAGGTGGGCAAGTCGTCGGCCTGGTCGCACCGCTTCGACAAGACCGGCACGGCCCTGACGCTCTGGGGCACGGTGGACAAATCCAGCGGCGAGCCCATTTCGGCCGCGGCCCCCAACCCGGGCATACTCTTTGCCGTGACGCTGGCCGAGCGGCTGGCCCTGGCCGGCATCGCCGTCAAGGGCAACATCGTGGCCGAGGCCGACCCCGCCGGCGCGGCCGGGCCCACCGCCCAGGAGACCGTCCTGGCCCGCTACGAGTCGCCCCTCTCAGCCGCACTGGCTCGCGCCAACAAGAACAGCCTGAACATGATGGCCGAGTGCATGCTCCTGCGCTCCGCCGCCGCCAAGGACGCCCCGGCCACCTGGGAAACCGCCGCCAAAATCGCCACCGCCGTGCTCAAGAAAGACTACGGCCTGGACGAGCGGCAATTCACCGTGGACGACGGCTGCGGGCTTTCCAAGCAGGACCGCGTCAGCCCCCAGTGCATCACGACCTTGCTGTGTGCAATGTCGTCCTGCCAGGCGCTGGTTGACAGCCTGGCCGTCGGCGGCAAGGACGGCTCGCTGTACAAGCGATTGACCGACGAAGATGTCGTCGGCCGCGTGCTGGCCAAGACCGGCACGGTCACGGGGGCCAGTTGCCTGTCGGGTTACGTCACAGGCAAGGACGGCAAACCGGCCGTGGCCTTCAGCGTGATGGTCAACGGCTCGCCCTGGGGCAAGAAGATGTCGGCCCACGACCTGCAGGACGGCGTCTGCCGAATTCTGGTGGAATACCTCGACCAGAAGCAGCCAAAGAAGTAGTGCGGAGTGCGGAGTGCGAAAGTGGGTGGCATGGTCACGCTTTTTTTCGCGTGACCATGTTTAGCCCGATGGAAACGAAGCGCGTTAGGGGTACGACATGTCAGAGCAACTGGTGAAGAACGATTCTTCCGCCGCGGATAAGAGGTTCTTGCGGAGAATTCCCACGCCGATCCTGGCGCTGCTGCTGGTTCTTCCTTTTGTAGTCTGCGATGTAGTGACATTCAGCGTCCACTACCGGGCCTTACGAGCGGCCGGGATGGCGGCCTTTTTTGCCGTCGGCGGAATTCAGAGACTGCGCTGGCGGCAGATGTTGTTGATGGCGGCGGCCGGGTTGGCCTGGTATGGCATTGCGTTTTGGCTGACCTCGACTTACGGTTGGCCCTTCATGCTCCAGATGGTAATGGCCGCGATCCCCGTGCTGCTGGTGGGGATGGCTGAAGGCCTGTTCTGTCGCCAACTCAACCTGCGGTTCTTGGCCTGGCTGGGCGCTGCCGTGCTTGCGGCGACGGGGACGATCCTTGTTCTGGGCATTTTCCTGGCTTGTACGGACTGGAGATTGAGAATACTTCATAACGATTTTCTCTTGGACCTTGTGGCCTATGCTCCCTTGCGTGCGATGGTCACATGGAGTGCCGTATGCCTTGCACTAGCGTGCCCGGGATGGTCCAGGAAAGGCAGAGTCTGGACGGGGGCGGGGTTGGCCGCGACATGTGGCCTGGGCGTGGTTTTCTTCACGGTGCTTCTTGTGCCGCTTAGCCGGCTTTCGATCAGGGGGTATGGGCCTTTCTCCCGTGCTAACGCCGCCCGGGTGCTCTATCAGAGAGGGTCCGCGAACGACAGGAAAGAGATTCTTCAACTGGTCCAATCCGAGTGGCAAAACGACAAGTCCCAATCCTGGGGGGATATAGAGTTCAGGTTCACCGCCTTGGGATTGTTTGCCCGGCATGGGAATGAGGAAGATGCCCAGATCGTTTCCGCTCTCCTGCTGAAGCATCACAGTAATAGCCTGGCCTCGGAATCCGTCGAACTCCTGGCCCGATTCAACCGCCAGGAATGCGTACCGCTCTTGATGCGCTATGCCCTGTTCGGGGAAAGAGGGTTTCCGGGTGCAGGATGTATAGGGGGGCTGGAGCGAATGAAAGTGCCGCAGGCAGCCCTAGCGATCCTGGCCCAACGTGAGCGTATGCCCGCGACCTGGGACGACTACGATGAAAACAAGAACCGCCAGAGGCTGGCCAAGTTGCTGGGGGATGATCCCGGCCCGGACCCCAAGCAGTGGCCCGATTGGGTCGAATCGAAGCTTCCGCAGACGCCTTCGCCGTTGCCGGAGCCGGTCCAAGTTGAGTTGGATCGAGTGATCGCCTGCTGGGAGCAATATCAAGGTTTTCGCGATCAGTACCACCGCGCCGTGGGACAACTGGCCGTGACCTTCTTGAACGATAGCGGCCACGATGTGTCCCTCGATGACTTGGTTGCATATTTGAAGCACCCCTGGCTTGACCCCAGGAACCCTTTCGTGCCTTCCTCGATCTACGCCTTGGATAAAGAAGGCGTCCTGTATGATTGCGTTTACCGCGCGGAGAGAAGTTTGAAAGAATCTCTCCCTGATCAGGAGTTGCGTGATGTTGATTTGGACGTGCCCACTACTGCCGACCTGGAGGCGGAAGTTTCTGCCTACGGCCAGCGCGTTCAGGTGCTTCTGACTGCGACACCCACTTCACAAGAGATGTCACGGAAGGGTGAAACCACCCGGCCCTGCCATGCCCTTCCCCACAAGACGGGTAAGGGCATGGCACCCATCTGTTTATCGGTGGGAGATCGGCCTCCGGCCGATTTCTCCCACCCTACAACCCCACGACTCACCGATTCGGCGATCAACCGATCAACCGATGTACCGATCAGCGCTACAGTTCTTCCAATTCTCCCACGATTTCCTCGACCAGGTCTTTGACCGTCACCAGGCCGGTGCAGCGGCCCTGGGCGTCGACGGCGAAGCCCATCATCTGGTGATTCTGCTGGAGCTCCACCAGGGCCTGGCTGACCAGCAGGCTCTCGGGCAGGAAGACGGGGGGCGTCATGAAGGCCGCCGGGGACGAGCCGGTCTGGTCCAGCAGCGGCTCGTACACGTTCAGCGCGCCCACGATGTTCTCCCGCCGCTGGCTAAAGACGCCGTAGCGGGCGAAATCGTGCTTATGCAGAAGTTCTCGCAGCTCCTGCAGACCCACCGCCTGGCTGACCAGCACCGCCCGCTCCAGCGGCACCATGACACTGCGCAGGCTGACGCTGCGCAGATTGACCACGCGTTCGGCCATCAGCGACTGGGAGTGGGTCAGGCCGCCGCCGGCCTGCACCTCGGCCAGAATGGCCGCCAGCCGCCCGGTGGCCGCCAGCGGCGCCTGGCTGGGTGGCATCGCCCGGTGGGCCAGCCGCAGGCCCAGGCCGATCACCCGCCGCATCACCGGCAACAGCCCGATGACGTTGAAAAACCGCTGCGACGCCACCAGCAGCCAGGACAGCGGATACACCAGCGTCTCGGCATGCCGCTGGAAAAGGTTCTTGGGCAGCATCTCGCAGAAGATCAGGGTCAGCGGGGCCAGGATGGCCATGGCCAGCCACTCGGCGTGACGGTAATCGCTCAGCAACAGCACCATGCCGGCCGACGCCAGGTAGTTGGCCAGGTTGTTTCCCGCCAGCACCACCGCCAGCAGGCCGCTGGGGTCGGCCAGGGCCCCGGCCAGACGCCGGGCCGAGCGGCTGCCCGATTCTGCCCGCAGGTCCAGCCGCACCTTGTTCAGCACGTACGCCCCCGTCTCCACGCCGCTGTACAAAAACGACAGCGCCATCCCCCCCGCCAGCAGAATCCAGCCCAGGATGTGCGGCCAAAGGGGCATCATGTTTTCTCCACCAGGCGGACGCGCACCAGGGTCACCCGCCGCCGGCGCATGGCCTCGATGGTCAGTTGCAGGTTGCGGTACTGGGCGGTCTCGCCCACGCTGGGAATGTGTCCCAGTAGGCTGACGACCAGCCCGCCCACGGTGGAGAAGCGCAGCCCGGGCAATTGGGCCAGAAAGGCCTCGGCCCATTCGTGCACCGGCAGGTCGCCTTCCACCAGCCATTCACCCGGGGCCACCTGGGTCACCGGCGAGGGGCCGTGGGCCTCGCGGGCGTCGGCGATGTCGCCCACGATCTCCTCCACCACCGTCTCCAGCGTCAGCAGCCCGGCGGTGCCGCCGTATTCGTCCACCACGATGGCCAGGGTGCCGCCGGTGGCGCGGAACTGCAGCAGCACCCGCTCCAGGAGGGCGGTGCGCGGCATGAACTGCACCGGCCCGGCCAACTGGCGCGGGGAGGCCTCTTCCTCCAGCAGCAGCCGCTTGACGTGGACGATGCCCACGATGTGGTCCAGGTCGCTCTCGTACAGGGGGATCTTGGTCAGGCGGCGTTGGCGGATCAGCTCCAGCAGCCCCTTGCGATCGCCGTCGGCGGGATAGGCGACCATGTCCACGCGCGGCACCATGACGTCGCCGGCTTGCAGGCCCGTCAGTTCCAGCACCTCCCGCAGCAATTCGGTCTGGTCGGGGGCGATCAGCCCGCGCTTCTGGGAAAGGGCCAGCAGGCCGGCCACCTCCTCGGCCTGGAAGGGCCCCGTTGGGCGGGCGGGCGAGAGCAGCCTCGTCAGCGGCTCGACGAACACGGCCCCCAGCAGGCGATGCACCGGGCTGGCCAGCCTCACCAGCGTGGCCATCATCGGCGCCACCAGCGGGGCTACGCGCAGCGGGGCCAGAAAGGCCGCCGTCTTGGGCAGCACCTCACCCGGCAGGAGTATCGCCAGGAAGGTCGCCGCCGCCATCACCGGCGCCCACCAGGCCCCCTGGACAACCTGCGCCTCCACCGACAGCACCAGCAGGCTGCTGAGCACGAAATAGACGATCTGGGTGATGTTCACGCCCAGCAGCACCGCCGTCAGCACGCCCGAGGGGTTCTTCATCAACTGGGCCACCAGGCGGTGGAACTTGTGCCCGTCCTGGGAAAGCCCCAGCAACTGTCCGCGCGACAGGCTGAACAGGGCCGCCTCCGAGGCGTTGACCAGGGCGGTCAGGCAGATCAAAGCGCACAGGATCGCCAACTGCCAGGAGTGCTCCAGCAGGAACTGGCCGATGCCGATTTGGCCCAGGATCATGGTCATCGCACGGGGCTGAGCATGTAGTTGTCGTGGCCGCAGACGATGATGTCGGCTATCTCCAGCAGGTCCGCAAGCGACTTGACCGCCGTTTCGGCGTCGGCCGAGCCTTCCCAGACGCGCCCGGCCAGCACGTGCTGGGCGGTCAGGGCGGCGTCGCCGGCAATGACGATGGTGCGGAGCGGGTTGGCCAGCAGCAGGCCCGCCGACCCCGGGGAAGGCCCCGCCAGGGGGTAAAGATGCACGGCCTCGGTCAGCTTGTCCGGGGCGGGCAGGAACCGCTCCAGCAACTCCAGGTCGGCGCCGATGGCGGGGTCGGCCTGGCCCCCGCTGCGCTCGGCCGCATCGGCCAGGGCCGAGAGGTGCCGGCGATAGGGGTCCAGTTCATCCTGGCTGGCCAGCCAGCGGGCCTGGGGAAAACTCGCCAACGCCCGGCGATGCGTCGGCCGGAGGGTCGTGCAGAAGACGTCGGTGATCTGCTCGGGGCGCAGGCCGGTGCGCTCGAACAGCCGGCTGACCAGGGCCAACCCCGGCAGCGACGGGTCCACCAGGATGCGGCGGCCCTCATCGACCACCAGCGTGGTGGTGGCATGGGGCGTGCGCAGGCCCGGGGCCTCCTTCCAAAAAGGATTGTGCGACAATGTCCCGATGCTGACGACGATGAATTCCGGCATGGGCGACGATTCTTAGCCTTTCGGGCCCAAATTGCAATCGGCACGTCTGAAAAAGCCGGGCAATCGCATGCTGAGTAGCATGGACATGTTGCCCATGAGTCCGGCGAGCGTTCCGTTCGCGGAAAATACGGTGTCCCGCGAGGGCAAGATGCCCGCGTCACGTTTTCATGCACGTTCTTAGAGAGTCTTCACAACAAGCCTCGGCAAGGGCAGCAGAGAAATGGGACTCTTATGGAACTTGCTCTTTCTCTAATGCCTTGCGGGCCTGGGACAATTCCCGCCGATGCCGAGGGCTTAGCTTGGGATAGGCTGGTTTGAGCCGTTTGAGCCGGTCGATGACAATCTCGGCCGCCGCCAGGCGCGTAAACCACTTATGGTCGGCCGGCAGCACGTACCAGGGGGCCCAGGGCGTGGAGGTGGCATTGAGCATGTCCTGGTAAGCCCGTTGATAATCCGGCCAGAACCGCCGTTCGTTGGCGTCGTCCCGCGAGAATTTCCAATTTTTCTCCGGCTGGTCAATCCGCTCGAGGAACCGTCTCTTCTGCTCCGCCCTTGAGATGTGCAGGAACAGCTTGATGACTTCAGTGCCGTTCTGGGCCAGGTACTGTTCGAAGTTGTTGATCTGCTCATACCGGCGCCGCCAGATGTTGCCGCGCAGGACGCGGCCGGGCAGGTTCTGGCGCCCCAGCAGTTGGGGGTGCACCCTGACGGCCAGCACCTCCTCGTAATAGGAGCGGTTGAAGATGCCGATCTGCCCGCGCCGGGGCAAGGCCTTGGCGCACCGCCAAAGGAAGTCGTGCTCCAGTTCCTCCTGCGAAGGGGCCTTGAACGAGGTCACCTGGCAACCCTGCGGGTTCAGGCCGCTCATGACGTGCTTAACGATGCCGTCCTTGCCGGAGGCGTCCAGGCCCTGGATGATCACCAGCAGGGCATAGCGGTTCTGGGCGTAGAGCAGGTCCTGTTGCTGGGCCAGTTGCTCCACCCCGCGGGAGAGCAGCTCTCCGGCCCGGGGCTTGGTGAGCTTGTCGTGATAGTCCGTGGGATAGGCGGCCAGGGTGATTCTCTTGCCCGGCGGCGCCTGCAACCTGGAGATCAATTTCCCTGCGTTCATTATCGCTCCCGATCTGGCTGGAGAATTGACAGCATTATACTCACTGCCATTCGCAGCATTCACTGGACAACCTGCCCACCCCTGCCGTAAAAAGCATCTGGACATGGAAACTAAATTCACAGTGGCGCTGGTGCAGATGGCGATGTCGGCCGATTCGGAGGAGAATCTTGGGCGGGCCCTGGAGAAGATTCGCCAGGCCGCCCGAGCGGGTGCGCAGGTGATCTGCCTGCCGGAGCTTTTCCGCTGGCCCTACTTCTGCCAGCGCGAGGACGCCGCCCTGTTCGACCTGGCCGAGCCGGTGCCGGGTGAGACCACGCGAGCCATCTCGCCCCTGGCGGCCAAGCTGGGCGTGGCGGTGGTCGTGCCGGTGTTCGAGCGCCGCTCGGCCGGGGTGTATCACAACTCCGCCGCCACCATCGACGCCGACGGCCAGATCGCCGGCCTGTACCGCAAGATGCACATCCCCGACGACCCGCTGTACTATGAGAAGTTCTACTTCGCGCCGGGCGACTTGGGCTTTCAGGCCTGCACTACGCGCTTTGGCCGCATAGGCACGCTCATCTGCTGGGACCAGTGGTACCCCGAGGCTGCCCGGCTGACGGCCCTGCGCGGGGCGAGCATACTCTTCTACCCCACCGCCATCGGCTATCACCCGCGTGAGAAAGACACCTGCGGCCCCGCCCAGCGCCAGGCCTGGGAGACGGTGCAGCGCGGGCACGCCATCGCCAACGGCGTTTACGTGGCGGCGGTCAACCGCGTCGGGCACGAGCGGCCCGCCGGCGGCGAAGGGTTGATTTTCTGGGGCGGCAGCTTCCTGTGCGACCCGCTGGGCACGGTCATCGCCCAGGCCTCGCCGGACAAGGAAGAGACCCTGCTGGGCACGGTGGACACCAAGTGGCTGGAGGAGGTGCGCCGCGGCTGGCCCTTCCTCCGCGACCGCCGCATCGACGCCTACGAAGGCCTCCAGAGCCGCTGGCTGGGCGAAGAAAAAGATTCACCGCAGAGGGCGCAGAGAACGCGGAGAAAAAGAAAAAAAGTTGATCGGTGAATCGGTTGATCAGTTAATCGGCAAGGCGGCTAATCCCTGGTATGGATTGGCTTCCGATTAACCGATTTACCGATCAACCGATCAACAAGTTCTTTGGCGCAAATCAAATTCATGACAAACGAAAAGACGCCCTATGAGCAAGGCTTCGCCATGCCGGCGGAGTGGGCTCCGCACGAGGCCACCTGGCTGGCCTGGCCGCACAACCGCAGCGACTGGCCGGGCAAACTGACGCCCATCCACTGGGTCTTCGCCGAGATGGTGCGCAAGCTGGCCGAGGGCGAGAAGGTCCGTCTCATCGTGCAGGACGCCGCGGCCGAGGCCTTCGTCCGCCGCACCCTGCGCAAGGCCAAGGCCGACTCGCCTAACGTCGAGTTCTTCCGCTGGCCCACCAACCGTTCCTGGTCGCGCGACTTTGGGCCCACGTGCGTTCGCCACGGCGGGCCAGCGCCCGAGGTGGCCATCGTCAAGTTCAAGTTCACCGCCTGGGGCTACAAGTACCCCGACTGGCAATTGGACAACCGCATCCCCGGCCGCATCGCCGCCCGCCTGGGCCTGCCCAAGTTCGACGCCGTCGTTGACGGCAAGCCCTTCGCCCTGGAGGGCGGGGGCATCGAGGTCAACGGCACCGGCACGCTCATCACCACGGAGGAGTGCTTCCAGCACCCAACCGTGCAGGTGCGCAACCCCGGCGCCGGCCGGCGGACCTATGAAAAGGTCTTCCGCGACTGCCTGGGCGCCCCCAACGTGCTGTGGCTGGGCGAGGGCATCGTCGGCGACGACACTCACGGGCACGTGGACGACCTCTGCCGCTTCGTCAAGCGCGACACGGTCGTGCTGATCCAGGAAAGCGACCAGCAGGACGTCAATTACCGCCCCCTGCGCGACAACCGCCAGAGGCTCTCCGACATGCGGCTGGAGGACGGCGGCAAGATCCAGGTGGTCGAATTGCCCTGCCCGCGCCCGCTGTTCTACGACGGCATGCGCCTGCCGGCCAGCTACGCCAACTTCTACATCGGCAACGCCGCCGTCATCGTGCCCACCTTCAACGACCCAGCCGACCGCTTGGCCCTGGGCATCCTAGGCGAACTGTTCGACCGCCCGGTGGTGGGCATCCACGCCGTGGACCTGGTGCTGGGCTTCGGCACCCTGCACTGCCTGACCCAGCAGCAACCCAGCAAGTAGCCCCGCCGCTTGGCCGACCCCAAGTGAAGCAAAAGTCCCATAGGGCGTACAACTTTGTTGCACGCGCAATTCCCGCCGGCTCCATTCCAGGCCAGGGCGGGAGCCCCGGCGCTACCGGCTCACCGCGCGGTCAAAAAGCCATCCCCGTGCAAGCCGTCATGAAAGGTTCAGGTTGGCGATGCCGGCGCTGGCCGGGCGATCAATTGAACGTGTCCGGAATTCCGTCCAAAATGAATACGGGCCGCCCGCCAATAGGTTCATCGCCAGGAGAAACCTCTCTCCCTGCAGATCGGCGGATGGCTTCGCGCAGCGCGCGGAGAATCACGACCGCAATCCGGGGTTTCCACCCCGGCCTGAAATGGACCGCCCCTGGCGGGGCTTCCGGGCCAAACCACGCGGGGCACGGTGATTCCTCGGTCGCTTGAGGAATCCGCGTGCCGAGCTAGCGCCTTGCGGGCGCGGTTTACCGGAATTGCGCGGGCGATCAGGCAGTCGTTCGCTACCCGCCTTCGGCGGGCGACCCGGGGCTTGGCCCCTTGGGAACCCCAAGAAGAGCAAAGTGTAAGAGAATAAAGTGCAAAGGGTTAGTTCGAGTCCACGACCACACGGAACCCGACATCGTAGTCCCGGCCGTATGGAACGCCCCAGTTGCGGTACGCGGATCGGCAGAGCTGAGGAAAGTCCCAGTAACTGCCGCCGCGCAGGACGCGATCCGACCCGGAACTCGGGCCCACGGGGTCCATCTGATTCGCATTTGCGTAAGAACCGTGCCAGTCCGAGCACCATTCCAACACGTTGCCGTGCATGTCATAGAGACCGAAGGCGTTGGGCTTGAAACTGCCGACGGGGATGGTGGTCTGACGGTCTGTGCCCTTCTGGCCGTTGCCGTAGACGGAGTTGCCGTTATAGTTGGCCTCGTCCGTGCTGATCGTCTGGCCTGTATGAAACGGCGTGGTAGTCCCCGCTCGACACGCGTATTCCCACTGTGCCTCGGTAGGCAGCGTCACGGTCTTGCCCGTCGTCTGAGAAAGCTTCTTGCAGAAATCCGCGGCGTCGTTCCAACTGACTTGTTCCACGGGGTTCTGCGCTCCCTTGAAATTGCTGGGATTTGTGCCTACGACCTGCTGGTATTGCTCCTGCGTCACCTCGTATATGCCCATGTAAAAGGGCTTGGAGATCGTCACATCATGCTGGGGGCCTTCGTTGTCCGCCCGGTCCTTCTCCCCCGCCGGACTACCCATCGTGAACTTCCCTGCCGGGATGATCGCCAGCTTCATTGCGACGTTGTTTCCCAGGTCCAGGGTGAGTTCTTTTGCAGACTGGGTCGATGGTTGTGTTGCAGGCTTAGTCGATGGCGAACCCGCGCCGGCGCCCATCACCCAGGCTGCGGCACCCAGTGCGATCATCGCAATCACCACAATCTTCGTCATGATTCCGCTCTCCCTATTGCCGTTGTCCGCCCTGAACCGACATTTGCCGAATGACCGCTCGCTGATGACTACCCTCAGCCATATCCACGATTCTACTGGACCTTGGCGCTTCAACAAGCGAATTCCAGGCGTCCCAAGCCCTTGCGGATTTCCCCGGACAACTTCACCGTAAAGCAGGGTGAGCACCCGCAAGGTTGCTCCTCCTGCCGGCGCGCGTTACACCAGATCTTCACAATCCCGTTCAAAAGTGCGATAATCCTTGCACCTTGAAACGCCAACCGAAAGCAGGCGGCCTGTGAACGCATATCTCAGCAACGGCCAGGGGGGAAAGGAGACTCGCTGATGTCACGCAGCAAGCACATACTCGCTTGGGTCGCCGCGGCGCTCTTTTTGGGCCTGCCTTGCATGGCGGCTGGACCGGCCAGCCAGCCCGCCGCAACCTCGAGCACGGGCCTGGGCGCCAGGCCCGTTCTCTCGTCCGGCCTGGAGTGGATTCAGCGCGAGCGGCTTCGCGGCACGCTGTTTCACCAGCCCATCGTCGATCCGATGCCGCCGGCGCACCTTCAGGTCGCCTCCGCGCCGTCGGGCGACGCTACGGCCGGCGTCGTGCTGCGGGGCGAGCACTTCCTGACGATCCTCGTCGAGAAGGAAAAGGCCATCCGCTTCCGCCTGGAGACCATCCAGACGCAGGAGCAATGTCCGGTGAGCATCTACGCCCTCTTCGGCCCCGACGGCCGGACGCTGGCGGTCGGCCAGGTTGAGAAGGGCAAGCCCGCCCTGGTCGAGGCGGCAGCCCCTGGGCCCGGGCGGCACATCCTGCTGGTCAACCCCGGCATCGCCTCGCACAACGTGGCCCGGGTGAGCGTGGAGGATGCGGCCTGGGCGGTCGAGGCGGCCCAGCGGAGCGCCTATCTGCGGACCCCGCTGGTGTACCATTTTCTGCGAGAGCTCAAGACGGCGGGGCTGAACTTGGCCATGCTCGACTTCGAGGCGCTGCCGCAGGAATTCGTCACCGACGAGGGCCTGGCAAAGTGGGCCCGGTGCGTGGAAGCATGGGCCGACGAGGCCCGGCGGTACGACATCCGCTTCATGCCCGCGTTGGACCTGGGCGGATCGCCCACCGAGGTCGAAGCCTGGGGCGACGCGCCCAAGGGGATGTATCCCAAGCAACTGGCGGATAAACCGCTGGCGCCCTGTCCGCTGGCCAGAGTCTGGTGGGAGCGGGTGTTCCTGCGCCGGGCGAAGGAAGTCGCCCGGTTGTCCACGCGGAACCCTTGCGTCGTGGGAATCGGCATAGACCCGGAGATGTACCAATGCTGGGATTACGGCCACTACATGCCCTCGGGCACCTGCTATTGCGATCGGTGCCTGGGCGGTTTTCTGGGCCGGCAGGGCCTGGATGCCACCCTGCTCAAGGAACTTTCCGACGGCAAGTCGCGGCAGGACTGGCTGGAAAAACACAAGCTGTACGCCGCCTACGACGGCTACCTGGCGGACGAAATGGCCCGCCTGGCCGCATCTTTGAGAGACGAACTGCACGCCATCAACCCGGAATTCCTGATCTGCGTCTTTGTGCTGGATAGCGGCAACTGGTTCTGCCGCGGACTGGCGCGCGGATTGGGCACACAGAAGGTGCCGGTGGTCAACTTTTGCGAGACCACCTACTACGGCGTGGGGTACGACCCGCAATTCATCGATCGCACCGCCAAGGCGTTCCGCAATTGGGGCGCCAACGTGACGGCAGGTTATGCCGTCTGGGACATCTTTTTTCCGCCGACCCTGCCGGGGTACCTGGCGGCCCACTGCTACAATCTCGCGTGGAAAGGCGACGGGTACTGGTTCTGGCCCGGCTGCGACTTGCTGATAGGCGACGCCGACTACCGGCGATGGTCCTACCAGGGAAAGCTGCCATATGTCAGCGACTACTGGCTCGCCCTCAAGGATGCAAACAACCAGATCGAACGCCGCATCGCCGGCGGCGACCAATATGTCAGCCCGCTGGATAATTGGCAGCCGATACCGTGGCGCGGGGCCCACGACGAGACGACCGGCCAGTGGAAGAAGGACACCCCGGTCAAACGGCAGAATGACCGCCTGTATCCGATCCATCTGGCCGAACCGTGCTCGTTTCAGTTCTTCGTGCTGGACCGGGTGCGTGCTTTCACGATCCTGGCCCGGGCCGAGGGCGGGGACGGTTCGCTGAAAGTCCTCTCGCCCGGCGGCAGGGCAGTGGGCGAGCAGGCTTGCCAGGCCGGCCGGGAGGTCGCTCTTGCGGTCAGCCGCGGGCCTGACGACAAGCCCGGCCTGTGGACGCTTCAGGTCACCCCGCCCAAGTCGGCTCAAGGCGCGATGGCCCTCGACTTGGGGCAGGCGCCGCCATACCTGACGCCGGCCGGCGGCCGGGCACTGGCGCCGCAACTAAAGGATGGAGACCTTCTGGGCCGCTGGCGTTTCGACGAGGGCCGTGGCGCCACCGCCGTTGACTCGTCCGGGCCGCCCGCCCACGACGGCCAAATCATTGACGCGACCTGGGCGCAGGGCAAGAGCGGCCAGGCACTCTCGTTCGACGGCAAGGCCAGCCACGTCCAAATCCGGCACAACTGGGACCTGGACATCCTGGAAGAGTTCACCATGACGGCCTGGGTGAACCTGCGCTCGCTGCCGACCAAGGGGCACGGGGCGACCATCCTGTGCAAAGGCCCGGAGGCGCCGGTGCAGCACTGCTGGTGGTGGATCGGCTACGACCAGGAACTTGTCCTGGAGGTCGGAAGCGAGAAGCACGCCTACGGCACAGGTTTCAGCACGCAGAAGCTGTCGTGGGAACTTGGCCGCTGGTATCAGGTGGCGGTGACGTTCCGCTGCGATGGGAACGCCACCACCGCGGCCCTGTACCGCGACGGCCAGCAGCTCTACCAGAACACCCTGCAAGAGGCCTTCCACACCGGCGCCCACGACTTGCTCATCGGGGCGTACGACGGCGGCTCGATGCACGTGCTGAACGGGCTGATCGACGAAGTGACCATTTACCGCCGCCGCTTGAGCGCCCAGGAGATTGCCAAGCTCGCAGGGCCATGACCGGGGCCGTTGGGACTCGCCCGGCTGGGGAGTACAGGATGAACGCAATGTTGCAGCCTGGCGCCGCGTTTGACGGCGGCGATGTCCATTGAGAAGGAATTCGTCAACTACCAAGCCGGGTAGGCGAGTAACTCGAAGGTTGCTCGCACAATGCGAGTTTCAAGCCGACACGAGCCACCCGTAATCCGCCATTCCAGGCCTGGGCGGAAGCCCCGGCGCTAGCGGGTTGCCGCGCGGGCAACAAGCCATCCCCATGCGCGCTATGACAGGTTCGCGCTGGCGATGCCGGCATTGGCCGGGCCGTTCGATTTCTGAAGTGCGCCCGCCGATCGGTTCATCGCCACCGGGAGCCTCTCACCAGGCAGATCGTCGGATGGCTCTGCACACGACAACGGGGGCGCGGCATCGGTTCCCTAGATTTCCATCCCGGACTGGAATAGCACTGCCTTGGCGGGCCGTTAATCTTTCTTGTTGCGCGAGCAACCTCGCGGTCGCTCGCTCTTCCAGACTTACGGGGTGCCCTGGCTTTTGAGAATAATTGACCTTGACGTGGTCGATTGTCGTGGCGAGAACGAACCAAAGAGGCGGGATTCCCGCCAACGGGGCGGCTAACCGGCCAGACAATTACGGGTGGCGCTGTTTAGGGGATGAACATGACGCGGCAATGGATCGGCATGGGAATTCTTGCCTCATTGATGACGGGGTGTTCCCATAATGACACAGTGAATCAGGATTCTTTGTGGTATCAGCTCAACAAGCAATGGATCTTTTCGGCGCCGAGGGAGAAACCTTCGCGCCTCATGAACCGTGCGCTCTTGATTGGCACGATTCGGGAAATTCGCATGGAGGGAATCAGCAATGGATATGTACTGCTTGTAGATCCTAAGGCACTGGAGTGCCTCAACCCCTGCGAATTGCCCAAGGAGATGTTGATCGCTTTCAACCTAGATCAATTCAAGCAACGCCAGTCACACCCCGGAGAGACGTGGATGATCGCCGTCTCGCAGATCGACATCGGCACGAAAGACGGTTACTGGTCACTGATCAGCGCAGTTCCGATTCCTGCGACAAACTGACGCGAGCAGGCGACCCCAATGGCGGGCGAAGGCCTGGACGCGGTTGTTCGAACCACTGCAACGTTTAAGTGTTTGCTCTATCCTGCGCAATGCTACTTCCTATCGCTGGCAGTGCATGGTGTTTTCTCCGAAGGAACACACAGCAACCGATGGTTGCGGTTGCAAACGCGACTATCGCCCACCAAGACCAAATCGGGAGCCTGGCAGACGAGGCGGGCGAGGCATTCGCGACGGGCGATGAAATGGTTTGGCCCGCGGGTCGAGACCCGGCGGCCTGCTTTCCAACTGACTCCAACCGTGCGTTCTCGGGCGCCAGATCCTCAAGATTCTGGTCAATCGCCTTGTCCACTTCCCGTGTCGTTAGAATTGCCGCCTGGTCAATGTGGTGTTGCGCTAGCCTGGCCATCGGCGTGCCGGGAAACTGTTTGATGATCTGCCGCATCACACCGGCGACCTCATAGGGGTGCTGCTCGCCGTAAGTATAACCAAACTGGCGAACCGCCTCTTTCACGACAACCATCTCTTGGTCGCCTAAGACTTCGCCAGCCGCCGCCGCCTTCTGGCGTTGTTTCCAAAGTGCCAAGCGTGCCTGGGCCTTTCCCTCGCCCCCCAGCCCTTCCGGCTCCTCCGTCTGGGGAGCCGGTTCGTTGGTCCAGTCGTCGATCCGCTTGCGATAGGTGGCCTCGATGTCCTTCATGGCCAGGTTCAGATATCGCCTGGCATCCTCGGGGGCGCCCAAACGCCCCCACAATAGCGAAGCCGCGTGGACGGCCGCGCGAGGCGCCATGAACTGGGGCGAGTCGATGCTATCGCCTGGCTCCCTGCTGTAGTAATGCATGTGGTCGTAAGAGTCGGCAATCTTCCTGAAATACGTGAGCCCCTCATCCCGGTGAAGCCCTTGGCCATGTGGGAGGTCAGTTTCCTGCGATAAGGCGACCGCGATCTTGTACTCAATCGTGATGTTGTTTGGGTCGTTAGGCCGGTACGAAATCGCAGTCTTCCAGTGTTGCACCTTCGAGTCCCGATCCGCCGCGGTTCCAGCCAACCGCATTTCCGCCTGAAATGAGGCCTGGGTGACCGAGGGGACTTCCGCACCGGCCCATACGGCCAGGTTGAACCATGCTATAATCGCAACAACAACGGCCGTCTGCTTCATGGCTCTGACCCCATATCGCATCGACTAAGAGTCCCTAACAAAATG
>PMYM01000166.1:0-2145 GCA_003171235.1 Phycisphaerales bacterium | reverse complement strand
CGCAACCCGCAGGGACGCCGCATTTTTTGCCGCATGCCGTCGTTGCTCGGGCTCGATGACCCGTTGCAGGGTCGTCGTCGCCCTCACGCCTTGGCCTGCGTCAAAACCTGCGGCGTCGCGGCCACGGGGCATTCTGTTAGGGACTCTAAGCTCGACTTTTGCCATTTGCAGCATCAGAAACAGCGACAAAGCCCAATAAAACCAAGGTTCCGAGACTTTTTGAACACCGCCGAAAGCTCGTGGCTGTTCAAAAACTCAGCCCGCTGTTTCGCTGGACACCTGTTTTTCAGTACATTTTGCGTAGTCAAAACGGCAAAAGTCGAGCTAAGCAAGGCAGATGGCGCAACCTTTCTGGCGGTCCCTATCACGACTTGACCCCGATTTGCGAACAACGTCGGAAACTAGGCGCGCTTGCCAAAGCGGAAGTCATGATGCATGGCATATACCAACGGAACTCTTGCCCGGTTGCTTAAGCGTGGGCATCCGGCATTGATGCCGGATGCCCACAAGCATCGATCATCTCACCGGCCGATCTGTCATGGCGCGAATGAGTGAGACGTCACTGACCAAGTCGTAGCCGGCGTCACGACATTGATCTTGAAGTACGGATAGTGGGCGAACTTGTTGGATATCACCTTGCCGCCCGAGGTAACGTAGCAACGGTAGTCGCGCTTACGGTCATATTCCGTCCAACCAGCCGCGACGTTGGTATTGTTGGTCGCACCTGCGATCCAGCCGGGACAATCCACCATGAATACCTTATCGTTGACTGGCGTGGTCTGCTGATAGGCCGCAAGGGGGCTATCATCCGCTTCGTTCGCCCATACATCGGGGTTGCCATCCGCGATCGCTGGCACATCATCATGCTGCCCCGCTCCATCTGTGTACTTAATAGTACCCTTCCTTTTCTGCACCCATGCAAAGGTCATCCCGGCGGTGTTGACTCCTGCCGGAATAGTGCCCTTAAACTCTACGTTCCAACCGTAATCTGTACAATCGGCCGGGGTTCCGGGTATTGTCCAACCCAACGTGGTTCCTCCCCCCCATGCCGGAGCCGTTTTGGCGTTGTCGCCATCGTGCGCACCGTCTTTTGTCACGGTAATCTGCCAGACCTTGGCTGGCAGGGTCGCCGGCACCGGGGTTGCGTCGTTGTTGGCCGTTAACTGTTCCTCATCACCCGGTCGATCAATGTCCGTAGGCGTGGCGGTGAAACTCACGTCTCGAACGTCAGAACCCACAGCGTAATCCGGAGCGGTGTACGTGGTCGACGTGCCGTACTCGGTGGATAGTTCCCCACCGCCGCTCACACTCCACGACATGTGGTAAGTCGATGAAGTGGTGCCCGACGTGACGTCGTCGTAGTAGTCATACCAGACGCCATCGCCACCTGCCCCTACGGTGCAGCGGTACTTATCCGGGTCCGTAGCTGTCGCCACAAGTTCCACCGAGTCGTTAATGGGCATCCAATATACGCCGTTGGTCAACTGACTCTCGTTGGGCGAGATTATCGTGGCGGTCGGAACTGTGTACGTGTCCCACTCATTGGCGTGCTGCCACCCGGGATCACTAGCTTGCACCCCGCCGCCCAGTGACAAAAGCACCGACAAAATGCCAACTGACAAAACAAGTTTCCTGGTCATGACGATCTCCCTTTCTGGTGTGACATGAATGTGTTCCTTTCCGGTTCTAATCAGTCATTTGCGGGTCCGACGCCTGGGGCACAACCAGTGCCTTGAGCATCGTTGTTTCTGGAAGTTAGTCACTCAAATGAGCTTAATATGACTCTCAAAATTCCGTTTTTTGTGAAAAAGTTATAACTGATTACTATGCGACCACTTAGGATGCAAGAATCTGCTTAGGCGGACGGAGGATTTGCACGCCATAGGCCGACCCGCGGGCAAGAACGGCGGGGNNCGCAGGGCGGCCCCCCCCCGCCGTTCTTGCCGGCTGTTCCGCACTCCGCAAAAAGACCGCCGGCCGGCGCGTCAGGACAGTCATATAGATATAATGCCCCTGCCTGTACGGGAATGCCGCCTTGTCCAGGCTGACAAAGGATAAACACAATGCCACCGACCAACTCGTCATCAACCAACTCGCTGCCCCAGGTCAACACGCAGGTGCTGCTGGCCGGCCGGCCGGTGGGCA
>PMYM01000186.1 GCA_003171235.1 Phycisphaerales bacterium | reverse complement strand
AAAAACCAGCATCGCGAATTAACACTCAAGCAAATCCTTCAAGCGGCGCTGAGCCTGGCGGCCTGGCAGGGCCAGTTGCTTCGCACCGCGTTGTCGCTGGCGCCTCGGGAAAGAACAGGAGGCGGTTCAAAAGGGAAGCCGCCCCGCAGGCGGCGGCGATAGGGCATCGGCTCGTAGAGCGCCGGCTCGAGCATACAGATCGAGGTTCGGGCCGGCCAATGCGGGCCCCGGGCGGCTGGAAGCGCTTTTCCAGCCGCCTTTTTTTTTGCGCCCACAGCGAATCACTAGCGTGTTCCCGCCAGGTCCATTTGACGTTATTCTTTAGCTCCCCCGGTGGGCCGCGTTCTCCCCGCCCGGGGGTTTCTTGGCAAGTGCGAAAGGCCAAGCATGCTCCAGGCCGTCATCCGCAAGCACAAAGGCAGCCCGGCGATTCTGGTCGAGGGAAGGGTGCTGCCGCTCATGACCCTCTGCAGCCGGCACTACACCAACCCGATTTACGTCCGCCGGCTGTACGAGGCCGGCATCCGCGTGTTCTTCATCTTCACCCACACCGAGTGGCTGCGGCCGGGGGCGTGGGAGCAGTTGCAGAAGGACGCCCGGCTGATCCTGTCGGGTGGCATGGTCACGCTTCTTTTCGCGTGACCATGTTTAGCCTCCGAAATCGGAGAAGAGCACAGCCGAGGGCGGCTGTGCTGCAGGTCACGGCGGGTCAGGGGCTCTTACCTTCTTGGGCACGCATTCAGGTGGCCGAGGTTCTTCATGGCCGCCGCAAAAAGACGCGGCTGCCATGCCACCCGGTTTTCCCAAGCCAGGAATAAAATCCGGCAGGCAGATTCCCGGCCTCCAGCCGGAAATCAGCGATGCCCTGCCACAAGAGGGTGAGAATTTTTTCGGGAAAGTGGTTATGTACTCGTCGAACATCCTATCAGGGATGTATGGTCGGGGTTCCTCTTGTCCGGGGTAGGCTCTTTGACAAGTGAAGACGGGCAGCCAAGCGAGCCAGCTCCGGCTGGAGATGCAGACGGGCCAGTCGCTGCTGCTGCTGCAAGAGGCCCGGGGCGGCGACGGCTCTGGTTTGCGAAAAGACCGCCGCCCGGCGGGCAGGGCGCCCCGGAAAAATCTACTCATGCAGTAGCTTTTCGCGTAACGATATTGATATGACTATTGGGCTGCATGGCGGAAAGACGGCTTGCCGGACTTGAAAGACGCCCGCCGGACGCCTAGAGAGGTCTTGCAGCCAGTCCAGGTGATTTGGCGCGCTTGCGAGGGATGAATGATGGCTGAAGAAAACGAAAGCATCGGGCCGGACGAGCAGGACGAATACGTGCTTCTTCTGCACGCCAAGAACATGGACCAGGCCGAGGAGTATTGTCAGATGCTGGAGGACAATGACATACCGGCCATGCTGGACGACGAGTACATCCCTCGCCGCAAGGGCGGCAAGGGCGTGCCCATCCTGGTGCCGGTCACCCTGCTGGAGGAGGCCAAGGCCATCCTGGAAGAACTGGAGGAGGAAGCGGAGGAAGAGGAATTGGGCACCGAGGACGAGGAAGAAGACGACCTCGACGAAGAGGAAGAGTTCGAGGACGAAGAACTCGACGAAGACGAAGACGAGTTGGAGGAGGACGAGGAAGAAGAGAAGGAAGAGGAGGCAGAGGAGAGTCTCCCGGACGACCAGAAGGACGAATCCGAGGAAGACCAGGACGAGCAGGACGTGGAGGGGAAGGAGTAGGGTTCCGCCCATTTCCAGCTCACAAAGCGCCCCTTACGCATGAAACTAAGGGCATTCCATCCGCCCCAGCCAAATGCCTTGATGGTTTTTCTTTTGTTCGCGTTGTTAGCGAAGTTCGCGGCTGATTCTTCACCGCCGGCCTTCGCACCTCCACCGACAGGGAAGGGACACGTCGGCCCAGCCAGCCGGGGGCGGTTTTCGTCAATCCATCCGCTGATTCTGCCGATAAGTTCGCAGGAGAGTTTGTATGGCAGACGATCAGGTAATTGACTCCTCTGGGGGTTCTTCGGCCAACCCCGCGGGCAACGCCGCCCCTGCGCCGGCGGCGGAGAAAGTCCCCTCCGGGCAGGATCGCCGAGGCGGGGACAGGCCCGGCGTGCCGGACCGGCGGCTGGGGCTGGACCGGCGCCGCGGCCCCGGGCGGCGGCGCAGCGACGATCGCCGCAGCGCCGAAGAAGGCGAAATGTCCGAGGAGCAGTTTGAATTCCTCATGGCCATCGACCAGTACAAGCGGGTAAACCGCCGCCCCTTCCCCAGTTGGACCGAGGTGCTGGAGATCATCAGGGCTTTGGGCTACAGAAAAGTTGCCAAACCCCAGGATCTGAAGTAGAATGCTCAGTAAGGCAAGGTATGCCCATGCTGGCTAGCGCACAACTCGACGTGACCGTGCAGGTGGCGGTGGTGGCCGTCCCGGTGGCTATGTATTTCCTGCTGCTGGGGCTGTTTAACAGCCAGCGCACGCCGCAGTTGCTGCCGGCGCGGCGGGATTTCATCCTGCTGGTGGCGGCCTTTCTGCCCGTGCTGGTGATGCCGGCGCTGAACTACGTGGGCGTCTCAGCCTGGACGGTGGTGCTGGCCACCGGCGGGGCCTGCCTGGCGGCGGTCCTGGCCGCGCCGCGCGGCAGCGGGCAGTGGGTCATCTACAACATACAATCCCCCGAGGCCTTGCGGGCCTGCGAGCGGTCGCTGCAGAGCATGGGCCTGGGCTTTGTCCGCTGCGGCCGGCGGCTCCGCCTGGAAGGCATGGACGCCGAGCTGCGCCTCTGGGCCATGCCCCTGCTGCGCAACGTCTCCCTCTCCGTCGGCGGGCCAGACGCCGGGCGAATCCTGCCGGAATTCCAGCACCGGCTGGCCGGACAGTTGGGCCTCATGCCCACCCAGGCCACCCCTATGGCCCTGGCCTTCGTGCTCATCGCCACCGTGATGCTGGTGGCCCCGCTGGGCATGGTTGCAGACCGCATGCCCGAAATGGTCCGCCTCATCACCAACCTGGTGCATTAATTTGGTAGCACAGGCGTCCCGCCTGTGACTGGTGCACTGATTTGGTAGCACAGGCGTCCCGCCTGTGAAAGCGTTCGCTTGCAAACCCGAAAGAAACACAGGCGAGACGCCTGTGCTACCCAAACACCGATTAGCAATTTCCTCTTGCAGCCGGCCGGCAATTGCCTAAACTACTTGGCTCCGGTTGCGTAGCCAATTAGAGGTTTACATGAAAGCTAAGATACATCCGGCGTACAAAGAGATCACCGTCACCTGCGCCTGCGGGAACTCCTTCAAGACCCGCTCGGCCCTGGCCAAGGATTTGCGCGTGGACATTTGCTCGGCCTGCCACCCCTTCTACACGGGCAAGCAGAAGTTCGTGGACACCGCCGGACGGGTGGAGAAGTTCACCAAGAAATACGGCGGCGAGTACTTCAAGAAGCCCGCGGCCAAGCCCGCGGCCAAGAAGTAGCGACCCCAGCAAGACTGTCTTCCAAAGCCCTTGGAGCGAATGTTCCGAGGGCTTTGCACGTATTGTGAGTCGCGCCACCTCGCGGAAAATCCATGGCCTCAAACGAAAAACTCGCCAGTAAGCTCCAGACCGTGCTGGAGAAATATGACCGCCTGACGGCGGAGATGAACGATCCCGCCGTCGCTTCCAACGGCCTGCGCCTGGTGGCGGCGGCCAAGGAACACTCCAGCCTGGCCCGCGTCGCCCAGCCTTACCGGCAATACCTGGCCCTGCAGGAACAGATGCAGCAGGCCGGCGCTATGGCGGCTGATTCCGGCGCCGACGCGGAGATGAAGAACCTGGCCGAGGAGGAAGTCCGCCAGCTCCAGGCCCAATCCCAGGCCCTGATGGACGAGATCCAGGACCGGCTGGTCATGAGCGACAAGGACCAGATCGAATCGGTCATAATGGAAATCCGGGCCGGCACCGGCGGCGAGGAAGCCGCCCTCTTCGCCGGCGACCTGATGAACATGTACCTCCACTACGCCGACCGCAAGGGCTGGAAGGTGGAGATGATGTCCTCCAGCTCGACCGACCTGGGCGGCTTCCGCGAGGTAATCCTGAGCATCAAGGGCGAGGGCGTCTACCACTACCTTTCGCACGAGGGCGGCGGGCATCGCGTGCAGCGCGTGCCCCAGACCGAGACCCAGGGCCGCATCCACACCTCGGCCGCCACCGTGGCCGTGCTGCCCGAACCCCGGGACGTCGAGATCGAAATCAACTGGGAAAAGGACGTGCTGGAGCACACCAGCCGGGCCGGGGGCCCAGGCGGGCAGAGCGTCAACAAGGTCGAGTCGGCCATCCGCCTGGAGCACATCCCCACCGGCATCACCGTCTCCATGCGCGACGAGAAAAGCCAACACAAGAACCGGGCCAAGGCACGGCGCATCCTGGCCACTCGGGTACACGAGCATTTCCTCAACAAGCAGTTGGCGCAGGAGGCCGCCGCCCGCAAGAGCATGATCGGCTCGGGCGACCGCAGCCAGCGCATCCGCACCTACAACTTCCCCCAGAACCGCTGCACCGACCATCGCCTCAAGGGCGGGCCCGAAGGCGCCAATTTCAACCTGCAGACGATAATGGCCGGCGACCTGAATGAGATGATTTCCGGCCTGATCGCCCTGGAACGGGCCGAGCGCCTGGCACACCTGTAAGGGGCTCTAACAGAACCTACACGGGCCGCGACGGAGCGGATTTTGCCGCAGGCC
>PMYM01000148.1 GCA_003171235.1 Phycisphaerales bacterium | reverse complement strand
CCCCGAGGCGCTGCTCAAGCTGGCCGTCTGGGCCCGCAACAACGATCTGCCCCGCCGTAGCGAGGACCTCCTCCACGAGATAATCAACCTCTCCCCCGACCACCCCGCCGCCCGCAAGATGCTGGGCCAGATGAAGGTGGACGGCAAATGGATGGAGCTGCCGGGCGCCCTTCAACTGGCCCAGAACAAGCTGGAAGCCGGCAAGATCGACCTGGTGCTGGAGCAGCTCCTGCCGGCCATGGCCGAACTCGCCGGAGACCCCCAGCAACTCTGCCGCGTCAAACTCCTGGAGGCCCAGTGCCTGCTGGCCAAAAGCAGATACGAGCAGGCCCGGCAGGCCTTTGAAGAGTTGGCCGACAAGTGCGGCGCCGCCGAGGCTGTGCGCTGCGCGGCCATCGCCGACATCCTCAAATCCCACCCCGGCGGCATGTTCATCCTGCCCGAGGAATACCCACCCACCGCCAGCCTGGTGGGCGGAGCGTCGGTGCAGGCCGGCCCGGCGCCGCTGTCGGACAAGCGGGTGCTGGCGGCGGCCCTGCACGAGCGGGCCAAGCTGGACATCAAGGCCGGACGGACGGCCATGGACGAGGGCAGGAAACTCGAAGCCGCCGAGCCTGAAGCCGCCAAGGCCAAATACGCCCAGGCCGAAAAGTGCTTCGACGCCGCCGACGCCCTGGTGGCCGACGTCTCCCGCAGCTACCGGGTCGAACTGGCGCGCCGCCGCGTCGCCATCATCTCCCTGAGCATGAACGCCGAGACGCGGAAGTACGACCTGCTCAAGGACGACCTGGGCAAGAAAGACCTCACCCCCGCCGCCTATAAAGACCTGGTGGTCAAGATGCTGCGGGCGCTCAATAATGCCAAGGCCGACATGGAGGCCATCCTCCAGGTCGCCGGCCCCTACGATCGCGAACTGGTGCTGGAAGTGACCGATGCCAGGCTTGGCCTGCAAAAGGTCAACGCCTTGCGGGACATACTCAACCAGGAACTCAATGGCAAGTAAGGCGTGCATGCTGGCCGTTGTGGCGGCAACAGGGTTGCTTGGCCTGGCTGCCGGCCAGCCGTCCTCTTCGGACGGCCGGCTCGACCAGGCCCTGCGGGCGCTTTGGGACGAGCAGTTTTCCGCCGCCCAAGAGCTGGCCCAGGACCTGGCCCAGTCCGACGCCCCCGACGGCGCCAGGGCCTGGGTCATCGTGGCCGCCGCCCGCCAGCGCCTGGGCCGGCACGACGACGCTGCCCAGGCCTACAGGCAGTTCCTGGCCGTCTGCCAGGACAGCGGCGAAAAGCAGTACGCCCTGAGGCAGATCGAACTCTGCCGGCAAAGCTCCCAGCCGGCGCCCGCCGCCCAGGCGCCATCCCAGGGCCTTTCGCAGGAGGAGTTGGCCCGGCTGGCCGAGGTCCAGGAGCAAATCTCGATTGAAACCACCGAGCATTTCGTGGTGCGGGCGCCTAATTCGGCCCTGGCCAAGCTGGTGGCCCGTCAGTCCGAGTCGGCCCTGGCCCACATCTGCCGCGACCTGCTGGGGGAGCCGGATTATCCCCACAGCGTCGAAATCTTTATCTGGGCCGACCAGTCCGCCTACCGCGCCAACGCCCCCGGGCCCAGCGACCAGTGGGCCGGCGGGAGCTTCACTCTCCGCCAGGACCAGGGCAGGACCATCCGCCGCATCGACCTGATGCAGCTTGGCCAGGACCGCAAGTTCGACGCCGCCATGATCGACCGCGTGCTGCCTCACGAGATGTGCCACCTGGTGCTGGTGGAGTTCTTCGGCCAGGCCCACTGCCCACTGGCCCTCAGCGAAGGCCTGGCGATGGCGGCCGAACCCGTGGCCAACAAGGCCAACATCGTCCTGGCCGGCGCCGCCCTGGCCGGCCAAAAGAAGATCAGCCTGCACGACATGCTGGCTGCCCGGTGCTGCGATGCCGGCAACGCCGCCGTCTTCTACGCCGAATCCTACAGCCTGGTGAATTACCTGCAATGCCGGCTCGCGCCCGAAGCCTTCAAGGAAATGCTGCAGCAGCTCAAGGCGGGCTGCTGCCTGGAAGAGGCCCTGCAGCGGGCGGTGTGCATGCCGGCGGAAGAGGGTTTCCTCGACCGGCTGGGCGCCGCCTGGGAAAACGACGCCATCCGCAACGCCCAGTTCATCCAGGCCCTGGAAACCCGCTCGGCCCTCTGAAAAAACCACAGATTGAACCACAAAGAGCACGAAGAGATGAGAGAACAGAGTTCTTTGTGATCTTTGTGTGCTTTGTGGTTTAAGTCTTTCAGAGTTTCCGGTTTGGGCGGATATTATTCAGCAAAGATCAGCGAAGGAGTTCACGTGCTATCTCAGCAGGTCAAGGACTACCTGCAGGCCAACCGCCAGCGGCACCTGGAGGAGTTGCTGCCGCTGCTTCGCATCGCCTCAGTGAGTTCCCAGCCCGCCTGTCAACCGGCCTGCCGCCAGTGCGCAGAGCTTCTGGCCGGGCAGCTTGGCCAACTCGGATTTGACGCCCAACTGCGCCCCTGGCGGGACCATCCCCTGGTGCTGGCCCGACGAGCGGCTGACCGTCAGGGGGCCCCAACGGTGCTGCTGTACGGCCATTACGACGTCCAGCCGCCCGAGCCGCTGGAGTTGTGGCAAAGCCCGCCTTTCGAGCCGGTCGTCCGCGAGGGCAAAATCTTCACCCGCGGCGCCAGCGACGACAAGGGCCAGCTTTTCGCCATGCTCAAGGCGGTCGAGGCCCTGCAGGCCTGCGACCGGCCGCTGCCCAACCTGATCGTGCTGTTGGAAGGCGAGGAAGAGATCGGCTCGCCGGATCTGGAGCGGTTTCTGACCGGGGCGCGCCGGGAACTGGCGGCGGACTACGCCATCATCTGCGACTCGGCCTTCTTCGCCCCCGGCCTGCCCAGCTTGACCTACGGCCTGCGCGGGCTGGTGTACGTCGAGATCGCCATGCGCGGCCCCGCGGCCGACCTGCACAGCGGCACCCACGGCGGGGCGGCGCCAAATCCGCTCAACGCCATGGTCGCCCTGCTGGCGGCCCTGCAGGATGCTCAGGGGCGGGTGACGCTACCGGGCTTCTACGACGCGGTGGTTCCGCTCACCCTGCAAGAACGCCAGGCCTGGCGGAAATTGCCGTTTGACCCGCAGGCGTACGCGGCCCTGCTGGGCACCCAGCCGACCGGCGGCGAGCGCGGAGTGGACCTGCTGGAGCGGCGGTGGGCAAGGCCCACGCTGGATTTCCACGGCATCGTCGGCGGCTACCAGGGGCCGGGGGCAAAGACCGTCATCCCCGCCGCCGTCAGCGCCAAGGTTTCCTGCCGGCTGGTGGCCAACCAGCAGGCCGGCCAGGTGGTCAAGTCGTTCCGCCAGTTCGTCGCCGCCCACACTCCGCCGGGGATCCGCTCGGAAATCCAGGTGCTCTCGGAGTCCCTGCCGGTACTGGTGCCGCTGGACAGTCCGGCCATGGCCGCGGCCGCCGGGGCCCTGTACGAGGCCTTCGGAAGGAAGGCCGTTTTCGTCCGCGAGGGCGCCAGTGTGCCTATCAGCGAACTGTTTCAGCGCATCCTGGGAATACAGCCCGTACTGATGGGTTTTGGCCTGCCCGACGACAACCTGCATTCGCCCAACGAGAAGCTGGAGCTGGAGCAGTATTACGGCGGCATTGTGGCGGTGGCGGCGGTCTTATCCAACTTGGCGGGAAAGGACTCGCTGGCGGGAAAACGGGGTTGACTTTCCTGGCGTAAAGACCATAATGCGGAACTCGAACGGGCGCTGGCGCGCCTGGCAAACAGGAAGAGGACGAGCGTGTACGCGATAATTGAAGATAGCGGCCAGCAGTTCAAGGTCAGCCAAGGCGATCTGCTGCGAGTGGACTTGCGGGAACTGGACGAGAAGGCCCAGACGCTGGAATTCGGCCGGGTGCTGCTGGTCGGCGACGGCGAGAAGGTCACGGTCGGCACGCCGCTGGTCGAAGGCGCCAAGGTCGTCGGCCAGATACTAAAGGCGCTGGTGGCCGGCCCCAAGCTGATTACCTACAAGTACAAACGCCGCAAGGGCTCCCGCAGGAAGAGGGGACATCGCCAGAAGTTCGTCGAAGTCCGTATCACCTCCATCAGCCTGTGATAGCGGGCTGGCCGGCGGCCTGGCGGCGGGCACAGTCCGGTTTGACTGCCCTGCCCCCGCCTCGGCTATTCAAGACAAGAAGACGGCGCATGGCATTCCCATCCGCCGTCTTTTCCTTTTGGCTTAGGGATTTCCCAAGACTCTACGCAGAGGCGCAGAGAGCGCAGAGATACACAGAGACAAGAATTGTTAGCAGAAAAGACTTGGTTAGAAGCCCCATGTCACTTATCCAGGTTCCTATCCTGATCCTTCAAGTACTCTGCGTCTTTCTCTGCGTTCTCTGCGCCTCTGCGTAGAAGTCCTTGGTCTTCGAGTTTTCCACCAGCGCAAAAAAATGGGCGAGACAGTGCTTGCTCAAGGCACCGCCATCGCCCTTCGCCCTGATAGAAGCCCCTCTCGCGAGGCCCTC
Organism: Phycisphaerales bacterium; assembly: GCA_003171235.1. Lineage (GTDB taxonomy): Bacteria > Planctomycetota > Phycisphaerae > SM23-33 > SM23-33 > FEN-1344. Next base: position 1,144 of record PMYM01000148.1, on the reverse strand, counting down.
TGGCTAAACCCGCTGGAGGAGAAACGCGGGCCTTACAGCAGCGGGCGCTCATCTCCGCCGCCCAGCCAGATGCTGACTTCTACCTGGAAAGGCCCGTGACGATACACCTGGAGGACAGGTGGGCATGATAGGGCGGTCGCTCATCTCCGCCCTGGCCACATCGTCGCTTGTGGGCCTCTCGTTTGCGGCTCTTCGCTGCTCATCGCTACGGACTTGCGTTAGGTTTAGGCTCCTCGGCCGCAAGTTGACCGCAGTTTTCTGCGTAACTGATAACTGTGTGATTGCGGAAGGCGTGGCCGATCACGGCCTCCCAGGCCTGGTCGCTCACCGGCCGAACCAGGTAACTGGCGCCCCCTCTCCGGGCCGCCATCTCCAAGGCTCGATCGCCGCCGGACCCGATAACCGCCACCGGGCAGTGCGACCAGCGATGCCGCATCCATTTCAAGGTCCGCTCCACCGTCTCGGGATCGTCGGGCCCGGCCAATACCACCAGGACCACTTTCCCCGCCGGGCGATTTAGCAATATCTCGCCGGCGCTCGGGTAGGCGACCAACAAACCGCTATTCACTTTTAAAAGTGCCCGGCCCGCTTGGGCGGCTTCCGCCGCGTCGTCACAGGCCATCACGATGCACAGCCGCTCTCTGCGCACCGAGACACCAACGTTTTGCCTCTTACTTACCATCCCTCAATCCCTCTCGCTGCCATATAGACAATACAAAGCCCGTGCCAGAAGAGAGGGCAAAAGCAGCCAATTTGATTAACCCCCGTAAACACGCCTTCGCACGCACCGGATAAATCCCCGCCGCCTTATGCAGCCGTCAAACCTGGCGGCGGCGCTGTCGCAAAAAACTACATCCCTTGCCGCGGAATAGCGCGCCGCTGATGCAAATTGCGGCGCTAGTCGCTATCCCCGCATGAACATTGTGTTTTAGGCTTTGGGGAAATGTCGCCCCCGGAGGTTTGGCGCGCTTTGCATTACGGTGTAGCTCATTGCTTGCTTGTTTGAGCCTGCGCAAGCAGGCTGTTCTTCTCTTAACAGGCCTCGGCTTTAGCCGGGGTGGCAGAGGCCCAGGATTGTCCTGCTGGAGCCATCCGCCGACGAGCTTTTCGGGGATGATCCAGTTGGCGATGCCGTGGGTTGGAC
>PMYM01000201.1 GCA_003171235.1 Phycisphaerales bacterium | reverse complement strand
TCATACCGGCATTCTCACTTGCATACGCTCCACGGCTGCTTACGCTACCGCTTCAACGCAGAATGCAACGCTCCTCTACCACTTCCCTTGCGGGAAATCCGCGACTTCGGTGCAATGCTTAGCCCCGATCATTATCGGCGCCGAGTTGCTCGGCCAGTGGGCTGTTACGCGGTCTTTAAATGATGGCTGCTTCTAAGCCAACATCCTGGCTGTCACAGCAATTCGACTTCCTTAACCACTTAGCATTGCTTTGGGACCTTAGTCGGCGGTCCGGGTTGTTTCCCTTTTGACCACCAAGATTATCCCCGGCAGTCTGACTCCCGAGATAGTCACTGCGGTATTCAGAGTTTGGTTGAAGATCGCACCCGGGTAGGGCCGATATTTCATCCAGTGCTTTACCCCCGCAGTGTAGTTGCTCGAGGCTAGCCCAAAAGCTATTTCGAGGAGAACCAGATATCTCCACGTTTGATTAGACTTTCACTCCTCCCCACAGTTCATGCCATAACTTTTCAACGTTAACGGCTTCGGACCTCCTCCGCCTGTTACGGCGGATTCATCCTGACCATGGGTAGATCACGTGGTTTCGGGTCTATCGCCCACGACTTGGTCGCCCTATTCAGACTCGCTTTCGCTACGCCTCCGTTCCGGAGGAACTTAGGCTGGCCGTGAACGATAACTCGCCGGTCCATTATGCAAAAGGTACGCCGTCACCCATTCCCCTTGCGGGGCATAGGGCTCCGACAACTTGTAAGTATGCGGTTTCAGGTGCTTTTAACTCCCCTAAAAGGGGTGCTTTTCATCTTTCAATCGCCCTACTTGTCCACTATCGGTCGTGATGTAGTACTTAGCCTTGGAGAGTGGTCTCCCCAGCTTCACGCGGAGTTCCACGAGCTCCGCGCTACTCTGGTACGTCGACATAACGGCTCGTCGCAGTGCCGCCTACGGGACTATCACCCTGTGTCGTCAGCCTTTCCAGACTGTTTGGCTACCGCAACGTTGGGCCTAATCGACGCCCGCAACCCCGGGACGAATCCCGGTTTGGGCTTGTCCGCTTTCGATCGCCTCTACTAACGGAGTCTCTGTTGATTTCCTTTCCTGCAGTTACTGAGATGTTTCAGTTCTCTGCGTTCGCCTCGCCGGCCTATGAATTCAGCCGGCGATGACACCATCTGCTTGCACAGTAGTGCCCGGTTTCCCGATTCGGAGATCCCAGGATCAATGCCTGTTTGACGGCTTCCCTGGGCTTATCGCAGCCTGCCGCGTCCTTCATCGCCTCATCACGCCAAGACATCCACCGCATACCCTTAATAGCTTGATCACATTTATCATCGGCCCAGCCAGGGATAACGTCTGGCCGACCCGCGATAAATTCATCAAGCCGCCTTAAGCGCTCTAACCCTCGCCCTCCTTCAAAATGACAGGAAGGCAGGGTTCGGTGAACCTGCGTCCTAACTACCACTATGAACTTGTCAAAGAGCCTTCAAAACTTCAGCGTCCGGCCCTAGCGGCCTGGCGCTTTTACTTCTACGTCCGTACAAGCACGAAGGTTGGGAATTATATCGAACCTTCAAACAGTTACAAGCTTTTTACCCAACTTCGTGAAATCTTTCGTCTTCCCTATGCTACCGAAAAATCAGGTTTTACGTCAGCCCGCCGGCGAACCCGTAAAAAACATTCTTGTTCGCCTCGGCCGATTCTTTCGACCTCATTATAGGGCCGGCCCAACCCCCCGCTCCAGCCGGGCCGCAAACCAGGCCCGCAAAGCCCCTCGCGGGGCGATCAAGCGGCATTCCAGGCCGGCCAAAACCTCGCCGGCCGTTCACGTGGGCCCGGTTGGAGTCGAACCAACGACCTTGCCCTTATCAGGGGCACGCTCTACCAACTGAGCTACGAGCCCGAGGCCACCCTTTTGTGCCAGGCCGGGGCGGATCCTCAAATGGCTCGATCCGACGCCCGCCGCTTCCATTTGTCTGGAGACGACCGGGCTCGAACCGGCAACCCCTAGCTTGCAAAGCTAGTGCTCTCCCAATTGAGCTACGTCCCCTGGCTTGGCGAAGCCGGGAAGACGTGCCCGAAGGCTCATCATCGCAACCGCCAAATCCGGGTGTTGCTGTCGGCTCTTTTTTCGAGTTTCAAAAATCTCAGCCGATCCTAGCGATCGGCCGGGTCCATAAAAAAACCACCGGCCAAGGCCGGTGGTATGGCTTGCCCACATCACCTGCGCCTAGGGCGCTTGAAAAACCGGAATTGCCAATCGGTTTATTTCCACTCGGCAAACGGTTCCTGCTGCCGGCGGCGACGAAGGCACGGCCACCGTCGCGCGCCCAGCACCACAATCATACCACCTGACCAAGGCGAGTCAAGGCTTTGTATCGGGCATCGCCGTGAATTTCTTTAGGCAGGCCCTGCCTTTGTCCGCCATACTTTTTATGGGTTCTGCATCTTCGCCACTACAAAGTCAGCGCCGCACTTGGGGCAGATGTTCTTTTCCCCCACCTTGGGCAGATAATGAGTGCGGCAAGTGGGAACGGGGCATTCCAAGGTCAACTTCGCCGTCTTGACGCCTCCGCACATCTCGCAATTCAGACCTGCCATGAGCCCGTCCCGCCCGATGGCCTTAACCTCCTCCGCTGATAATTCGCGTTGTTTACGGCATTTCTCGCATTCAAGAATGACGGGGATTTTCCTTGCCGCTGCCGTCTTCTGCTCTCCCCACTGGGGGAAGCTGTCCAGCAGTTTGAAGTACTCCTCGAGCTGCTTGTAGTTCTTGTTCCAGGTGGTGTACATGAAGCCTTCGACGCCCTTGGCCCCGCGGGTAACGTCCATCCAGCCCTGGATGTTCTTCTTCATGGCCGGGGTGCTGGCGCCGTCGTAGAAGCCGCAGATGACCTGCTTGTTGCCGCGGTCGGCGAAGAACTTCACGCCCTCGGGTTTGGGGCTGAACCACTGGAAGATGACCACGTCGGAGGGGAAGCCCTCCCACGAGCCCTCCCAGTTGCCGGCGGTGTAGTAGTAGTACTTGCCGCCCTGGGCGTTGTGGAAAGGCGTGAACATGTCCGACCAGGTGTAGATGACGGCCTTGGGGTCGTACTTGCGGACCAGGTCGTAGCTCTTCTTGAAGTGCCAGGCCAGCAGTTGCCCCTGGGTCTTGATGGATGGGTCGGGCATGGCCTCCCAGCCGCCGTGGCGGATCTCGTCGTAGTTGATCATGTAGTGCCCGGTGGGCCAGGCCTGCACTATCTGCTTGAACACCTGCTCGTAGATCGGCCAGGTGGCGGGCTCTTCCAGGCTGATGCCGTCCTGGTCGGTGTACACGCGGATATGGTGGTAGTAGCTCACCAGTAGTTTTTGGCCGTCCTTGATGCGCGAGTCGGCCGTCAGCACGATGGCCGGGGCCTCGTGGTCGATGGGGAATTCGCCCGGGAAGGGCTTGACCGCGCAGACGGGGTCCTCGACCTTCAGGAAGTCCTTGCCCTGCTGGTAGGTGGTCTGGCCGTCCTGGCTGGCGACCACCAGCGGAATCAGCGGCCGCTGGACCAGCAGCAGCATGCCGGCCGGCTCGAATTTCAGGTCGTCAAACCAGTTTTCGCTTTCCTTGCCGCCGCCGAAGCGCAGGTCCAGCTCGGTGGCCTCGTAGGTGTTAAGCGGGATTTCGCAGCGGACCCAGCCGTCCTTGTCTGGGGGATAGCGCGTCGGCTCGGTGTAGGTGTGGCGGCGCTTGCCCTCGCTGGAGGTGATCATCAGGTGGTAGCGTTCGTCGTTCCAGGCCACGCCGTCCTTGGGTGCGCCCTTGGCATACCAGCTTATGCGGTAGTACTTGAAGGGCTCGCACTTGACCATCTGCCGCACCATCTTGCCGCCCTTGAGGCTCGCCGTCCCGGAGTGCTTGACCTGCGTGTCCAATAGCGAAAGCCGAGCCGGCTGCCAGTCGTCGCCCTTCTCCTGGGGGCGGGCGGTCCAGCCGGCGACCCTGCCTGATTCGAATTGGTAGTCGACATATTCGAAACCGCCGTTCTCCAAGGCCGGAACGGCCGCCGGGTCGGGCTTGGCCGTCTTGCCGTTGACGATGTAGGGCACGTTCTTGACCGGGTTGCCGGCCATCCAGTTCACGTCGTAATGGGCGTAAGTGCCCGAGTACCCGATGCTGACGGAGCCCATCACCAGCGTCAGGCCGTTTTCCTTGGCGCAGGCCTGCACCTTTTTGGCGTTTTCGAAGTAGTCAGGCTTTTGCAGTTCCAGGCGGTTGCACCAGTTCTCGTTGAGCTGGATGTGTGTGCAGCCGACGGCCTTGGACTGCTTGAGCAGGTCGATAAGTTTATCAGTTCCTTCCTTGGTGCTGACGTCGCCGTTGACATAGTTCCAGCGCTGCGGATAGGCGGCGGGCTTGGCCGGTTCCGACGCCGCTGCCGGGGCGGTTGCCGTCTTGGCAAGTTGGGCCAGGCTGGTTAACCCCATGGCGGCGAAGAGCAGGCCGATCAGCAGAGCGCGTCTAAGCATGGACGGTCCTTTCGTTTCAAGTGAGATGGCGGGAGGTGAGTATAAAGCTGAAAGCTGAAAGCTAAAAGCTGAAATAGGCAAGACTTGACCTTCTCTCCTGGCTACCGGCTACGGACTACTGGCTACCGGTCGTGAGTTTCGCCGAATGTGCCCCGCAAGACTCCCTTTCGGCCGGCAGGTCGGCCAGGAGCTGGCCCTGGGCCGGGGCGTCGGGCTGCTGGGGGTAGAATCCGAATTGCCGCAGCAGGGCCAGTTTGGGCAGCACGTTGTTGGCCAGGTCCACGTGGAAGAAGCCCGGGAAGATGTCGGGGTTGTCCTGGATGAGCTGGAAGTACTCGCGATATTCGGCCGGAATCTCCACCTCGCCGCCGCGGGTGATTTCGTGGCCGGTGAATACGAACTCCGGCAAGAGGTACGGGCAGAATTCTAATTCATACTGGCTGACGCACTGGCGGTAAACCTCGGTCTGGGGCAGCAGGCTCAGCAGGCTGGGCAGGATCCTGGCCCCCAGCATGCGGAAGCTGACCATCTGGAAGAGCGACTGGTTGAAATCCTCCATGGTCTCGAAGGGGAAGCCCCAGACGTAGAAGGCGTCCACGCGCGGGAAAATCTCTATCGCCTTGGGCACCACCTCCATGACCTGCTGGGCGGTGAAGCCCTTCTTGACCATCTCCAGCACGCGGTCGCTGCCCGACTCGATGCCGAAGCGCAGCTCCACGCAGCCGCAGGCGGCCATCTCGCGCATCATCTCCTCATCGGTGAGGTTGACGCGGCCAAAGGCCTTCCAGCGGATGCTGAGCTTGCGGCGGGTGATCTCGCGGCAGAAGTCCATGACCTGCTTCTTGCCCGAGACGAAGAACTCGTCCTGGAAGAGGAACAGGTCCACCCCCGCCCGGCGGTGCAGCTCTTCCATCTCCTCGACGATGTTGGCCGGGCTGCGGGAGTGGCTTTCCATGTTCCAGACCGGGGCCACCGAGCAGAAGGTGCAGGGATATGGGCAGCCGCGGCTGGTCATCATGCCGTAGCCGGCGTATTTCTTCAGGTCCACCTTGTTCCAGGCGGGAAAGCCGATGGCGTCGAGATCCTGTATCCGCGGCCGGTCGGGGTTGTGGCGGATGACGCCGGCTGAGTCGGGATAACTGATGCCGGGAACGCCGGCCAGTTGGCCATTCAGCTTTCCGCCTGCACGCAGAGCCTGCAAAAGATGCGGCGCCGTCAGTTCGCCTTCGCCCCGGCAGATGATGTCGATCCAGGGAAAACGCCGCAGGATCTGCTCCTCCACTGCCTTGGACCCCACACCGCCCAGCACCAACAGGCGGTCGGGGTATCGCTGCTTCAAGGCCCGCATGGCCAATATGGAAAACGGCAGCAGGTTGGCCATGCACGACAGGCCGATGACCGGGGCGGGGTTTTCGCAGAAGGCCAGAAACACCTCCATGTCGAAGGGCGAATCGCTCCCGACGGTCTGGTAGTCGCGGAAATCGACCTCGACACCCGCCGCCTCCAACGCCCTGGTCAGATACAGGCAGCCCAACGGCACGTGCAACTCGCGCTCGATCTCCTGGCCATAGCGCATGAACAGCATGTTCAGGTTGATCAGCGTGATGTCAGTCATGTCTGGCTCACAGACCTTAATCATCTCGCGGTTCGATGCCGGCCATTCTCACAGACGGGCGCGGCATAGTGGTCGCCCGGGCAGCCTGCCTGGCCTGCTCCAGGCTCGACCGCACCTCGGGCGAAAGGTCCTTGCGCTGGAGCGCCTTGTCAACCTGGGCCAGCGCCCCCGGCCCGGCGGCCTTTAGTTGATCCTGTGCGGCCTTACGCACCTGCCAATCCTGGTTGTCCAGTTGCACCAAGAGTTGGTCGAACTCGGCGTCGCTGAGCGCCTTGGCCGTGGCTGGGGCGCTGGAAGTGGCGGGTGAACTGGCTGGCGTCGACGCCGGCGGCTGTGGCATCATTCCGGCCACCCTGGGGGGCATCGGGGCGGATTCAACCCGCTGGCCGTGAGAGACGGGCAGGTTCGGGCTTACGACCCTTGATGTTGGGGAGGATTGGGTGGCTGAAGTAGTCCTGGCGCGAAGGACCTTGTCGGCATTTATTCCGTAACTGAACGGAGGAATGCAACCATCCATAGACATAGCCGTCAATCCCAAGGCCACGATCATGGCCGCGGCGGCCTTCCCCATCAGGGCCGGAATGGCTGAAGGTTCCACTTTTGTCCGAGCGATAATGGCTTGCAACTGCGCCGCCGGAACGGAGTCCAGCATCAGTCTCTCAGGCGCGGCCAGTTCAAGGTCTATCCGCCTGGCTGCTGCCGAACGTTCGGCCAACAGGATGGCTTTAAAGGCGGAATCAACCGCCGCCTTCTTCACCAGCACCTCTATGCCACGCGGGATTGTCTGCATTTCCGCTCCTTGTCTTGTCCGGCACACGCGGGCAAACCTGCCCGCCCTGCCGCTTCTCAATCAAGCCCTGTTCACGCAAGCAGTGAAGCAGTGTGATCGTGCTACCGCGCTAATTCGCCCGGAGGCCCTTCATTAGGAACCTCTGGTCGTCAGGTCCAGACGGTTTGGGATCCAGTTTGTCTATTACCAGCCCGACACGATTTCGAACCTCGGCTGAGAGCGAGGCGTCCTGCTGGGCGAGCTTCAGATCGGGCAGGATGGCCTTGCCCATCTTTTCCAGTTCGTCCTGGGCGGCCTGGCGGTCCTTGTAGTCGGCCGCATCCAGTTTGCCCAACAGTTCCCGTAGCCGCACGGATTGGCCGGCCGGGGCGCTGGTTGGTGCGCTGAAGGTGGCAGCGGGCAGGTCCGGACGCATGCCTCGTGAGGGTCTAGTGTCCGGCGCGCTGGCCGGGGCGCTGCTGGTAGCGGGCACATCCGGCCGCACGCCATGAGTCGGGCTGGTGGTCGGCATGTCCGGGTGAACGCCCTGCACATCCGGGCGTATGCCCTTGGACATATTAAGACCCGTTTCGGACGGTGCGCCCTTAGCCGGGGGCGCGGTGGCGGTCGCACTCGGGCGTATTCCCTCGACGGTTGCTCCTGCCGAGTACGCTCGCTCGCAACCATCCAATGCTAAGGCAGTCAGCCCCAAGGCCACCAGCATGGCCGCGGCGGCCTTGCCCATCAGCGCCGGCACAGCTGAGGGCTCAACCTTCGTGCGGGCGATGACGGCCTGCAACTGTTCTGCCGGCGCGCCGTCCAGCATAACTCGTTCGGCGGGGGTCAGTTCCAGGCCGATACGCCCCGCCGCCGCCGACCGCTCCGCCAGCAGCGCCGCGCGGAAGGCCGCATCCACCGCCGCCTTCTTCACCAGCAGTTCGATGCCGCGCGGAATGTTGCCCAGGCCTTTGCCCACCCCCGGCGGGCGGCCGCCCACGATGGTTGTCCTGGCCGCCGGCAATTCCGGCGATTGGCCCGAGGGGGCGGGGCTTGACGGCGCGGGGCGATCGGCTTGGTTGCTCATGGCTTCTCCCGAAAAAAGCGCTGCGATTGTATAGAAAGCGGCGGAGACTTTCCAACTCGCCGCCGCCGATTATTAGACGCGGCCTCCGTCGGAAAGACTCACGAAACGTGATTATTTCGCTGCACGCGTGATCGCTCCAGCAGCGCGTAGATCGGGTTGACTCCGCGCAGGTCGGGCATGTTTGCCCGACCTGCTGATTTTTCGCCCCCCCAGAAGGGTTGGCTACTTTTCCAGCGGAACGCCCAGTTCGCGCAGGGCCTGGGCGATCTGGGCAGGGGATTGGGCGAGGATGCCGGCCATGCCCAACTCGATGGCCGCCTGCACGTGCCCGAGCGTGTCGTCCACGAAAACAACCTGTTCGGCCGGCAGGCGAAGGTGGTCCAGCACCGCCTGATAGATTCGCGGGTCGGGTTTGCGGGCACCCATTTCGTGCGACATGAACACCCGCTCGAATGGCGCCATGGCCTGGGGGTACAGGCTCTGCCAGCACTGGGCGTGCGGGGCGTTGGTATTTGTCAGCGCCACCAGGCGCAGGTGTTTGCGAACCTCCAAGAGCAGGGGCACGATGCCATCTACCAGGCCAAAGAAGATGCTGTTCCAGGCTTGAAGAAAGTCCTGGTAGCTCATGAGGCCTATTGTCTGGGTAATGTGGCGGTGAAAATCTTCGGCCGATACCTCCCCCGCCTCCAGGCGGGTGCACCAGGGATCAGCCAGCAACCTCTGGCCGATCTGCAAGGGGTCCCCGCCGGTAAGCCGGGCCAGGCGAATGGGAATTTGATAGGCGTCGATGCGGATGACGACGTTGCCCAGGTCGAAGATGGCGGCCTTGACCGTCTTTTCGGTTGAGATAGAGATGTCCGAATTCACTTTCTACGCAGAGGCGCAGAGGGCGCAGAGAAACGCAGAGAAGGACTTCTTATTTGGGTTCGCCGTATCCTTGGACTTCCACTTCATAGGTGAGCGATTCGTTTTCTTATTTTGGCTTCTGTTTTTGACAATTCTCTCTCTGCGTTTGTTCTCTGCGTTCTCTGCGCCTCTGCGTATGCTCTTTGCATTCACATAACTTCGACTATCGGCGGCGCTTCTTTTTCTTTTGCAGCCGCTCTTTCTTGGACAGGCGGTGGGAGCGCTGCTTGACCTTGCGCATGCCGCCGAACATGTCCATCTGCCCGAGCTGCTTGGCGAAGGCCATGCGATCCTTCATGCCCATGCCGGCCATCTGCTTCATCATGTTGGCGGCCTGGTCGAAGCTCTTGATCAGGCCGGAGACCTCCTGCGGGTCGGTGCCGCTGCCGCGGGCGATGCGCCGGCGGCGCGAGGCGTCGATGACCTGGGGCTCGGCCCGCTCGGCAGGCGTCATGGAGTGGATGATGGCCTCCATGTGCTCCATCTCGCCTTCGTCCATTTGGACGTTCTGGAGCTGGCTGGACATGCCGGGCATGAGCTTGAGCACTTCCTTCATGGGCCCCAGCTTCTTCATCTGCTTCATCTGGCCCAAAAAGTCGTCCAGCGTGAGCGAGCCCTTGGCCATCTTGGCCTGGAGCTTGACGGCCTCTTCCTGGCTGAACTCCGCCTGGGCCTTTTCGACCAGGGTGCGAACGTCGCCCATGCCCAGGATGCGTTCGGCCATGCGGTCGGGGTGGAATTCTTCCAGGCGGTCGAGCTTCTCGCCCACGCC
>PMYM01000199.1 GCA_003171235.1 Phycisphaerales bacterium | reverse complement strand
TCGTAACGTGGCGGCCAATGTTTCTAATAGAAACCATCTTGCCCGCTGGCCGATCTTTTTCTATCATCGACCGCAAATGGGGGTCTTCCATCATTGAAGGACCAGGAGCGACACCATCGTCATCGCCTCTTCCATGTGTATTTTGCCGAAGAGCTGCAATCTTAGGCGGTATCGAAGCCTGGGAAAGAGTCTCTTCTTTGAGGAGCCTCTTTTCCAGACCGGCAGGGTCATGACGGTGGAATCGTAATTCAAGGCCCACCCGTCTATCGTTGAGCCAAACCTTGAGATGCGTGGCATCTGCACTAAATGATAGGTCGTGGACCTTAGGATCCACAAAGACAGTGTTACGGTCCACGGTCACCAATCTCCGTCCTTTCTCGTCGTTAATTACTAGCGAAAACAAAAGCCGGCCTTCAGCGGATCGTTCCTGCCATACCAAAGGCTCTCCAGCAACAGCGATGACTATGGGACAACGAGCCGCGTAGTTGGTTCCCAATTTCACAAGTGGACAATTCTCGGCCCAGAAGAAACGTTCGCGAATCAAATCTGAGGAAGCCGGGTTCTGCTTGAATCGACGGAGTTCTTCTCGTGTCCAGGTACCTGCGTCCGCTAATTCATGATGCTTCCGGCAGAGCGCGATCATTCCTTTCGGATCATGGTTTTCCCTTTCCCGCCAAGGTGGGTCAAAATGGTGCCAAGTCAGGAGCGCTGCGGCACAATCTGGTATTGGGCACGCAAATCTTACTTCTTGTCGAAGAAGCTTCTTCACTGATTCCGGTGGGTGCCTATTCATGATCGCCGTCCTCTTCACCCTGTGGGGCCTGCAAACCGTTTTCTTTGGGTTTGCACGCCGGCCTAGTGACTCTAAGGTTAGATTCACCATTAAACAGCGTCAAGGACTTTCTGCGGATTCCGCGTGCTATCCCTGAGTACCCCGCTCGCTGTCAAAAGGCTGGAACTACGCCGGGCCAGCCGGGATTGCACGACCGTCGAACTGACTGGTCTTTCCGCCCAATGGGCTAAGAATAGGAAAGCTCAGGGCAGAGCGCAGTTGTAGGGTGTGCAGCCGTCGTTTGGCTGCACACCTTTCCCGCTCGACGTCGGCGAACCAACGATACGCCCACCAGCAGCCCTTTCCTACTCATTCGACGCCACCGGGCCAAATGTCCGGTTCGATATCCAAGCCGCCCGGGAGGCGAAGGGGGCCGGCCCAATCGATATCGTACTCGCCAAGCTCGACGTACCGCATGAAACTCGACCACGGCCAATCGCGGGCCCTTCGAACCAGGCCATGCTTCACCGGGTTGAAATGAATGTAATCCAGGCGTCCTGACATTCCGCCGATCTCCCTAGTCACCCGACAGCTTACGGACAGGGACGCCGGTCGGCCAATGCTTTTGGGCCGAGGCCAAAGGGCGGCAGAACCTGCGGGTAAGCCTATCGTTGGTTTGCCGAGGTCGAGCGGACAAGGTGTGCAGCCAAACGACGGCTGCACACCCTACTGAACAAGTCTTAGGGTAGCGTGGTCTGCGCAGGCCGCAAGGCCGGAGCAGCCACGGCAGGAATCAGGATTCCTTGGGATGCCGTATTCGCCGTGGTTGCTCCGCTTCGCTCCGCAAACCACGGCACCCGCACTTCATGAATCACGGCGCCCGGCCAGGATTTCGCGTGCAACGGAGTTGCACGCCCTACCGGCTTGGCAAACCACGCCCGGCGCAGCGGATTCATTCCAAACCTGTTTGGTTTCGCTACGAAGATGGGCCTATTTTTTCCGTAATTTTCCGTAATTTTCCGCCTGTTTCTACGGCGTAAATGCCGCAAGTATATGAGCGACAACAAGTACGGGAAATCGAGGCAATACGGCAGACCACGTACGCACCTTATATATGCATCCGCGGTGTTGGGTTGCAGGTCGGGTTGACCAAGGCCCGCAGGGCCACAAGATGGTAGCCGGGGGTGGAGAGGCCGGAGCGCAGCGCAGGCCGCGAAACCCCCGGGAAGGGGTTCTGAATGAACAGAGGCAGTGCCGTAATCGCCCGCGAGGTTTGGTCCAGTCTGCCGATGGTGTGGTTGTCTGAACGGGATTGCGCGTGCAACAAGTTGCACGCCCTACTCGGATTTCGGATTTCGTGCTTGGGATTTCTCGCGGTCCGGGAACGCCGCCAGGCGCAGGGAATTGCTCACCAGCGTCAGGCTGGATATCACCATGGCCACCGCCGCCAGCAGGGGATGAAGTTTGCCCGCGGCCGCGGCCGCCAGGGCAAGGGCGTTGTAGCCCAGGGCCCAGGCGAGGTTCTGGCGGATGATCCGCCGGGTGCGGCGGCTGAGCTGCACCAGCCAGGGGAGGGCCGACAGTTGGTCGGTGACCAGCACCACGTTTCCGGCCTGGCGTGCCAGGTCGGTTCCGGCCCCCAGGGCGATGCCGACGGCGGCCTCGGCCAGGACGGGTGCGTCGTTGACGCCGTCGCCGGCCATGCCCACCACCTGACCCCGCCGGGCCAACTCTCGCAGATACTGGAGCTTCTCCTGCGGCCCCAGGCGCGAGCGCCCGGGCGTCAGGCCAAGGGCCGAGTCAACCTGCGAGACCGCCTGGCCGGCATCGCCGGAGACCACCTGCACATCGACCCCCAGGCGGCGGAGCTGGGCCACCGCGGCAGGCGCGTCAGGCCGCAAGGGGTCAACCAGGAAAACCCGCCCGCGAAGCCGCCCATCCCAACCCACGGCGATGGAGGTTGCGGAGCCGTTAATCTGGTGGCACAGGTTTTCAACCTGTGTCGGAGCGAACAGGTTACAAACCTGTTCCACGTTAATCTGGTGGCACAGGTTTTCAACCTGTGCCGGAACCAGCAGGTTACAAACCTGTTCCACCTGAGGCCCGCCGACTGTCTCCTCGGCCCCGGCAAAGACCAAGCGTTTCCCGCCGGGCGTCGTCACCGTGCCCTGCACCCCGCGGCCGGGTATGGCCTGGAAATCCTCGACGGCCGGCACGGCCAGCCCGCGGCGGCGAGCCTCGGCCACGATCGCCCTGCCAAGGGCGTGCTCGCTGGCCGACTCCAGCCCGGCCAGGGCGGTCAGCAGTTCTGTTTCATCCGTGCCGTCAAGGGGCTGGACGCCGGTGACGGCCTGCCGCCCGGCGGTAAGGGTGCCGGTCTTGTCCAGGCAAAGGATTTGCATTTGACCGATGCGTTCCAGCACGTCGCCGCCGCGGACCAGCACGCCGCGCCGGGCGGCCCGGGCGATGGCCGTGGCCGTCGCCAAGGGGGCGGCGATGCCCATGGCGCAGGGGCAGGCCACCACCAGCACGGCCAGCATGACCATGACCGCGCGGCCGGAGCCTTCGTGCCACCAGGCCAGCCCCGCCGCCAGGGCCAACGCCAGCACCGCGGGGGTGAACCAGTCGGCCGCCCGCTGTGCCAGCCGGCGCGCGGGCGGGGCGCCCTGGCTTTGTCGCACCAGCTCGGCGATCCGCCCCAAGAGCGAGGCCTCGCCCGCGCTCTGGGCCGCCACCACGATGCCCCCGTAGCCGTTGACCGTGCCGGCCATCACGCTGTCGCCCACGCCGCATTGGCGGGTTTGCGATTGGCCGGTGAAGACCGATTCCTCGATGCGCGTGGCGCCCTCGACGATCAGGCCGTCCACGGCGATGCGTTCGCCCGGTCGCACCCGCACCAAGTCGCCGGGCGAAAGGCTGGCGGCCGGCACGTCCTGGAGCCCCCCCGCCGTCACGCGCAGCGCCCGGCTGGGCAGCAATTCCGCCAGGCCCCGGGCAAGCTGGCGGGCGCGGGAGCGGGCGGTGGCCTCGAGCATCTTGCCGAATGCCACCAGCACTGGCAGCATGGTGGCGGTGTCGAAGTATATCTGCCCCTGGCCGCGGATGACGTTGGCCGCCGACAGGCCGAACGCCGCCAGCGAACCGGTCGCGACGAGGGCGTCCAGGCTGAGGCGGAAGCTGCGCAGCTCGGCCGCGGCGCCCATCGCCAGGGGCGGGGCCAAGAGCAGCATGGCCGGGGCCGACGAGACCAGCAGCACCCAGCGGAACACCCCTTCGGCCGAGCTCTCCACCTGGTGGGTGTAGAGCAGCAGGGAGATCATCATTACTTCCATGGCCAGCACCGCCCCCACCGCCAGGCGCAGAAGCCGCCAGGCCGCCACGCCGTCGCCGTGGGCGGCGCCGACGATCCGGCTGACCATGAGGCAGCCGTAGCAGCAGTAGGCCCGCTGGCCGCGCCGCAGCGACCCGCGCACCGGCAGCCCGCAATGCTCGCAGGTCGCGGCGGTCATGGCGAAGATTCCTGGAGGGCCGGTTGGCTCTGGCAGTGCGGGCAGGAGGCCGGTGCCACGGCCGGTTGGGACTCACAGCACGAGGCGGCCTGGCCGTGAGGGCATCCGGCCAACTGGTGAAATGCCGGCAGGGCCCGCAGCACCGTCACCGCCCCCAGGAGCACCAGCACGACGCCGGCCAGCACGTTTCCCCACCGCCGCAGCCGCTGGCTGAGGACTTGCCCGGTCAGGCCCAGCACCAGGAGCGGCCCCGCCGTGCCCAGCCCCATGGCCGCCATCAGGGTCATGCCGCCGGTTACCGAGCCGCTCTGCACGCCCTTGGCCAGAAACGCCAGCACGATCGGGCAGGGCAGCAGGCCCGCCAGCAGGCCAAGCAAGAGCGCCCCCGCCGGCGTATTGGTTCGCATGACCTGGCCCATCAGGCCGGACAGGGCGCCCGCCGACTCGACTTGCCCACGCCGCCGCAGGGGACTCAAACCCAGCACGCCCAGGCCGGCCAGGATCATCACCCCACCGGCCAGGTACGCCAGCACGTCTTCCAGTCGGCCCAGCCGCTGCGTCAGCAGCACTCCCGAGAATCCCGCCAGCGCCCCCAGCAGCACGTAGGTGAGGGTCTTGCCCGCCAGCCACAACCCTTGTCGGGCGAGGGCAGCCTTGCGGCCGACCGGCCCGGACAAGGCCAGCACGAACCCGCCGCACATCCCCAGGCAGTGGGCAAAGGCCCCGGCCCCGCCGGCCAGACCCGTCCAGAAAAGTTCCATTGCCCACCTTTTAGGCCGCGGGTCCGTGCCCGTCAAGCCGCTTGCCCGCTGGCCCGATCCACAGGCGGCCAGAAAACCTGCCGCCATCGCTCAGACCGCGTTGCAGGGGCTTGACTTCTTGCCGTGCAAGATTAGACTTAGGGTGTAGCCAGCCAGAGCATAATTGCTTTGGGGAATAGTGTAACGGTAGCACAACTGACTCTGGATCAGTTAGTTAAGGTTCGAATCCTTATTCCCCAGTTGCCAAACCCCCTGTAAGACAAACCACTTACAAGGGCTTTTTTTCTGCGCCGGCGGAGGTATCAGACTTGTAGATGGTTTTTCCGCCTGCTCCGGCCCGAACACCCAGCCGCTACTTAGAGTCCCTAACCTTCATGGCGTGCAGCCCGGCCGGGCGGTCGTCCTTGGGGCGATCATCCTGGGGTTCTTTCTCTGGTTGCCGGGTATAGACCTCAAACAGGGCGCGGGCCTGGGCGGCCTTGGAGCCGGAGGTGGAGAAATACAGCAGCGGGCCCACCTGGACCAGTTGGCCGATGACGGGCTTGGCGCTTCGGAACCGCCAGAGCACCTGCCCGTCCTTGAGGTTCACGCAGGTCAGGCCCTCGGTCGCGCTGATATAGGCGACTTCGCCGTCAACGGCCAGGCTGCCCGAGAATGCCGCCAGCATCCGCTTCAGGTCGCTTCCGTTCGTCGTCAGGGTGCTTATCCTCTGCATGTTATTGGCCGGGTTGCCCGGCGGCTTTTTCTCGTCGCCTGGTTCATAGCGGACCTTGCACTCCAGCTTCTTCTTGCCGCTCTGCAGGTCAAAGGCCATTATCTCGGGCGAGAGGTTCCGCCGGAGAACGTAAACCATGTCATTGGCAAGCGTGAAGTCGGCCAGGCCGCCCGGGGTGATCCTCCGGTTGTTGACTATGTCCACCGAGGGGGCCTTCTCGCCCAGCAGCTCGGGCGTCCAGGCCAGCTTGCCGGTCTTGGCGTCCAGCGCGACCAGGCTCTCCATCTGGGCGACGACAACCCGCCCTTGCACAATGCTGATCTTCTCAACCGCGGTGGTGAATTTGTCGCTGGGCTCGTACTTCCAGAGGGGTCTGCCGGTGGCGGCCTCGAAGGCCCGTATGACCGACGCTTCATCGGCTGCGCAGACCATGCCCCCTCCCACCGCCACCGGGCCGTATGGGCTTTCCATTGGACAGGCCCATTTTTTCTGGCCGCTGGCGGCATCCAGGGCAACGAAGTTGACGCCGTCGTCGCAGACGACCACTCCCTCGCCCGCGCCCAGGCTGCTGGCGCAAAAGAGCGGCTTGAGCGGCACGGGCATGGCCGAACCGCTCCGGACCGAACTGGAAACCATGTTTATGCCGCCCATGGGCCTGGGGGGCCCCTCATCGGCCGGCTCCGTTGCCGGTTGGGTGGCGGTCGCCCGGGGGTCGAATTTCCAGGCCTGCTTGCCGGTTGCGTTCGAGAACGCGTAGACGTTATGGGATGCGTCCGCGACGTAAATCAACTTGTCCAGTGCCACCGGGTCGTCCTGCACTTCCTTTGGCCCCTCCAGGACCCACAGCCGCTTGCCGCCGGCGGCGCTCATGCCGTATATCTTGCCGTCGCTGTTGCGAATCGCCACGGCGTTGCCGGCCGTCACCGGGCCGCCAAGCGGGCCGCCATCCAGCGGGCAGGACCACTCGATCTTGCTGGCGATCTCCTGGTTGGCACGTTCCTCCACCTGCCGGGCAATTCGCTCCAGCAGGATCTGGACGCGGTTCTTGGTTTCGATGTCGGGGGAATTCAGGGCCTTGGTCAGTTCTTCCTTGGCCGGCACGCCTATGCGGAGCAGTTCCTCGTGGGCTGCCTTGCGGGTTTTGAAGTCGTCGTTGCCCAGCTCTCTCACCAGTTGACTGATGCGCTCGGGCGAGGGCGCGGACGCAGGCGCGCTGGCCGGCTCGTCGGCGTTAATCCGCCCCTGCCCCAGCAGCACCGCCGCCGCCAGGATAATTCCCGCCTTGACCGCCACGCCCCCGAAAACACTTCGCCCTTGCTGGCCCACAGCCTCACTCCTGTTCAATTGAGAGGATTGTCCTGCCGGGCACTCTACCCTCTGGGTTTGGCGGATTTCAAGTTGAGAACCCAAGGCGAGGCCGCTTGCGGCACCCGCGGCGTGAACTTCGACCGGCCGTCCTCGCTGCGCTCGGCCGAACCTGAGACGGTTGACACCAGAACGGTACAACGACGATTTGAGCTGCGCTGTTCACATTCGGTTCGACGCCTCGTTGGCGGCGGGCGCATCACGCCTCCTCGGCTAGCCCAGAGGCTGAATCTGACCGTTCATGTTGATTCCATAAGAAAATCGTTGGTGCGGATTCTGCTTCGGGCGGCGACTTTCCGGAAGTTCGACGACCAAGAGCGGAAAGCCAGCGAAAGACTCCGCGTTCGCGCCACAAAGCAGCGCAATAAACATCTCCACGGTGGAAAGAAGTGTTCCGGTGATTTCAGTCATGAACGTCCGCAAGTCTTGGGATGAAGCGGGCTCACCGTGTCTGACGATCTCGACATGGGGCGGGACGATTGTCATCTCAGGCGTCAGCCGGAAGTCGTGTACGATCACGCGCGCACCATTCTTCGGATGCTCGACCATGTTCCTGATAACACGCATGAACAACCATACGTCTCGAACTTTGACCATGAATTGAGATAGAGGTTTGTCATCGCCGTGCTTTTGAGCGGTGACGCGAACCAGAGAGTCGATCCATTTTTGCGAGAGTTCATTCGGATAGAAAAGCCGGGCAATCTCCTCCATCGTGTCGATGGCGTGACCGACCTTCTGAGCGAAAGCGTCACAGCGACTCTTCGCATCTCCCACTGCTGGCAACACCACGCTCCGATCTGCGTTCACCTGAGCATTTGCCTCTCTCGACGCGCTCGCTATCACTTTCACCAGATCCACATGCATATCCAGCATTGCCGTGACGTCCCGTAGGAGGTCAAACGCGAGCTTCAGTGCCTTCTGCTCCGGGAATTCGCGACCCAAGTGACTGGCTTTGAACAGGGCGCGAGCGGTCAGCAGGATTCGACCAACTGCGAAATCCTTCGCTCCGTACGACAAGACCTTCTGGTTTGTGTTAGGTACTGCTGCATTCGTTCGGACTGGATCGATCTCATCCGCAAGCTGTACGGCGAAGACGGCGTGCTCGAAAACGATATGAAGCTGGTCGCCAATGCTGATTATCTCGCGGATCGCTCCGTCTTCCGGAGCGCCAATCTGCATCGACAGTGCGGAGTCGCGGATCATTTCAATCGGCCGTTTGTCATCGCTCTTGGTCATTCCGAGTACACCTTGCGCTTCATCGCGAGTTCGTCGTTTGTCAATCCGGTCGCCTCCCCGGCCAACCCGAGGCAGTGCCTTGATCGGGCGAGGGGCGACATATCTGACCTGCCGACGGCGTGATTCTGTGAGAGGCCCGGCACGCAGATTATTCGCCTCCGGCGAGTAATCAGCGTGCCCTACGGGCTCGTCACGCCATCGCGAGCAAGATCAATTCCGCGCGCAGGCCCAGGCGCTCGCTCTTTGAATCCGATGCCGCGATCCGGGGGCTGCGCTGCGCCCGCCTGCGCCGTGCTCGCTCCACCCCCGGNNCCCCGGCTAAATTCTTGCCGGCCTTTCAGGCCTGATCTAACCGATCCCTAAACTTATTCCAACTTGTCGTGGGTCGTGATCCATCTTCCGCGGAATTCGGACATCCGGGGGACGCATTCGGGGGGAACCCTGCTTGACTTCGATTCTTGCGTTTACGACCCTGCCGACATCCTACCTCCCTACCTCACCCCGTCAAGAGATCCGTTCAGTGTCACTCGAACTCCCGGACTTTCCGCCGGTCATGGCTCTGGATCCTCTTTGGAGGTGGTTTGGTCGTCCTCATCCTCGTCCTCGTTCTCGTC
>PMYM01000183.1 GCA_003171235.1 Phycisphaerales bacterium | reverse complement strand
GGCTGCTCCACCAGGCTGACGCCCAAGCCCTTGAGCTGGTCGATGCGCTGGGGGGCCTCATCGGCCTTCCAGGCGCCGTTGACGTCCACGCGCAGACTGTAGCGGTCGGCGGCAATGCCCTTGCCGATGGCCTTGTGGACCAGGCGGAGGTTCTCCTGGTCGATGTCGTCTCCCAGGCCCAACTTGAGCTTGAAGTGGCGCAGGCCGTACCACCGCATCAGGCGGAGCTGGCGGGCGGTCCGCCCAGGGTCCGAACTGCCCAAAACGCCCGAGACCCGCGGGGCGATCTGCCGGGTCGGCCGGCCCCGGGCGTCCTGCCGCACCGGCGCCAGCCCCTGCTTGTGAACAAACTCCAGGAACCAGGGCAATACAGCCACGTCCAAAGCGCAGGCGGCGGCGTTGAGGCATCGCCCGCCCGGCGCCACCCTGGGGATGAATTCGTAAGTGTTGTCCCAGTCGATCTGTCGCCCCGCCAGCCGCGGCCAGAGGATCTCTTGCAGGTCGCTGATGACGCTCTGGATGCTCTCGCCGGTGACATACGGGCGGGGCAGGGTCTCTCCCCAGCCGCTGCGCCCGTCGGAGCACTCCAGGCGGACCACCACCGCCTCGGCCAGGTCGCGCTGGGCGGCGGCATGTTCAAAGCGGCGCATGGGTAAGGCGGTGCGATATATCTCGAGCTTTTGCGGGACCGCGGACATCGGCTATCTGGCCTCAAAAGGCGGCATTGTAGCCGACGGCCGGCCCGGCGACACCCATTATCCAGCTTGACGAATTCGGCGATCGGTGGTATGTATTATCCATAGTAAAAACCGCTTGGGACACGCTTGAGACATCGCAAAGTCGAGGGACTTTGAAGAAGGAGAGGAATTTGCGTCCGCACATAGCAATCATCACTATTGCCCTGGCGGCCCTGGCGGCGCCGCCGGCGGTGGCCGAAGGTTTATTGGTGGGCGGGCATCCCCTGGCCAATCCGGCCAGCGGTTCCACCATCGACCTTGGCAACTTTCCCCCGACCCTGGCCGGCATAGGCTACGCCTCCATCACCAATGACGGCCTGAGCGGCTCGGTCCTCAATTTGACCGGCTACTCCATTACGGGAGCCGCTCCGGCGTATTTCGACATCGTCAATTGGGACGCCATTTACACAAGCCTGTCCGTCGGCCAGACCGCCCGTCCCTGTCCGGTGTTTCTCGGCTCGCCCGACGCCGGCATTTACCAGGCCGATATCACCGTCTGGTCTGACGCCGGGGACGTGATCTGGCACGTGCGCGCCGGCGCGACACACCCGGGCGATGCCAACCTTGACGGCGCCGTCACCTTCGCGGACTACCAGGCGCTGGAAGGCGGATTCGGCAGCGGGACAACCTAGGCCCAGGGCGACTTCAACGGCGACCACCAGGTGACTTTCAGCGATTATCAAATGCTGGAGGCCAATTTCGGCACGCAGATCACACCCGAGCCGGCCAGCCTGGGCTTGCTGCTTGCCGGATGGCTGGCACTGGCGGCGCGCAGACGCCGATAACGCCGTTAAGCGCCGAACGGCCAAGCCGCAATCGCCGCCGTTTCGTATACTCGCCGCCCGCACGATTGACACCGCCCTATTCCAGCCCGCACAATAGCCTGATGCTTCCGGTTGTGATGCAGAATCTCAGCAAGCGCTTCCCCACCGCCCGGGGGGAACTGGCGGCGGTGCAGGAGGTAACCCTGACGGTCGAGGGAGGGGAGTTGTTCTTCCTGCTGGGCCCCAGCGGCTGCGGCAAGACCACCCTGCTGCGCATGCTGGCGGGCTTCATCCCGCCCAGTTCCGGGCGGATCTTCTTCGGTCAGCGCGACGTGACCCTGTTGCCCCCGGAGAAGCGTGAATCGGCCATGGTCTTCCAGAACTACGCCCTCTGGCCGCACATGACGGTCTCGGGCAACGTGGGTTTCGGGCTGAAGGTGCGCAAGCTGCCCCGCCCGGGGCGGCAGCAGATCGTGCGGGAGATGCTCCAGACCGTGCGGATTTCGGACAAGGCAACCGCCCGACCGATGGAGCTGTCCGGCGGGCAGCAGCAGCGGGTGGCGCTGGCGCGGGCGCTGGCGGTCCGCCCGCCCTGCCTGCTGCTGGATGAGCCGCTGTCCAACCTGGACGCGGCCCTGCGTGCGGCCATGCGCTGGGAAATCCGGCGGATCGTCAAGGGGGCCGGCACCACCGCCATCTACGTCACCCACGACCAGGCCGAGGCCCTGGCCATCGCCGACCGAATCGCGGTCATGAACCAGGGACGCATCGTGCAGGTGGGCAGCGGGCGCGAGCTCTACGAAAATCCGGCCAGCCGTTTCGTCGCCGAGTTTCTGGGGCAGGCGAATTTTCTGCCCGGTCAGCTAGCCGGGGCAGCGGACCAGGACGGCTTCTATCAGGTCCGCACACAGTTGGGGCCGATGACCGGGCACGGCCCGGCGGGTCTGGAAGGGCGCAGCGTGACCTGCTGCATCCGACCCGAATCGCTGCGGCTGATGGAGCAGGACGCCCCGGGCGGCGTCAATCGCTTGACCGCCCGGCTGGTGGAATGGACGCACCTGGGAGATTCGGCCCGTTTTCGGTTGGTGCTGGAGGGCGGGCTGGAATGGATCGGGGCGGTGATGCCCGCCCGTGCGTCCGGCCCGACTGACCGGCAGGTCGGCCTGAAGGTGGACCCCAGGGACGTGGCGGTGCTGCCGGCAGAGTAGCTGCCGCGGCATCAGACGGCGCTATCACTTTATTGAAAGCTCTCCCCGCGGGAGAGTTCCAAGAAGAATATGCCCTGGAAAGAGAAGTCCTTCGACGAATTGCCGGCCCTGGCCGTGCGGGGGGAGACGCTGCGTAAATCGCTGCGGACGGTGACGGTGGCCTGGATGTTCGGCATCGTCTGGATGTCGCTGGTCGTCGGCAGCCAATGGACCACCTTCGGGCAGATCCTGGGCATGGGTGACTTTGAATTCGGGCTGGTTTCGGCCATCAACTCCGGGGCGGCCCTGGCCCAACTGGCGGCGGCGGCGATCATCGAGCGCAGCGGCCTGCGCAAGTACCAGTTCCTCTACGCCTGCGCCACCCACCGCATGCTCTGGGCGGTCATGGCGGCCGTGCCGCTGATCTTCAAGCCCTGTTCCTTCACCGTGGTGCTGTTCATCACGGTTTACGCCACCTCGGCCATCCTGGCCCAGATCGCCACGCCCACCTGGCTGGACTGGATGGGCGACATGGTGCCGCGGCGCATTCGCGGGCGCTACTTCGCCACCCGCCAGGCCTGGACCATGCCCATCCAGATCGTCGTGGCGCTGCTGGCGGGCCTGCTGCTGGACTACGTGACGGTCGCGCACGTGAGCGGTTTTCGGTACGCCCCGGCCATGCCCGCCGTGGCGGCCGCCCTGCCCTGCCCGCTCCTGCCCGGCGCGGGCGCCATCGGCCAGGGAGTGGCCGCCGCCGCCTGGACGGCGCCGCTGTTCAAGGCCCCGATGAACTTCGCCTATCAGCCGACGCTGTTCTACGTGCTCTGCGGGCTGTTCTTTATCGCCGCCATTTTCGGCACCACCGACGTGCTGCTGTTCTTCCGCCTGCGCGAGATCATCTCCCGCCCGGTCATCCCCGAGGACGAGCGGCCTGCCCGGTCGCCCTCGAACCTGTGGCGATCACTGGGCGATCCCCTGCGCACGGTGACCCACGCCCTGCGCGACCGCGTCTCCCGCCACTATGCCCTGTACTGGGCCACGCTGCTGTTCTCGGTCACCCTGGCCGACCAGTACTTCTGGCTCAATGCCCTGACGGTGGTGGGCTTCAGCAAGCTGGCCACCAACGCCGTTTTCATGGTGTTCGCGGCGCTGGCCGCATGGGCGATGGCCCGCCCGCTGGGCGGGCTGATCGACCGCTGGGGGCGCCGCCCCATCCTTATCATCGGCACCATCGGCGTGATCTTCTCCCCCTTCGGCTGGTTCCTGATGAAGCCCGGGCCAGCCCACTTCTGGGGCAACTATGCCCTGGCCACCGTGAGCTGCATCCTGGGCGGCGCCGCCTGGACCGCGGTCAACCTGGCCGCCAACACCGTGCTGCTGAGCTTTGCCGAGAAGCAGGGCCGCAGCCGGTACATGGCGGCCGTGGCCGCGGTGGCCAGCCTGGGTGGTTTTGCCGGCGGGCTGGTGGGCGGGGCGCTCTGCCGGGCCATGGAGGGCCTCAAGGCTAACCCCATCATGGTGGGCCCGTTCCCCTGGAACAACTATCACGTGATGTTCCTGTTGTCGGCCGCCGTGCGCGGGGCATCTATCTTGTGGCTGATCGGCATGCCCGACCCCGGAGCCGCCTCGGTCAAGACCGTGGTCCGAGAGATCTGGGGCAATATTTTCGCCAATATCAGGGTCCGGGCCCCCTGGCCAAGTCGAGACCAGATCGTGGCCGCTACCCCCCCATCCGCCAAGGAGCGCTCCCAGGCCCATGAACACCGAGACTGAAATCAAATTCCGTCTGGATGACCCGCGGCAAATGCGGCGGAGGATTCTTCAGGCCGGCGGCCAGGCCCTCGGCGCCGCCCTGGAAGACAACGTCTACTTCGACACCCCCGCGGGCCGCCTGCGCCAGGCCGACAGCGGCCTGCGCATCCGCACCGTCGCCGCCCCCGACCGCCGGGAGGAAACCACCCTGACCTACAAGGGCCCGCGCCTGGCCAAGGAAATGTCCATCCGCCCGGAGGAGAACCTCCACGCCCGCTCAGCCGAGTCGGCCCAGGCGCTGGTGGAGGCGCTGGGCTTCCGCCCCATCGTGCGCTTTCAGAAGCGGCGAGAGAGTTTTCAGCTCGGGCCGGCCAAGATCGAACTGGACGAACTGCCGAGGCTGGGATTCTTCATGGAGATCGAGGCGCCCGACGAAGCGGCCGTGCAGCAGGCCCGGCGCCTGCTGGGCC
>PMYM01000056.1:291-26244 GCA_003171235.1 Phycisphaerales bacterium | reverse complement strand
GGTTCTGTTAGAGCCCCTTAGAGGATCGGCTCGTCGGTCGGGCCTTCCTGGGCATTATCATAGCTCCGGCCGGTCCGGTGCAGGACGATCTCGTATTCGCCGTCACCGTTCAGGTCACCGACGGAGGCGTCGTTGGGCGTGTATCCCGTCGGCGTATTGAGCGGGATGGACAGGTGTAATCCCTGAAGCAGCCCTCCATCCGACCATCAGCGGCCCGTTGGAGCCGATATGGTAAAGCGGGCGAGCCATTGCGGCGTAGCACCCAGCCCGCCCCAACCCGCCGGGTCGTGATTGGCCTCAAAAACCTTGCGCAACGTCGGATCATACGGCACCAGGGCCGCCCAGAGTACGCCCGGCGACTTAGCCCAGCGCGGGTCCGGCTCCCCGCCGTCAATCCGTTGGAACTTGGCGCCTTGAACCTGCTTGTCCCACATGAAGTCGCGATTGGTGGCGATGAGCCGGACGATGTCCTCTTTCGTGAACACCAGCCCGTGATCATAGGCCGTTACGATCCCCTCCGCGTCGATGCTGTAGTACCCGCCGTTGGGATGAACCCCCACCCAATGCCTGAGCGAGCCGTCGGGCTTGCTGTCCCAAGGCCCGGTCGGATCCCAGTAGTTCCACACGAAGTACTTGCCGTCCTTACTGAGACGCATCCTTGATTTCATTACGCGCCACCATTTTTCTGCCCGCTCGCGATAGAGGGGCTGCTTGGTCACGTCGTGCATGGCGATCAGCCAGGATGCGATGAGGTTCTGCTTGTTGGCCGGCAGGGTGAAACCGTCCTTGTTCCGCTGGTCGTATCCGGATGTCCACTGATTGGTTTTGGGATCCAAACCGAAAGGCGGAATCACCCACACGCCGCCCTCTTTGACCTCCCGCCAGGCGCCTCGCTTGTCCCACTTCTCGAAGACCTGCTCGGACAGCTTGAGGTACTCCTCGGCCTTGCGGCCATACTTGTCCTTCAGGGACGGCGTCTTGAGGATCTGGCCAGCCATGAGCACCATCGGCCGCAGCAGCATGGCCTCGCCGAGCTGGTTGTCGGTGGTGAAGTCGGGCATGGCGCTGGTGCTGGCCCCGGAGGCCTTGGGCCAGCCGACGTACCCATCGGGCTCCTGCAGGCCGCGCTTGATCACGGCGTCGGACCAGTCGATCAGCCGGTCGATCCACTTGGTCTCCCCCGTGGCCATGTAGCCGTAGTAGAACCCGTTCTGGAACGGGCTGACCAGCCAGCCGAGTTCCTCGCCCATCTCCTTGTCGCAGTAGCGATTGCGGGAGTCGGCGATGATGTTCTTCTCCCAGCGGGCCAGCCAGTCCCTGGCCAGGGCTTCGTCCATCTTGACCAATGCCGGTTGACTGGCCGGCGGCGCCGGCCTGGTATCAGGACCGTTTTTGGCGATGGCGGCGACGACAATGCACAGCCAGAGCAACGCACCCACCCGGGGCAGCCGGGCGGCAAAGACTCTCAAGTAGGGAACGGATTTCTGCATGGGCGCCTCAATGGTCATTTACGGCAGGGCCAGCACGCGAACTTCGATATCCTTCACGTCGGCCAGGAGTCTCTTGACCTCCGCTGGATCGCTCTTGCCCTGGTGGTAGGGATACAAGACCTTCGGCTTGAAGGCCCGCGCTGCCTCTGCCGCATCTTTGGGTTCCATCGTGTACGGCAGGTTGATTGGCAGGAAAGCGATGGCGATGTCCTTTAGGGCCTTCATCTCGGGCGTGCCTTCGGTGTCGCCGGCCACATACACCCGCTTGTCGCCGAAGGTCAGGACGTAGCCATTGTCCTTGCGGTCCTTGGGATGGTACTGCTGGCGATCGGGGCTTAGGTTGTAGGCCGGCACGGCCTCAACGGTGATGTCCAGGACCTGTTTCTTCTCGCCCACGTCGATCACTTGGCCGAAGCCCGCCTTTTTGACCGAGGCGGCGTTGGCATAGACGACGGCGCCTTCCTTCTTGATCTGGTCGATCACCTTGGGGCTCAGGTGGTCCCCGTGCTCGTGCGTGATGAAGATGGCGTCGGCCTTGGGCATCTTATCCCAGGCGGCCTCGCCCGCGGGGTCCACGTAGTACTGCCTGCCTTTGAACTCAAACCCGATCGCTGAATGGTTAATGGGCTGGATGGCCAGTTCCCCTTGGGATGTTCTCTCCACGGCGACGTTCCTTTCAGCGGGAGCTGATGCGGCCTGGGTGGCGGGCCCTGACGCAGGTGGACTGGCCAGCCCCAGCGCACACATCGCCACCAGACCTGCTATGCATGTCTTCATGGCACACCTCCGGGCTGTAGACCAACCACTGGGGCCGTTTGCGCAATAATCCTATCGCAGGATGGCTACCTATCAAGAGCGTGTTCAGACAGAGGCCGCTACAAGCGAACACGCCACTATGACGAGCAAACGCCCTGCCACCTTGCCAACAGCCGTCAACCGCAGGCCAGAGATCGCCACGAACTATCGTAGTTGGAAGGGTGTGACAGCCGTGGTCGTACCAACGACGCAAACCCGTAAGAAGGAAGGCCTCCATTCAACGGCGGCTTGCCGACCCTCCCGGACCTCGGAGCAGGCAACCCGGAAAAGGTTGAAGCGGCAGTCACCGGCCAGCGTCGTCCTGGATTCCTTGCAACTTCAGGCCGTTGGGAGCCAGTTCGCTGCCATCTGTGCCCTTGTAGGGCTTTTCGCCGAAGTTGACGATGACTGTCACGCCGTTGGCGAACGTCGTCTGCTGGACGCTCCGGTCGGCCGTCAAGAACCTATGGTCCGTCATCTCCGAGTAGCCAGTCGCCCGAGCGACCAGGCAAGTGCCACGGTAGCTCTGAACGAACCGATCTTTGTTCTTCTCCCAGTACGCCTTGTCGAACATGAACATGGGCGGCGTGCCGTAGAGGGCGTTGAATAAATCTCGCTTGTCCCAGATGGCCGGCAGCTTGTTGTTGTAGTCGCCCCAGTACCACTGTGCGACAACGCAGTCGTGGTAGACCAGCTCCCAGAGCGGCAGCCGGTATTGCCAGCCGACCTGGAACTTCGCCACGTTCTCGGGCACCTGATCGAGTATCTTCTGCATGCGCCGGCCGCTGTCGAGGCTGCGGTATGGCCCCAGGCTCATCATGCCCTCGAAGTAATGTACGTACGGCACGGCCGCATCGTGGCCGGTCTCCGAGCCGCAGACCAGCTTGTATTTGCCCGAGACCAGGTCCAGCAGCTCCATCTTGTACTTGCGGCTGTCGGTGCGGGTCATCGGATGGTCGCTCGAGTAGCACTCGCGCCAAGGGCTGGCCGTGGTGGTGTCGATGAACCGGCAGCGGTATGGGCGGGTCTTTAGGTCCTCTGGGATGCGTTTATCGGCGTAGGCGATGGCCTGCTTGTCGCAAACGACCCCGCAGGGAATCATCGAGCCGTCCTTGGCCTCGACCTCCCAGCCCTTGATCCAGTCGCCCGCCGCGCTCAGGATGATATCCCTGGGCCAGGCCTCCGTCGGCCAGTCGCCG
The DNA here is from genome assembly GCA_003171235.1 of Phycisphaerales bacterium. Classification (GTDB taxonomy): domain Bacteria; phylum Planctomycetota; class Phycisphaerae; order SM23-33; family SM23-33; genus FEN-1344. The sequence continues at coordinate 22,760 of PMYM01000056.1, read as the reverse complement.
TGCTTCCACTGGAGCAGGNNGAACTTGCCGGGGTCCATCACGTCCTGGTAGATGTCGTAGCGGCTGGTCAGTACGCCCAGGTCGTTCATCGCCTTGATCGTCTCGGGGCCGGCCTGGTTGCTCCAGAGGATGCGGTCGATGCCTGCCGCCTTCAACTGCTTCACGATGCCCAAGGCGTCCTGCTCCCAGCACCAGACGTTGACCGCCCCGACCAGCAGGTCCACGTTGGGGTTGTCCTTGCGCTTGTCGGCGAGGGTCTTGAGCAGGCCGGTCTTCCTGGCATGCTCCCGGTATCGCTTGCACATCGCGACGTACCCGCCCTTGTCGACGAAGACATAGCGGATTCTTCGCTCGTAGCCGAAGCGGCCTTTCTGACTCTCCCAAGCGGGTGCGACGTAGAGCGGCCCATCCTTCTGACGCTCGATGCGAATCGCGGCATCGTCGGGTGTCTCGATGATGGTCATCTGGCCTGACTGCCCCTGGCCGTCCGTGACCCCCCAGAAACCCATGCAGATCCCGTGCCCGCCGTAGGCGACAAGGTGCATCGGCTTGATCGATTCATCGTCGGACGGGTAGTCAATGCCTTCGTTAAGGGGCACGATCAGGTGCGTACCCTTCTGCCCGGAGAATGGGTGGGGAAACAGCAGCGGCCCGGGCAGGTCGCCATCAGCGGAAAGCGTAACGGCCAGTTCCGGGGCCGTTTTGTCCAGCTCGAACTTGACCTTGATCTTCATGTCCAGCGGAACGTCAAGCAGCGTCAGCTCCGCCGACAGCTTGTCCTTTGCCTTGGCGGCAACGACGGCCAGGTCGTGTCCCGTTGCCCTCTGCGGCCACCGCTTGCCCGTCCGCAGATCGGTAACGTCCAGTGTGGCCTCGCGGGTGTCAATGGCCACTCGGAGGGCGGAATTCTCCAACGTGATGGTCTGGGGCGCGTTCCCGCGCAGCTCCGCCACGTTACCCAGCCGTTTGAGGGTAAAGCCCTCCATCCAGACGGTTGCCGGACCGTCACCTGTCAGCCGGGGCATGATGGTCGTCACGCCGGCAGGGATGACCAGGCGGGCCTTCAGCAGCGCCCAGTCCTTGGTTTCCAGGGTTGGCCGGGCGCCGGACAGCCATTCGACCACCTTCCCGGCCGCATCGAAGGTGACGACGCTGACGGCGGCATCGCCCTTGCCTTGGAGCTTCACCCAGGCAGTGACCTCCAGCAGGTCGCCTTCCTTCACCGCCAGGCGGGCGGGTTGTTTGTCCCCGTACGTCTGGGGGCTCAGGCTCCAGTCATCTTTGCCGGCGTGCTCGATGCGGATGCTGGCTCGGCCGTCATGCCGCACCTGGTCGTCCGTGGCGGACTTGATGGCGTCGGCCTGCCTGGCCCAAAGCGGCTGCCACTGCCACTGGTCAATCACCGGCTGCGTGGCCGGTGTGCTGGCGGACGCCTCAGGGGCGCCGGCCATCGCCGTCCCGGCCAGCAAGGCCAGCCCAGCAAGGGTGATGGCAAGCAGTCTTGTAGACCCAAATGTGCTATTCATAATGTCCCTACATAATAATCCTAACGCACGCGGAGAATCCATCAAGCCTGGGTTCGGACAACGGCCGCCAGTACTCTCACGATTTGTCGTTAATGGAGTATTTGCACACCAAGGCGCCGGCGACCACCAGGGCCCCGCCGGCAAGCAGTCCTGTCCCCGGCCAGACCCGCAGGTAAGCGGCGGCAACCGCCAGCGAGGCGATCGGCAAGAAGTACGACGCCAGTCCCAGCAAACGGTGATTGCCGCGACGAACACCCGCTTCCCAGAGCATGTACGCAATGGCCATGGAGCCGACACCCAGGGCGATCATCTCGGCGATGGCCCGGCCTTCCCAGCGCGTCTCTTCAGGCAGAAACGCTCGAAGCAGTCCCAGCGCCGCCGACGAGGCCAGCATGAACAGCGGCACCGCTCCCTGGTCGGAATTGTTCCAACGCCGGGCAAAATCCGAGTACAGCGCCCACAGCAGGCCAGCCCCCGCCGCCAGGACAAGAGCCGCCACGCTAGGCAGGTCCAGTTGCCAGCCGGGCATCGAAGCCGCCCCCGGCGAGGCATTCGCTACGCCCGGCGCAGGAGCCGGCAGGCCCGTCAACGTCGCCAAACCTGTGCCGGCAAGGCTAAGCAGGCAGCCGACGGCAAGTGCCCACCGCCGAGCTTTCATGCCCAGGATCGGCACCGACAGTGCCACCATCAGCGTCGGCCAGAGATAGTTCAGCAGCCCCACGACCAGCACCACCGCTCGCGGCCGGCGGATGGTCAGGGCTATGGCGGGATACAGGCAGAGCATGTAGGCCACGAACATCGCCCCGCAACCCAGCAGGTAGCGCCGGTCCAAGCGCAGCATGGACCGCAGCGACTGTCCGCGCGCCAACGCGGCCAGCAGCGATAGCGACCCGCCGATCAGGAAGGTCAGGCTGCCAGCGGTGATCGCCCCCAGCGATTCGGACATTGATCGGGCCAACGCCACCGTCATCGACCAGATGGCCAGTGCAATCAATCCGCCGGCTGTCGGTGCGAAACTCGAACTTCGCGACATCATTGGCTCCGCCTAAGAAAGACAAACCATCGCAGATGTCGAGGGGGTTTTCCAGAGGCATGTAGGGATCTGTTACCCGGGATTTCCCAGATGACCGTTCGCCGACGACTTTCGCCAGCGTTGTTCACGATTCTACCGGGCCCTGGCATTTCAACAAGCGAATTCACGGCGTCCCAAGCCTTACCGAATCAGCCGGGGCACCCTGCCGCCCTACCCTAGTTCTCCTGGCGGAAGTGGGTATCCCGTTCTGGCATGGGTTCCCTTCTGGTGTACCCAAGCCATGTTGTCAGGAAGCCGCCCGAGGTGACGAGCAGCGTGCGGCTTTGCTGCGGCGGGGAAAACTGGTAGAATCCGGTTCATCGGACGAAAGGTCGGCGAAGCCCCGGCTCATGGCATTAACTTGGACACATGCTTTCTTCGCAGTGGCGGCGGGCAAGACCGTCACCAGCCGCAAGCTTCCCCTGCGATTCTGGCTACTCATAGCCGTCTGCGCCGGCATTCCCGACATCGACGTCTTCTGGCGAGGGCTGGTCACCGACAGATCAGGGATTTGGGTTCATCGGGGCATTGCGCATTCACTGCTGGCTGCCGTGCTGTTCGGGCTGCTGGCTGCCGTCATCTACTGGGTGTGCAAGCCCAGGATTAGCAATCTTCAAGGTCAATCCGGTGGCTCAAATGCCCTAGCAACGTCCCAACCACCCGGCCAAGTACCACGCCGTGGAAGAGCCTTCCCGCTGTTTTGGCTGGTCTTCACCTTGGCGACGGCGTCGCACGCCTTCCTGGACATGCTCAGCAGCGGCTATCGGGGCGTGATGCTGCTGGCTCCGTTCGACGATTATCGCTATTCTTTCTCCTGGCAGCCCATCTGGTCGATGCCTCACTGGGTCGCACAAATGTTTCCTAACCTGATGGAGCATGGTGGTCGGGGAACGTGGATTTTCAGGGCAACTATCAGCGAAGTCGTTGTGGTCTGGGTGCCGATGACGGTCTTACTCTTGTTTTCCCGGTCGGTCCGCCGCCTCCGAAGCAAGAACCATGGCGCAAGCAAGTGACTGAAAGCCCACGATAAGAACTCTTGCTGAATCATGAAAGCAGGAGATAATCATGCATCAACGACCCACGGCGGTCGTGGGCGGGCATGTGGGAAATACCGGTTTAGCAGAGGCACGATATGAACATTAGGTTTTCCGCGGCATCGGCATTGTTTGGCCTGTTGGTCCTATTACCCCTGGCAGCCGGTTGCGCCGGCGGCAAGATGACGGCGGTGCCCAATCATGCCGCCTTTCAAGAGGTCGTGCTAGCGTCCGACAAGCCGGTCCTGGTGGAATTCTACAAGGGTGCCTGCCCGACGTGCACTCTGCTGAACGGGCCGATGCACAAGCTGGCCCAAGAGTACCGCGGACGGGCGGTGGTGGCCAAGTACCATCTCATGACGGCGTATTTCGCGGTGAAAGACAAGCAGGTCCGCGACGCTTACGACATCACGGTATACCCTACGGTGGTGCTGTTTGTTGACGGCAAGGCGGTCAAGACCTGGGCGATGCACTACGGCCTGGAAGACTATCGCCGGGCCGTGGACGCAGCCCTTGGCCCCGCGACGACCGCCGCCGCCAGTTCCCAACCCGCCACGCGCCCGTAATCCCACGCGGACAGAACGAGACCGTCTAGGCCTTGGCCTTCATCAGGTCGCGGATCTCCGCCAGCAGTTCTTGGTCCTGGGCGGGCTGGCGGCGCTGCGGCGGCGCAGGTTAGTCAAGCGCCAGCCGAATTAGCATTACATGCAACGGTCGGCTCCAACCGGGTCGCCCTCTTTTTTGCGCGGCAAACAGAGAGGTTGTCGGGCGCACCGGCCCGTCCCAAAATCGCCAGGATGGGTCAGGTCAATTTCTGGGGACGAGAGTGGGGTTCGGGATGCCTACCCTGCGAAAAGCGTCCCTGGCGGCTTAAGTGGCATTCTTCTTGCCGCGAAAAAAGCATGTAGGCGGGTGCCCACCATTACCGGCGCTATCTATCAGAGACTCCGAAAGGGCTTGGGACGCCCCGAATTAGCTTGTCGAAGTGCGACGGCGAGATAGAATCATGGAAACTGCTGACGGCGGTCGTCGGCGAGAAGGCACCTGGGACGATGTCGGTCCAGAAGCAAGGCCGGGCAGACGCTCGGATGACCGATTGGAAACGAACCGGGTCTCATAACAGAAAGGCATTAAGATGGTTGCGATTGGAAAGAAAGCGTTGAGTCTCCTTCTATTGGTCTGCATTGCTGCTGCGTCGTTCTCTTGCACAACCGTCAACAACCCGCCGACCAAGAAAGAGGTAGTCGTCGAGCCGCGACCAGAGCCCAAGACGGTAATCATCGAAAAGCAACCGCAGCCCAGGACAGAGGTAATCATCGAAAAGCACTAGGATGCCCGCCGCGCTATAATCAGGATGTGTTGGGCGCATGCGGAAGCATGGGCTCCAAATCGGATGACTAGCTGAGGGGCAAGCCATTAGGGCAGGCCCGTCTTAGCGGGTCGCCTTCTTTTGTGCGCGGAAATGAAGAAGCTGACAGGTGCCCCGCTCCGTCCCAGAGCCGCCAGGATGCCCCAGGTTCAACCCGGTGGGGGAGGGCTGTTCCAAGGTTGACCGGTCAACCATGACCTTCCGATGCCTCACCGGTAGAAGTCTGCGCCTTTAACACCTCGCTGAGCCGCTGCTCCATTTCCAGCAGCGCCCGCTCCAACCGCCCAATCCCGCTCGGCGTAGTGGCGCTTCATGCCCGGCTCGGAGTGGGACAGGCACGGTGAACACAACACCGGGCATAGCGGTCGGCCTGAGGGGGCAAAAACCCTTAACTCGTTTCGTGCGCGTCCCCGCTATTCGCTTTTCTGATTGTTAATCTGCTGCTGCGCTGGAGCCTTCTCCGCGCTGGGCACAAGGCCCGGCATCAGCCTGGGGCTCAATACGTTGACACCCGTGAAATCGCCGCAACAGCCGCTGCGATTGTCTCCCCACACCCAGGCTTGTCCATCCTTTGTGACGCACAGATTGTGCCAGTCTCTGGCTGAAACCATTACCACGTTGCTTAAACCGGGCACCTGGAGCGGCACGGGATGCGGATCGGTGATCTTGTCGGCACGCCCCTGGCCAAGCTGGCCGCTCTCGTTCCGCCCCCATTTCCAAACAGTGCCGTCCGATCGGAGCGCCGTGGAGTGCCAGTCGCCGGCGGAAACGGAAATGATATTGTTCAGATTCTTGACTTGGACGGGTGTAGCCCTGTTAACCGTTGATCCGTCTCCCAATTCACCAACCTTGTTTACGCCCCACGCCCATACGGTTCCGTCCGATTTCAGCGCCAGGGCATGATCCCATCCGGCGGAAATTGCGATCACCTTTGAGAACTCCGGAATCTGCACGGGGGCATTGCTATTGCCTATCGCCCTGCCATGACCCCATTGGCAGACCGTGCCATCCGGCATTAGGGCGAGACTGAATTGATACCCGCCCGACACGACGGAGGGTTTGGTCAGCCCGACGACCTGGAGGGGCACTTTCGAAAATTTCTCGGCGGTTCCGTTTCCCAGTTCCCCTTTGGAATTCCAGCCCCACGCCCATACCGTCCCATCCGACTTGACGGCAAGACTGTGATACCCCCTTCCCCCGATCGAAATGATGGAAGACAAGTTGCTGACCTGAACCGGAACAGCGGAAAACTTGACGTCCTCCCCGTTCCCTAGCTGTCCAAACATGTTATTTCCCCATGCCCAGACGGTGCCGTCGGTTTTCAGCGCGAAGTTATGCATTTCTCCGCCCATTATGGCTGAAACCGGGGCCAGGTGTCCGACGCCGCCCGGACCAACAACCTGGACTGGAACGCAGCGGTTGCTCGTGGTTCCGTCGCCCAACTGTCCCATACCATTCATTCCCCAGGTCCACACAGTGCCGTCGGATTTCATAACCATGTGCGTCTGGGCGCCGCCCCAGATGGATACGATCCGCGGTGCGGAGTTGGCGGGCTGAGTTGTGGGTTTACCCGCAGGTTGGGTGGCAGGCGATTCGCCGCCAATAAGCAACCCCGCCAATGTTGTGCCGAGCACAAGAATCGCCAGACTAATTGTCTTGGGCATGTGGCGCTCTCCTCTTAAGGGAAGTGTAGTTTACCCTTGTGGGGCCCCGGCGTCAAAGGCCGGTGCTTTCCGGATCAGATGGATGGCGCTCATTCGCCGCAGACCTGCGTGAGCGACAGAAGCACTTTGGCTGACGGGCGGCTCCAAGCGGGTCGCCCGTTTTTTTCGCGAAAAAGGAAAAAGGTTGTCCACCTGCCTATCCCTTCGGCAGATGTTCCGAAGATGCTGGATAGCCGTCCCGGGTGATGAGCAGCGAGCGGGGCTGCACCGGCTGTCGCCGGTGGCGTGAAGCGGACGTAAACGATTCTGCTTGAGCAGGCAGGAGGAGGCGAGGATAATGAAAACATCAATCACACCCTGCCTCATGTAATCATGGGAGCGCGGAAGGGCAACCGGATGCAAACGACCTAGAAGAGGAGAATGACCGTGGACAAGACCGAACTTCAAGACGCCCTCAAGGCGCTGCTGGAAAAAATCGCGATCTTGGACGAAGCCAAACGGAACGAGGCCGGGATACCGGAAATACTGACCAACATCGTGAGCGTCCGCAGCTTCGCTGACGTCGGTCTGCTGACCAACAATGCCGGGCTGGTCATCAAGACAGCCGACCGCGGCGAATTCCACTTGACCATCGTCCGCAGCCACTAGCAGACCGGATTCTCGGGGTACTCGCGCTGGCGGGGCGGGGTGCGGTCGAGGCATCCTCATCCCCTCGCCGGAACCGTTCACACAAATCTGGTGCAGGTTTTCAGAACAACAAGGCTGCCCAAGAAACCACAGAAACTGCCAGGTAAAGGGCCAGGTTGGGCAAGTGCGCTGGTAATAGCAGGTCGGATAGTGCTCCTGAGCGTTGAAGGAAGGAAAAGGGCCGGAACACAACGACTGAGGTGTACGAAAGTCCGCTGCGCCGTCAGCCGCGGTGTCCAGCCTGAAGTAACTTCGGCTATCGGCGGCCGCACTTTACTAAAAGGCCTTAAAACGCGTATGAAAACCGCTTCGAGCGTGTCGAGGGCATCTTGCCCGCGAGGGCGGGGAGCGTCCCGCTCGCGGAGAACACGGTGTCCCGCGCGGGCAAGTCGCCCTCGCGACTGGCGGGCGGGGCGCCCGCGAAACGTCAAAATCCCCAAAACGCAAATGCACCCTGTTGAGATTTTGCGGTTGAAGTCACGGGGGGTTAGCCGTAACCTGCCGGCTAACGCGTAGATCGTGAAGTCCGCTGCGCCGAAGAGCATGTAGGTCTCCCTCCCCCTACATCAGAGGTGCAGCTACTTGGGCGATGACAGGTCTCCCTCCACCTTGTCGTCGCCCTTTTTGTTTTGGCGACGAGCTCGCCCTCCTGGGCAGTGCGGGCGATGGAAACGCGACCCAGCGGGGGGCAACTCGCGCGTCTTCCGAACCGCCGATGTGCTTGTGGGGCCGAAGGAGGCAATGAGTCGGCCAGAGCATTCCCAGAATGAGTTCCTCCTTGCGCCCCAGTCGAAAGCCAGGTTCGCCGTCGAATAAGCCGGCAACCCGTGCAACCAAGACCTGCCTGGCCGCTCCCCGTGCCGGAAAAGTGCTTGTCGAATCGCAAGAGCAGGTTAACAGCATGCATCGCCGACCCACGGCGGTCGTGGGCGGGCATATGGGAAATCCCGGTTAAGGAGATGACGGATGATCGCGGACGGCATGACACAGCAGTCGATGGAAATAATTCAGGTGTTTCTCACCCTGGTCCTGGTCGTCATCCTGGGTCTGGGTGTGAAGTACGTGCACGCCATCGCCGACACCCTCAAGGAAAAGTCGCAGAAGCCTTGATCGATCCTGCCCTGTCCCTGCTGGCCCTGGGCGAGTTGGCGATAGTTGGCCGCAAACGTGCGTGATGAACGCGATGACTTTTCTGTTGAACGGGCGGCTCCTTCAGCGAGTCGCCCTCTTTTTGCGCCAAAAATGAAAAAGCCGGCAGGGCGAGCAACCTGACGTCGGACATGCTGATCCCCCGCCGTGGCGGTTGCGTTCAAACCCGCCCGGCTGGTAGAATTACGCCAATCGCCCGTGAGCGTCGCGGGCGATTGGCTATGGGAATCTCGCCGGGCGCACGCATTTGGCCGTGCCGTCTGAATTCTCCCGCCAAACCGCGAAAGGGAACGTGTTGTGAGCAAACTTTGGCAGTCCCCAGGTGGAATTGCCTGCGCACTTCGAGCCGCCTCCCTGAAGTATTGCTTCATCGCCGCCGTTGTGCTGGCGGGGGCCCACCCGGCATGGGGGCTGATCGACCCCAAATTCACCCCTTGCGACCTTGTCGGGCAGTCGGTGCAAATCCTGGAGTTGAAGCTTGCCCCGGCCGTCGCCGACAAGATGCAGGCCACCGTCACGCGCACGCTCAAGGGCAAGGACGGCGTCAAGACGATAACCCTCGACCTGTCCAACCCGTTCTCCAAGGAACATGCCGATGCGTTCGCCAAGGCCCTAGCCAAACACAACCAGAACGACCCGGCGCTGTTCCTGGTGGGCAGCGGCCCGGGCGAGGACGGCCGGGAAGCCTCGGGCGACGCCCCCGACACGGCCTTCATGCACATGGATGGCATCTGGGTGGTTTTCATCGCTCAGAAAGACGGTTCCTGGCGGCTGGCCCAGTACGACAACCCCAAGATGCGCGGCACCTGGCAGGGCGGCACCGACATGCTCTCGCGGGTCGTCAAGTACGTCCTGGAGGATCCCCAGGCCGAACTTCCCTGCTTCGACGGCGTCGCCTGGGACGATCCCTGCAAATTTGGGAAACTGGAGGGCAAGGTCAACGCCTGCGCGGCGGTGGACCTTGCCGGCGACGGCACGCTGTCCTTGTTCGTCGCCTGCGACAACGGAGATAAGTTCTTCGCTTATGACGCGGCGGCAAAGAACCTCAAGGACGTCACGCCCGCCCGCGCCACAGGGTCAAAGAGCAAGGTCTTCGCCTGGGGCGACTTCAACTCCGACGGCAAGCTCGATCTTGCCAGTTCCGACGGCAAGACGGTGACGGTTTTCGCCCAGAATGCCCAGGGCGCCTTCGACGAATACGCCAGGCTGGAGAAGGAGGCGATCAAGGGCGACGTGGTCAGCCTGGCCGTCCTGGCTGCCGGAAGCGGCGACAAGACCGGCATACTGGTGGGCACGGAATCGGGGATGCTGCTTTGGATACCTCAAGACAAGGCCGCCCCCGCCGTCATCAGCGACGGCTCAGCCGCCAAGAATATGGGCAAGGCCGGCAAGTGTCTGGCAGCCGACTTCGACGGCGACAACATACCCGACATCATCCAGTTTTTCGAGAAGGGCTCGATCCTCTGCCAGGGCAAAGCCATCGGGCAGTTTGAGGCTCCCGTCGCGGGCAATCTCGCCGCCGGCGCGGGCCGGATGGACGCCTTCGTGGGCGACTACGACGCCGACGGCCTGCTGGACATCATCACCGTGTCCGCCGACGCCTGCAAATTGTGGCAGAACGAAGGCAAGTTCAAGTTCGTCGAATCGCTGGAACTAAGCGGCGAGATCGGCTACAAGGCCGCGGGCGGGGCGGTGGCCGGAACGACCTGCGACTTCAACAACGACGGGCGCCAGGATTTCGTGCTATTCTACTCCACCCCCATGAATCCCCAGGCCTTCTTCAACCGCGGGTTCCGCAGCTTCGGCTTCGGCGCCGGGTTGGGCGGCGGCCTGGACAAGGGCCTGCCCAAGGACTCCCAGGGCCGCCAGCAGGCCCAGCAGGCCGGGTGCGTCGGCGATTTCAACGGCGACGGCGCCCAGGACATGGCGGTCATCCTGGCCAGCGGGGAATGCTGGCTGTTCCCCATGGCCTCGGGAGGCGGCGCCCTGGCCCTGCGCGGCGTGCTGCCAATGAAGTCGGCCTTCGCCGGGCCGTTGACGGTTACCGGCTGGCGCGACAAGCAGTGCCTGGGGGCATGGAACGTCATCGCCGGCGCCAGCGAAGCCTTCGTGGCGTGGAAAGAACCCGGGCCGCTGACCCTCAAATGGCAGATGCCAGGAGCGAAACCTCAGGCCAAAGAAATTGTTCTGGAGAAGAAGGCCAAGCGGTATGTGCTGGCCTGGGGGTTATGAGGAATGTTCGATTTGCGATTTGCGATTTAACAAGGAAGAGCCCAAGGCACTGCCACTGGCTCCCCCTCTTACATCGGAAATCGAACATCGTAAATCGTAAATTTGCCGCCTTGATGGATTGAACGAAACAAGGATAAACAAATGAAAGCGAATACGGCTTTAGCCCTCGCCTGGGCGGTCGTATTGTTTGCCGGCCTGGGAATTGCGGCCAAGCCGGCGGCGGCACAGGATGCCGCCAAGCCCGGAGTCGCGCTGAACAGCACCTCCAGTTATTGGAGGGTCTTCTACACCGTCAGCCCCCCCGTTGTCCGCAACGGCTCAGGAGTAAAAACGCTGCCCACGCTGACCGACGCAACCCCTCCGCCTCCCAAGGAATGGACGCAGGTTAGCTTTGACGACAGCCTTTGGGCGCGCGTCGGCGGCAGGCCCTTGTCCCCGAAGTTGGGCTACAACTCTCCCAAGGAAATGGGCGACGCGGGCATCACGGAAATGGAAGGCAGCTCGCCCGCCCTGGCAATGATTTGCATGCGCGGCCAGTTTGGAGTCACAGACCCCTCCGCCGTCAGGAACCTCAAGCTCTCGATCGGATATCGCGGCGGGGTGATCGTGTACGTCAACGGCAAGGAGGTCGGCCGGGCGAGCATGGCCAAGGACGCTGCCGGCCTGCCTGCCGAAGCCTCGGCGCAGGCAGGCCCCGAGGCCCTGGCCGAGGACTATCCCAAGGAAGCCTTCGTGCAAGGCGACGGCAGCCCCGAGATCCAGACCGGCCGCGGCCAGGCGGGGGCCAACTCGACATTTGCCGCTCGCTCCCGCACGGCCGAGATCGCCATCCCTTCCTCGGCCCTGCAAAAGGGCGCCAACGTCCTGGCAATTGAGATTCATCGCGCGGCCTACATGTCAGGCTTCGATGAACTGATCCTGAGCAGGAAACTGACCTACCAACTGTACGGGATCATGTGGGCCACCTGCGGGCTGAACTCCCTGACCCTGCAAGGCGCCTCCCCCGCCGGCCTGGTCGCCAACGTCTCCCGGCCCAAGGGATTCCAGGTCTGGAACAGCCAGCCCATGCAGGCCGACCTGGACCTGGACTACGGCGACCCGTTCGAGCCGATCGTTCCGGTCAGCATGATCGCCGCGCGCAACGCGGTCTGCTCGGGCAAGGTCGTGGTCGGCAGCGACCAGGCGATCAAGGGCCTCAAGGCCCGCATCAGCGACCTTGCGGGCAAGGGCGGGGGTACGATTCCCGCCTCGGCCATCCAGGTTCGCTACACCTTGCCTACGGGCGAGGAGCCCATCCTGGAGGACCACTACTCCGCCCTGCCGGACCTGCTCGATGGGCTGAGCGAGACCTCGCCGGATGTTGTCGCGGTTCGCACCAAGAATAAGGGCTCTTGGCCATACGGGGCCGTCTGCTCGGTCTGGGTGACCGTCGCTGTCAGCGAGAAGGCCGCCCCCGGCGAGTACGCGGGCAAACTGACGATCTCGGCCGAGGGGCAGAAGAACGTTGAAGTGCCGGTAGCGCTGAAGGTCTGCAACTGGTTGGCGCCCAACCCCAGCGAGTTCCACACCGTCCTGGACATAATGCAATCGCCCGAGACGGTCGCCCTGCAATATAACGTGCCGATCTACAGCGACAAGCACTTCAAGCTGCTGGAAAAGTCGCTGGAGCGGGCCGGATACGTGGGTAGTTGGACGCTGCACATCCCGCTCATCTGCCACTCCAACCTGGGCAACGAGGAAAGCATGGTCCGCTGGATCAAGCAGCCCGGCGGCAACACCTACAAGTACGATTTCACGCCCCTGGAGAAGTACCTGGACCTGGCCCAGAAGCACATGGGCAAGCCGCGGTCGGTGGATCTGGTCGTGTGGGATCTGTTTCTGGGGTTCCAGGGCCTGGAGGAAGCCCCCCACTTCATTGAGCACAACACCAACCTGCCCAAGGGCTTCCAGCCTACGGATATTCCGGTCAGCCTGCTGGACGAGGCCACCGGCAAGGTGACGATGGGCACGGTCGGCCGGTACGACGAGGCAGGCAAAGCCAATTGGAAGGCGCTGGTGGTTCAACTGATGGAGCGCCTCAAGCAGCGTGGCCTGGACAAGTCGCTTCATATCGGGCACTCGTACGATCTGTGCCCCAGCGATAACTTTGTGCAATTCTGGAGCGACCTGCTGCCGGGCGTTGGGTACTTCAGGTACGGCCACTACGATTACCGGACCTTCGGCAAGTTGCCGGCGGGCAAGAGTGATTTCATCGTTCACGAATGGGCCCCGACCTGGAGCAACAAGGCTTCCTACGGGTGGAAGAGCCCGCTGATCGACCTGCCCTGGATCCGCCTCAAGAGCGAGCGGGGCTCGGGTGCTGTCTGGAAAAACGATCCTTACGTCACCGTGCCCGTAAACATGTTCCGCCTGTTTGGCGAAACCTGCATCCAGGGCCCGTATCGCGGCTTCGGCCGCATGGGCCTGGACTTCTGGCCGGTGCTGGAGAGCGAGAAGGGCCAGAAGAATATGCAGGCCATCCAGGGGCGTTACCCCAACAGCTCCTGGAGGCAGAGCGACGAGATGATCCTCTGCATCGTGCCCCCCGGGCCCGACGGCGCCCTCTCCAGCACTAAGTTGGAGATGCTGCGCGAAGGGCTGCAGGAGACCGAGGCCCGCATCTTCCTGGAGAGCACCCTGCTGACCAGGAAGGGGGCGCTGTCGGCCTCCCTGGCGGCCAAGGCCCAGGCGGTGCTGGACGGCCGGGTCAAGGCGCTGCAGATGGTGCTTGAGCCGCAGGCGGTCGCCGGCTTCACCGCCAAGCCCGAGCCTTCTCTTGACGGCTTCTCCTTTGGCGGCTTGTACGCCGTGCGGCATTCAGCCATTTTCCAGCAATGGTTCATGGAAAGCGGCTGGCAGGCGCGTGCGGAGGATATCTTCAACGTGGCCGCGGAAGTCGCCGCAGCCTCGGGCGCAAAATGACAGGCTGATTCGACCGCCGGAGGCGGTCGAATAGAGCAGGTGAGCAGTAGATCAGGAGAGCAGGAACTGCAAAGCTGAAAGCTTAAAGCTAAAAGCTGAAATAGAAACTAAGGCGTGGCCAGTACTTGATTTCAGCTTTCAGTTTTCAGCTTTCAGCTTTTCTTGCTGGCTATTCCAGGTTGGCGAAGAGGGGCGAAGAGAGGTAGCGCTCGCCGAAGCTGGGCAGGATGACCACTATTACTTTGCCCTTGTTTTCAGGCCGACTGGCCAGCAGGTCGGCGGCGCGGAGGGCGGCCCCGCTGGAGATGCCCACGAACAGGCCTTCCTTCAGGGCGGCCCGGCGGGCGAAATCCATCGCCTCTTCCTGGTCGATGGGGATTACCTCGTCCAGGATCTTCAGGTTGAGCACCTTGGGGATGAAGTTGGCCCCGATGCCCTGAATACCGTGAGACCCCGGGACCAGGGGCTTTCCGGCCAGGGCCTGCGAGATCAGCGGGCTTTGGGCCGGTTCCACGGCCACGGCCTTGAAGGAGGGCTTGCGGGCCTTGATGACCTCGGCAATGCCGGTGATGGTGCCGCCGGTGCCCACACCGGCGACGAGAATATCCACCTTGCCGCCGGTGTCGTCCCATATTTCCCTGGCGGTGGTGCGGCGATGCACCTCGGGATTGGCGGGGTTCTCGAACTGCTGGGGCATGAAGGCGCCCTTTTCGGCGGCGACGATCTCCTGGGCCTTGCGCACGGTGCCGTCCATGCCCTCGGCCGCCGGCGTGAGCACCAGCTCAGCCCCCAGCGCTCGCAGCACCTTTCGCCGCTCCAGGCTCATGGATTCGGGCATGGTCAGCATCAGCCGGTAGCCGCGGGCGGCGGCCACAAAGGCCAGGGCGATGCCGGTATTGCCGCTGGTGGGTTCGACGATCAGCGTGCCGGGATTGATTTTGCCCTCGCGCTCGGCCGCTTCGATCATGGCCAGCCCGATGCGGTCCTTCACGCTGGCCAGGGGATTTCTGCTTTCCAGCTTGCCCAGCACCGTGGCCCCGCCGCGGATCAGGCGGTTGATCTTTACCAGGGGCGTGTTGCCGATGGTCTGGGTGATGTCTTGGTAAATGCCGGCCATGGGTCGCTCCTTTTCAACGCCACAATTGCCAGTATGTATTCTTTGACGGCAGTTGCAGGACTACAAAGAAAAACGGCTTACGCGCCCTGCGCCTGCGGCTGGGGCGCGATTTGCTTCTGCCTTCGCCAGCGCCGCTGCTGGTACCAGTTGAATATCACCGGGATCACCAGGTCGATCACCTCGTCGGCCACCAGCAGCCCGCCCAGCACCGGGGCGGCCATGGGCTTGATGACCTCGGCCCCCACGCCGCTGGCCCAGAGCATGGGCATCAGGCCAATGATAGCCACGCCCTCGGTCATGAGCTTTGGCCGCAGGCGGTGCACGGCGCCGCGGATGATGGTCTCCTTGAGTTCCCCGCTGGTGGGGATGGCCGCCAGCCCGCCGCGGGCGCGGATGGCCTCGTGCAGGTAAACCAGCATGACGATGCCGGTCTGCGTCGCCATGCCGAAGCAGGCCACGTAGCCCACCCAGACGGCCACGCTGAAGTTGAAGCCGAAGATGCTCTGGAATATCAGCCCGCCCACCAGGGCGCCCGGCACGGTCAGGATGATCAGCAAGGCGTCGCGCCAGTCGTTGAAGGTGACCATCAGCATGACGAAGATCAGCAGCAGCACCACCGGGAAGATGATCGAGAGCGTCCGCTTGGCCCGCTCCTGGTGCTCAAACTGCCCGGTCCACTCCAGGGTGAAGCCCGGGGGAAGCTGCACGGCGCGGGCGACGGCCTGGCGGGCCTCTTCCACGAAGCCCACGGCGTCGCGGTCGCGAACGTTGAGCTGAACGTAGGAGCGGAGCATGCCGTTTTCGCTCTTGATCATACTGGGCCCGCTCACCACGCGCACACTGGCCACGTCGGTGATGGGGATGAGCATGGGCGAACCGGCCTCCATGCCGGCTGCGCCGCCGCCGCCCGCCCCGCCGGGCGCAGCCATGCCGGGCGAGCCCCCGCCGGCCTGCGCCGCCCCGGCCGAACCCGCCGGCGACCGCGCCGTCACCAGCACCTTGCTGAGGTCCTCCTGGGTCTGGCGGAAGTCGCGCCCGTAGCGCACGCGGACGGCGAAGCGCCGCCGCCCCTCCACCGTGGTGGTCACGGTCATGCCGCCCATGGCCGTCTCCACCGCCTCCTGCACGTCGGCCACGTTGACGCCGTAGCGGGCGGCCTTCTGGCGGTCGGGCTCGATCTGCAAATACGATCGGCCGGAAATCTGGTCGCCGAAAACGTCGGCCGAACCGGGCACCTTCTTCAGGACGTCGGCGATCTCGTTGACGATCGTCTGGATGCCCTTCTCGCGCACCACCGTGCGGGGCAGGCCGTTCTCGATCACCTGCTCGGTCAGGTCTTCCTGGTGGCCGCCGAAGACCTTCACCCCGATCTGTGTCCGCACGCCGGTGGCCAGCATGTCCACGCGGTTGATGATGGGTTGTGTCCAGACGTTGCCCCAGCCGGCCATCTGCAACTGGCCGTCCATTTCCTTGACCAGTTCGTTCTTGGTCCGCTGGTGCAGGAAGAGGCCCTTGGCCAGCACTGCCCGCCGCTGGATTGCCAGGTCCGACGCCGCCCGCGGGTCGGGCGCATTGGCCATCGCCCCCCGCAAGAGAGCCTGTCGCTGGAGTTGGTCCAGCAGCAGGCTATCCAGGTTGGCGAAGGTGTATGACTCCAGTTGGCGGTTGAGCTCGGCGGCATGGGCCAACTGGCGCTCCATCGCCCGGGCATTCCACTTATTCAGCAGGTCGGCCAGGAACGAGGGCGCCTCCTGCCCGGTCACGCCCGCCCAGAGGCCGCGCACCCGCTGCCAGGGCGTATCCTTGGGCAGCAGCAGGTCGGGCTTGTCCTGGATCGCCTCCAGCTTGGCCAGCTTGGCCACCGCCTGGGTCGCCAGCAGGTTCATCTCCTCCTGCCGGGGGGATTCCACCAGCAGCAGCCCGTGATCCGTTGTCAGCTCTTGGGCCAGTTGGTTGGCCTGGTCGGCATCCGGCCGATGGCGCAGCGCGCCCTTGCTCTCCAGGTGGGCCAGCAGGTCGGTGAGCGTTTCCCGCGTCAACTCGCCGGCCAGGACCGGCTGGTACTCGCGCATACGCCGCAGGGCCAGTTCGCGCAAGGATGTTTCCAGGCCCCCGGCGGTCTCCATGGCGGAATCGTTGATGAGGCGGTCGCGCTCGCCGGCCGGCAGGTCGCTCTTGAGCCAGCCCCGCTGGGCGAGCCAGTCGGCCAGGAGTTTAGACTCGGCCAGCATGTCGTCGTAGTTGATTTTGCGTTTGGGCCAGAGCTCGACGGGGCGGAGGCTGACGATGGTTTCGACCATGTCCAGGCCGGAGGGATCGGTGGGCGTTTCCGCCCGGCCGACCTTGCCCACCACCAGTTCGACCTCCGGGAAGGAAGCCAGCACCTGGTCGCGCACGGCCAGGTCCTCGCCGGCCTGGGCGGCCGATATCCGCGGGCTGGTCATGGGCATGTCAAGGACGCTGCCTTCGTCCAGCGGCGGCATGAACTCGCGCCCCAGTTTGGGCAGGTGCCAGGCCCACATTGCCGCGACCGCCAATAGCGTCACCGCCACCAGCTTGGCGGGCAGGCGGCGGAAGAACATGCTCCCGGCGAGCATCAAGCAGCCCAGCAGGCCCAGCACCCAGGCCGCCGCCCCCGGCCCGAGCAACCCCCACAGCCCCAGCCCGATGATCAGCAGAAAGGCCATGAACCACACGCCGGCGGCTGGAATCTTCATCAACCAGCTCAGCACCGGCTTGTAGATGTTGATGAAGCTGCGGACGATCCAGTTGTCCTCTTCGCGGCGCAGGTGGCCCTTGATCAGCAGCGGAATGATCGCCGGCACGAAGGTCACCGCCAGAATCGCCACGCCCACCATGGCGAAGGTCTTGGTGAAGGCCAGCGGGTGGAACATCTTGCCTTCCTGGCCGGTCAGGGCGAAGATCGGCAGGAAGCTCACCAGCATGATGATTACGGCAAAGAATATGGGCTTGCCCACCAGGCGGCAGGCGCGGATGACGATTTCGGTGGTGTCGCCCCGGACTTTTTCGGTGCCGAAGTGGGCGGTCAGTTCGTGCGTGGCGTTCTCGACCATGACCACCGCCGCGTCCACCAGTATGCCGATGGAAATGGCCAGGCCCGCCAGCGACATAATGTTGCTGGCTATGCCCGTATAGTGCATCAGGATGAAGCTGATCAGCACCGCCAACGGCAGCGTCACGCAGACCACGATGGCCGAGCGGACATGCGTCAGGATCAGCAGGATGGCCAGGCTGGCGATGATCATCTCTTCGGTGAGGGTCTTCTTGAGGGTGCCGATGGCGCCGCGGATCAGCCTCGTGCGGTCGTAGAAGGGCACGATGCGCACGCCCGGCGGCAGGCCCGCCTGGAGCTGCTCGATGCGGTCCTTGATGGCCTGGGTGACGGCCAGGGGGTTCTCGCCGTAGCGCATCATGACCACCCCGCCGGTGGCCTCGCGCCCGTTCTTCTCCAGGATGCCGCGGCGGAAGGCCGGCCCAAGCTGCACCTTCGCCAACTGGCCCACGGTGATGGGCACGCCGCCGCGCTGGCTCACCACCACGTTCTCGATGTCGCGCAGGCCCGACAGCCAGCCCACCCCGCGGATAAGGTACTCGGCCTGGCCCTCCAGAAAGACCTTGCCGCCCACCGACAGGTTGCTGCGCCCGATGGCCTCCACCACCGCCCCCAGCGGCACCTGAAAGGCCTGGAGCTTCTGGGGGTCCAGGTCCACCTGGTATTCGCGCACCATGCCGCCGACGCTGGCCACCTGGGCCACGCCCGGCACGTAAAGCTGGTAGCGCACGTAGTAGTCCTGGATGGCGCGCAGCTCGTCGGGGCTGTAGCCATCGCCCTCGACGGTGTACCAGAAGATCTGCCCCAGGGCGGTGGCGTCAGGGGCCAGGTAGGGCGTCACGCCCGAGGGCAGGTAGTTGCCGGCCGCCGCCAGCCGCTCCTGCACCCGCGTACGGGCGAAGTAGAAGTCAATGTTGTCCTCGAAGATCACCGTGATCATCGAGAAGTTGAATTCGCTGGAGGAGCGGACGGCCTTGACCCCGGCCAGGCCCTGCAGGTCCACTGACAGCGGGTAGGTGATCTGGTCGTCGATGTCCTGGGGGCTGCGGCCCATCCAGTCGGCAAAGACTATGACCTGGTTTTCCGACAGGTCGGGGATGGCGTCCACCGGCGTCTTGTAGACGCACCACAGGCCCCACGCCGCCACCGCCGCCGTCGCCAGGATGACGACCAGCCGGGCTCGAATGCAGAATTCGATGATTCTTGAGATCATTCAGCACAATTACGAAAAAAGACTTCTACGCAGAGGCGCAGAGAACGCAGAGAAAACGCAGAGAAAAGAAACGCTTGTTTTGGACGATCTGAATTCCCGCGACTTGTTCAGTGTCCAAACCCACATCGATCTTCCGAAATCTCGAGTCCGAAACATGAATATCGCGCCGTTTCTTTTCTGGTTGTTGTTCTTCTCTTTATCAATCTCTTCTTCTTTTCTCTGCGTTCTCTGCGCCTCTGCGTAAAAAGGGCTAGTGTGTGTGCTCGTGCGAGCCGGTGGCGCCGTAGAACTGCACGCCGGCGGCCGGATTGAGCCGGTTCTCCGCGTCCACCAGGAAGGCCCCATGCGCCACCACCCGGTCGCCGACCTTCAGGCCCGACAGCACCGGGTAGAACTCGCCCGACCGCCGGCCCAGCGTGACCTCCACCATGTCGTAGCTGCCGGCGGAACTCTCGCGGTAGACGACCTTACGCATGCCGGTGTCGATCACCGCCGATTCCGGCAGGGCCGGCAGTTTCTCCAGGCGGACGTACTTCATGGGGAACTTGTCCACCGGGCAGTCGCCGGGCTTGTCGTACACCCGGTCGGGATAGATGGGGCAATAGTAGCCGAAGGCATACTGCCCCTCGTCCCGCAGGCCCGCCCCGGTAGGCGCGCTGGCACTGGCAGGTTGCGTGGCCGGGTCCAGCGTCAGCACCGCCGCGGCGGGGCTGCGGATGCTGGCCGACATGTACATTCCCGGCCGGAGCTTGTGGTCCTCGTTCCGGACTTCAATTCGCGCGGCCAGGGTGCGCGTGGCCGGATCCACGCTGTAGGCCAGGAAGGCAATCCGCCCGGCGAATATTTCATTCGGGAAGGCGGCCGACGTGACTTCGACGTACTGGCCTTTGTCCACGTAGCCCAGGTCGCTCTCGAAGATATTCACCTGCAGCCAGACCTTGTCCAGGTTGGTGACGGTGTAAAGCTCCTGGCCTTCCATGACGTACTGGCCTTCGAGCACCTTCTTGTCGGTGACGATGCCGGGCATGGGCGAGAGGATGTCCATCTTCGTCTGCACTTGGCCGGCCTGGAGGATTTGATCGATCTGCCGGTCCTCCAGCCCCCAGAGCTGGAGTTTCTGCCGGGCTGAGGCCAGCAGGCTGCGGGCGGTCTGGGCGGCAAAGTCGTTCTTGTCGCCCGCTCCGGCCAGGCTGCGCGAGGCGCCCAGCAGTTCCTCCTGCGCCACCAACAATTCGGGGCTGTATATCTCCGCCAGTTTCTGGCCCTTTTTCACATCCTCGCCGACGTAGTTGACGTCGAGTTTATCCAGCCGGCCTTTGAAGCGGGCGGAGATGGTGGCCTGGCTGGTCTGGTCGTAGTCGATGCTGCCGACGGCCCGGATTTCATTGGACAACAGGCGGTATTCAACCGGGTCGGTCGATACCCGCCCCAGCTCCAGTTTCCTGGGCGAGAGGTTCACCCTGGCCAGCGCCCCGGCCGGCAGGCTGGCCGGCTGGGTGGTAATTGGCCGCTGGCTGAGGACCATGCCGCAGAAGGGGCAGTTGCCGGGATGGTCCTTCACCACGCTGGGGTGCATGGGGCAGTAGTACTCTACCTCGGCCGCGGCTTGGGTGGTCGGCGGGTGTTGCCAGCGGTCATAGTGGTCAACGATCGTTTCCCACTTGGCGGCCAGCACGCCTACGATCACCATCAGCAGGATGAAACGCAGGCGGACGTTGATGATGCGGACGGCGGCCCAAACCTTGTGACCGGTCGAGGTTTTCTCCGGCGGCGGCTGGGAAGGGTCTTCCTTGTTATCCATACTTTTCCGCCTCCCCTCCCGCCATCGCGGCCGCCACCTTGCCAGGCAGGCGGCTCGCGCCCGGCCGACGGCCGGGGGGTCTTACCTGTCAGTGCGCCCGCCCGCCGGGGCCGGCCGGCAATGGCAGTGGTTGTCGGCCGCGATTCTACTTGGCTGCCTTGAGCTTGGCGTCCTTCTCGGCGTCGGTGAGCTTATCCCATGCCTGGGGGCATCCGTCGCAGCAGAAGGCCACCTTCTGGCCCTTGTAGATGCGGGTCAGTGACTCGGGCACATTGGCCGGACTAATCGCCGTGCCCAAGATGGGGCAGCGGGTGTTGACGAACGGGGAGGCCGGGGCCGAGGCCGTTGCCGTGGCGGCGGTTGCGGAGCCTGCCGCCGCCGTCCCTTCACTATTCTTCTGGCAGGCGAAATGGAAAGCCAAACCACCTATGACCATGATCGCCAGTGCTGCCAATCGCACGCTGATAAGTTTCACAAATGCTCCCTTTCGCCAAATATGCGATAATTCCCACGTCAAGTCCTACGTAATTAATACGCAGCCGACGGGTCCTGGACCACGTAATCTGCCGACGCAGCGATAGCTACGCCATCGGCCATGCGCCGGTTTCCGCATGAGGGCGATTCTCCGCCCCTGCCGCCCACTCTCGACGCCGCCCAATTCCATGTGATTGATCAAAGACTTGATCGGACCGGCTGTCCCAACCATCCCCTTTGCCTCGGCCGGGACTGCCGCCAGGCGGCGTCGCGGTCACGGGACATCTTGTTAGGGACTCTTAGACTTATCAAATGTGGTAGTCCGGTGCGGAGGCCAGGTTCTCACGCCGGATGAGATACTCGAAATTGGCTGAATCGTAGACCTGCCCAACGGCACGGCTGGCCTGCCCCCAAATATCCGGCAGAGGGCAGCCGCTCTTCTGAGGGCATGGCCGGTGCGCCCGGCCGACCACACATTTCACCGGTTCCAGTGGGCCGTCCACAAAGCGAATAATATCACCCACGGTCACCTCCCTGGGTTGCACAGCCAGGAAGAACCCCCCCTGCACGCCTCGCTTGGAACCCACTAGCCCGGCCCGCTTCAACTCGTTGAGGATTACCTCCATGAACCTCTGGGAAATGCCGTAGACCTTGGCGATCTCGCTGATGGGGACGGCGCCCTTGCCATACTGCCTAGCTAGCTCCATGACCCCTCGAATCGCGTATTGGCATTTTAATGAGATTCTCATTTAAAGCCCTTTGCACTACGTGGATCGCAACGCGTGAATTATCTCTAACCGCCTGTGGATCGTCAACCGCAAACAGATAAATATCCCGGATTTCCACTATAACATCCATGCAAGCCAAATGTTATAATTTCAATCCAGGTTGCAGCATAAATATAACTAAAGTGATTGACAATTGCCGGTCGAAGCTTAAAGTGTTGTATTCAGCATCGGTCGCTTTCGTCCGCGATGATTCTCGCAGCGGTGCTTCTGATGGGCGCCAGACAGGAGTTCGAGCATGGAAGAGAATCTTGGCCTGTGCAACAACGACAAGTGCCGTGGGCGGGTACCGGCGGAGTTCTTCTTTCGCGA
>PMYM01000056.1:0-155 GCA_003171235.1 Phycisphaerales bacterium | reverse complement strand
TGCCCCATCTGCATCGCCACCATTCGGGGCATGGGCTTTGACTTCAATCCGCCGCTGGACTACTTCGACCGTCTGTTCGCGGAAGTCGCCCGCATCGAGCCCTCGCCGGTGGTGCTGCTGTTCGGCGGGGAGCCCACGGTCCGCAACGACCTGCT
>PMYM01000143.1 GCA_003171235.1 Phycisphaerales bacterium | reverse complement strand
GGCTTGGGGCGGGGGCGCATGGGGGCGGGGTTGACCACTGGCTCAGCCGGGTCGGCAAAACCATACATGTCGGATTCCGCCCCGCTCCCGAAATCGCTGCTGACGGGCGGAGGCGGCGGCGTTCGCCCGGCTGAAGCCCTACCGCCCTGCTGCGACACTGCCCCCAGACCGGCCATAGGAGGCCTGTCTCCATTGCCCTTTGCCGGCGGGGCAGGCGCCTTGGCCGGGGCGCCGTCCAAGCCCGGGATTTGAACCTTCTCCTTGCAGTATGGGCACCGCCCCACCTTGCCCGCGAAGCGATCGTCCACTCGCACCGATTTGCCGCACGCGCACCGGAAACTTATCATGCGCTCGCCCTTTCCTTGTCCTGTGGTCGGTCAAATGCTTGCTGCCCCAACAGGAGGGATTGTCTGCGCAAAACGGCCTGGGCACAAGCGAATCTCCCGCCGGGACTGATCAATCCAACCACTATAATGCTAAAAGTCCGGCGGGGATGATCGCATGATCCAGCCCGAAGGGCCCTACCTGCAATCAAGGCTTGACAAGAGCGGCACAGGGATTATGCTGGTCTTTTTGGCACGGGAGTGTGCCCGAGTGNNAGCAGACTGTAAATCTGCCGGCCATGCGCCTACGGAGGTTCAAATCCTCCCGCTCCCATTCGCCTGGCTAGCCGCCCGCGGCAGTCAGGCAGCGCCTGCTGTTTGAGCAGTTTTTGCCCGGGGGTGGACAATCTCTCGTCATTCCGCCAGTTGCCGGCGTCGATTTTTGGCCGCAGCGTGCGGCCCTGGAGGTTTTCAGGATTGCCCGGGCGACTCTGGCACCGAAGTTGCCTACAGGTTGCTGGTTAAAGGAGTTATTGAAATGTGTCGCCGCGGTTTTACCCTGATCGAACTCTTGGTTGTGGTAGCCATTATCGCCCTGCTGGTGAGCATCCTGCTGCCGGCGCTGGGCCGGGCCAAGGAACTGGCCAGGGAGTCGGTCTGCCTGACTCGCCTGGGCGGGCAAACCCGCGCTATACATCTGTACGCCAACGACAACGGCGGCCGGATTCCCACCGGCCCGGACGACCCCATGGCTCCCCCGATGCCCCCCCTGCCCTACAACACCATCGCCACTAACCAACTCTGGATCGGCGCCGCCGGCAAATACAACGGCTGCGGCGCGCTCATCGAAAAGGAATTCCGCGCCCAGGAAGGCTTCTTCTGCCCCGGCGACAACTCCAGTGATCCGGTCGAAGAATTGGCCAAGCTCCGCGCCAAGGGCGGCGACGATTGTTACGGCTCATACCTGTATCGTCAGGCCGACCAGGCCTCCTCCCCGATGATCGACAAGCTGGGCAACAATGACGACGGCGTTCCCGCCCGAACCCTGCTGCTGGACATGAACAGCAAGATGCCCATGGCCCCCATCCGCACCAACCACAACGGCCTGCGCGTCAACATCGGCTTTATCGACGCCCACGCCTGCACCTACGACAACGCCGACGAGCGCTTCACCCTCCGGCCGCAGGACATCGCCAACCCCTTTGGCCGGTTGGACGACATCCTCAAGACCGCCGACAAGCTGGCCCAGTAACCGACGCCGGCACTGACAAAAGCCGATAGAAGGGTTGGCTGGCGAGGACGCCCCTGGAAATCCGATTCATCCCATTGTTTGCCGCCGCCCTTGCCGGATGCCCCCTGCCGCATTAGAATGCCTTCAATCGCGGGCGTAGCTCAATGGTAGAGCGCCAGCCTTCCAAGCTGGCTGTTGTGGGTTCGAGCCCCATCGCCCGCTTTTCAACGGAGACCGCCCCCCGATGACATGACTTTAGCGGGGGCCGGATTCAAACCCCGCGAATCTGGGGTTATGTTGCCCAGAATTCTAGGGATGGAAAGTCATATCGTAACCCGCCACGCGCCACGGGTTTGCTCCGCCCTTACACCCGCATCATCTTGGGTGCCACTACATCGCCGTAGTTACCGAAATCTACGCTAAGAAAGACGAGCAAGAGGCTATCCAGGCGATTATGAAGGTGGGGCAGCATCAGTCGTTGGAGCCCCCATCTTGACCGTGGGCTCACTTGGCAACAGCTTTGAAAGCTCCGAGCAACCTTTAACTCTATCGCGCAGGTCGCCGTAGTGGCCTGCCCCGGCGCGGCTGGGGTGCCTCCAGGGGATTACCCAGAAGCCGGAATTCCTTTCCCTCGCAGGTTTGTATCCCTTGACTCCGCTGGGCGTCGCGTCCAGGTCTAGCAACCATATCAATGTGTCGAAAACTCCGCATGCCACGACAATATTGGGACGGATCTCCTGAATCTGACGCACCAACAGATCCCTGGCTATGTAAGCGAACGCATTGATGACCCTCCCATCCGACTTGGCCCCCCCACCAACCTTCTTGAGGTTCATGACAGCGACTCGAGGCAGCAATTCATGCAGATCTTGATTTTTCCTTCGCTTAATCTCCGCGTACGGAGGGAAACCCTCATGGAACCCCGCCGCCCATCTTGCCAGCGCGAACCACATGGAAGACGGAAATCGTCTTCGCAGGATGTCACATAAGTCCCCGCTATCTTTTGGGGCGTTCGCTTCTCTCAGAACGAAGAGTAATTTGGTTTTCTCTTTGGCGTAAGCGTCGCCATCAATGATGCCGTCCGTCCAGAAGTTGCCGAGTTCCACACCCGCCTTCTGATATCGGTCTTTCCAATTCTGCCAGATGTCTGACATAGCGGTAACTCTCCTATGCTGCGTGAAATCCCAATCTTGCCTTGCGGTCGACCTGCACCTCTGCCACGGCCGCATCGATGAGTTGTCTTGTTATGGAGATGCCGCGTCCTTCAACCGCATCCTGGACCTGCCCGGTGTCCTTGCCGTCGCTGGCCGAGGGCGTGCACTCAGCGACATTCTCCGCCTGAGTTGCCAGAATGTACAGCGTATTTGCCAATTCTTCAATCTGGGCACCGGTGTACTCCGCGGTCGCCTCCACCAGGTAGCCCGTGTCCGCCGACGCGACAACGGCTCTGGCCAGCAACTTGCCCAGGAACCGGCGGCGGCATGGTGCGTCCATCGGCTCCATCTTCACGACCCGATCGAACCGCCCGGGGCGGCTGCGTAGGGCCTTCTCGATCAACTCGAGGCGGTTGGTTGTGGCGATGGTGACGATGTCTTCATTCTCCACGGCCCCGTCCAATTGGTTCATCAGTTCACCCAAGCCGGCCCAGCTGCGGACATCCCGGTCCTCGGCGTAGACATCCAGATCCTCCAGGAAGAGGCAGGTCGGTGCGACGAAGCGGGCGAGGGAACAGATTCGTTCAAAGGCCACGGGCACGCATACGTGGCCGGGCGAAACCCACAGGAACGACACGTCCAGCATATCGGCCAACACCTTGCCCATCAGCGTCTTGCCCGTCCCAGGCGGGCCGGAGAGGATCAGGCCGCGCCGGCTCTTGACGCCCAGCCTCTTGAGGCGAAGGCGGTTCTTCAGGAACCCCTCCACATGGGTGCAGATCATTCGCTTGGCAACCTCGGGCAGGAGGATATCGTCCCAGGTGTACGCCTTCTTCCGCTCAATGATCTTGCCGTCGGCAAAGAACGCTTGGTTGCGAAGGTAGTTGTGCTCCCTGGCATATGCCTCCCATTGCCGATGGAAGGTGGTTGAGGAGGCATCGGAGCGGATGCCGATGAGGATTTGCATCTCCTCGGGGTTCGGGGCCCCCAGGGCTGATACGACGACCCGTTCATTCGGGAAGTGGATGAACAGGTAGCCCTCGCGAAGGAACTGGCGCGACTGCCCGGCGACCTCGACGGCGTGCTGAACGATGTTAAGTACCTCGCCATGGTCTCCGAGCCGAATTGCATAGGTGATACGCCCCCCGCGTTGGCGGACGAAGGCGGACAGGCACTCCAGGAACAGGCTTGCGATTACTTCCCCTTGAGCATATTCAACCTTGTCGTAGTTGTCCCGGCCGAGGAAGACTGCGCATGCCCGGCGGACGCTGGGTTCCAGCAGCGACAAAGCAGCGGCATGAGCGGCGGCTTTAGCCTCCGGCGTCAGGTCGGTGTCAACCAGGGCTTCATCCGTGGGCCTCTGGTGAGCAGCCTCGCCTTCTACGCCACGAATCGCCGTTCTCCGTCGATACCATCCCGTTGGTGACATTGGGGAGTCTCCTATTGGGCCCCGGGTGTTTTACTTTGAATAGTGCCCGGTAATTCCAGCAGCGTGATCGGCCACGGTCTTCGCCAGTTCCTTGGGGGCGATTACCTTGGCGTTCCTGCCCCAGGACAGCACCCACGGCCAGACGTCGTCCAGGTGCGATATGTCCAACTCAAGCTGCAAACGGCCATCGGGCAGGTCAGTAAACTTTTGCGATTCGTGCCAGTGGCGTTCCCGAACCAGTTTGGCTGCGAAGCCGGAGAATTCGATGACGACATGATGGCATTGGAAGGTCTGGTAAGTGCCAAACGTCGTGGCGAAGTAGGCTTGGGGGTCAAAGCCGCTGCTGGCGTAGTCGAAGGCCTGTTCTGTCAGGGTGACCTGTCGCATGCGGGAGAGGCTGAAAAGGGGGATGTGACCGCTACGACGATCTCGACCCGCCAAGTACCAAGTTCCCTGCATGCGTCGAAGCACATAAGGATCAACCTTGTAAGCGCGAGATTCATCTGCCCCAAGGCGACAGTAGTTGAAGTCAACGGTCAGATTCTGCCCCACCGCCTTGGCGATGGCTTCCAGAACGGCTGGATCGACCTCAGCCGAGCCACCCGCATCAAAGCTCACCCGGGAAAGGAGTTCCTGGGGGGCAACCTCGATCCGATCCGGCAGCGAGGCTACCATCCGGCTGAAGACTTGCCGCAATCGCGAGACCCAGGGCGTTCCGGAATAGGCTTCCAGGGCCTTCTCGGCCACCATCAAGGTGAAGAGCTCCCCCTCGCTGATACGCAGGCTGGGCATGACC
Organism: Phycisphaerales bacterium; assembly: GCA_003171235.1. Lineage (GTDB taxonomy): Bacteria > Planctomycetota > Phycisphaerae > SM23-33 > SM23-33 > FEN-1344. Next base: position 10,807 of record PMYM01000143.1, on the reverse strand, counting down.
CAATTGGGCTCCGTGTAGACGTAACCGCCTTTCTTGGGGTCGTAGTCCAGAGGTGCGCCCAGGTCGTACTTCATGAAATCGATGTCACGCAGGATTGTACGGCGGCTCACCTCAAGTTCTTGGGCAAGTTTGGTGCAGTTAGGGGCCACTCCGGCCCGGATCTGCTGGTCGATCAGCAGCACATGCCGCCACCGCGTGCGGAACTTGGAGTAACCCTTGTCGTTTTCGTTACACCCGGCCTTGCGCCTGGATGTCTTATGCGTAGTCATGGTTGTTCCTTCACCTGCGTCTGTTCCCAAGATAGTCCCAATAGTGTGACACATGCTGTCACACCTTCAAGAATTCTCAAGGAATTTCGCGGGAAGGCAAGAGGGCCGGTCATCCTTCCCCCACCTGCTGGCGGCAGGAGGTCGCCGCGATCCCGGCCGCTGTACATGCTGGCCAACATGAAGAGTCCTCCGGCCGGCAATTGACTGCTCCTGGCCGATAACCCTGAGGCGATCTACCCCACGGGGCATTTTGTTAGGGACTCTTATGGAGCAGTGCGGCCTGAAAGTCCCGGTTAGCTCTGTAGTTACGGAGATAGCCGCAGGACAAGGAACTGCACATGCCCCGAATCAAGAACCGTCTCCCCGCGTACTGCCGTCACAAAGCTTCTGGCCAGACCATCGTCAGGTTGGACGGCCAGGACCATTACCTTGGCCCTTAGGCCCGAGGCATCAAAGACTTGCCGCCAGCGCTATTCCACAAGTTCGGCCCAGGTAGTGCCGATAGAAACAAGAATCTGACATGCTTGGGGAAATGCCGTGAAACCTCGTCGTCACGACCGAGTGTTCTTTGGGACGCAAGTTGCAGTGGAGTCCCCGGAGGGGACGCCGGCCCGATTTACCGGCCGCCTCATCAACGTCTCCAAGAGCGGTCTGGCCATGTTCACCCAAGGCTGTTTTACACGTGGGAAGCTCGTCAGGGTTCGGTTTGCCCTTCCCCGCGACGGCTCAAGCCCAGGAGAGAAGAGGGTCAACCTGTTGGGAATTATGAAATGGCAGCGGGTGTTGCCGGAAGGCAATCTCCTAGGCATTGAGTTGCTGGCTGATGACAACGTGGCCGACTACCGATGGTTCCTTAACTGGATACAAGTCCGCTCTCAGAAGCACCCTATCCGTTGTGATTAGTTGGAACCGCACGGATTTACACCTGTCGCCGAGATGCTGGCCTCTGACCCCGGTGGTCTTGCTCTGGACTTGCCAGCGAATCCCTCCCTTGGACTACCTTCCGTGCAAGGACTCAGATGGAAAGGCCAAAGTTGGTTCGATAGAGGAATGCAGTATGATACGATACTGCGTCTATGCCCTCATCCCTCTTGGTTGGCCGGTTGTGAGGAGCTAAGATTGCGGCATACTGCCTGCGGGCCATACGAAGGAAGGCCTCTCATGCGACAGACTTTCGCTTGCCTGGTGTTGTGCCTGATCTTGGCCTGGTTGATCGCTATCCAGGCGGCCCCGCCCTCGAGCCCCGCCTCGGCTCCCGCTTCAGGCCGTGCCGTCGCGACAAGGGCCGGCGAAATCGTCTTCCAGGCCGACTTCAGCGACCCTGCCGAGATGAAGGCCTGGTCGCAGGCTCCATTTGCCGAGTGGGTTGGCGAGACGGGGCACCGTGCGCTTCGCGTGAAGGTTCCAGCGGAGGAAGCCTCGCGCGAGCGTATGATCCGGCGGACCATTGATCTGGCGCCTTTCCGCGGCTGCCTGTTATACCTCACCTGCCAGGCCAAGGCCGAGGGCGTCAGCAAGCCGCCCCACCCCTACAACGGCGTCAAGTACATGCTGCAATTTGCCACGCCGGGTACGGGGCCCCATTGGGCCAACCAGAACAACGTGTACGGCAGCTTCGATTGGAAGAAGGTCGCCTTCAGCGCCACCATCCCAGCCGACGCGACCACCGGGACGCTCAATTTGGGCCTGCAGGAAAGCAGCGGAAGCGTCTGGTTCGACGACGTGCAGGTCGGGGTGCTTTTTGTGCCGGGGCCCCGGCCCGCGCCGCGGGCCAATCTCGGGCCGGCCTTTCGCGGGCATGACCTGCCGCGCCTTCGAGGCGTGATGTCTCCCACGATTTTTAGCGAGGATGACCTTCGGGTGCTGGGCCAGGACTGGAAGGCCAACCTGATGCGATGGCAGATACAGCGCAATCAGGGCAAGATAGGCACCGACCGCGACCTGGCGGATTACGACCGCTGGTTCGAGGGCAAACTGGACGAGTTGGACAAGGCCCTGGAATCCAGCCACAGGAATGGCATCAAGGTCGTGATCGACCTGCATACGCCGCCCGGCGGGCGGCTCGACAACAACGACCTGGCTATCTTCCACGAGCCCAAGTACCAGGACCATTTCGTGGAGCTCTGGGAGAAGCTCGCTCGTCGCTACAAGGGTCACGCAGCGGTGTGGGGCTACGACCTGGTCAACGAGCCGATCCAGAACGAGCCCTCGCCCGAGGGCCTGGGCGATTACCTGGGGGCGCAGGTGCGGGCGGCCAAGGCCATCCGAGCGATCGACCCCACGACGCCGATCTTCATCGAGGCCGTTCAATGGGACTCCGCCGAAGGCTTCGCCTACCTCAAACCCGTGGACGTGCCAAACGTCGTCTACCAGGTGCACATGTACTGGCCGGGACAGTTCACCCATCAAGGCGTAAGCGGCTCGCCGGTCGGGGTGAGCTATCCGGGCGAGATCAACGGCCAGAAGTACGATAAGCAGGCTTTGCGGCGGCACCTGCAGCCGGTGCGGGACTTCCAACTGTCTTGCAACGTGCACATCTACGTGGGCGAATTCAGCGCCATACGCTGGGCCCCCGGCGAAAGCGCCGCCAACTACCTGCGCGATTGCATCGAACTCTTCGAGGAGTACGGGTGGGACTGGTCTTACCACGCCTACCGCGAGTGGGACGGCTGGAGCGTCGAGCACGGCAGCGACCCAAAGGACAGCCACCCCGCGACCCAGCCCACCAGCCGAAAGAAACTCCTGCTGGAGTGGTTCGCCAAGAACCAGAAACCCTCTAACTGATCGGAAGCGGCCGGGAAAAACGGGGACATTTACTTTTCCGTCTCTTTTCTTGGTCGCCTGGGCGGGCGGAGCGTGGAGTGCAGGCCCATCGCTCCGGCCAGGCCCCCCGCAAGATAAAGTTGAATGTCCCCATTTTCTCCGCAACGTAAGATCGCGGAGGGCGGCTGAAAAGTTCATTGTGCCTGGCGGGCCGTGCGGGTAACATAAAAGCTTGCGCGGCGAGTGTTCGCGCTCCAATGTTCAAGCAGTTACAAGCAAGAGAGACAAGACTACCTAATGCCATTCAAGAAGCTCCGCCTCATTCAACCGTTGTTGAGTGCCGTCCAGTCCGAAGGCTACACGATTCCCACCGCGATTCAGGAACAGGCCATTCCCTACGTGCTGGAGGGGCGCGACCTGATGGGCTGCGCCCAGACGGGGACCGGCAAGACGGCCGCCTTCGCCCTGCCCATCCTCCAGCGGCTGCTGGGGCACGGGACTCACAAACCCTCCGGGAACGTTGAGCCCGCAAGCAAAACCAAGCCGATCCGCGCCTTGGTCCTTACGCCCACGCGTGAATTGGCCGCCCAGATCGGCGAGAGTTTTCGGGTGTACGGCCAGCACACCTCCCTGCGGCACACGGTCATCTTCGGCGGGGTGAAGCAGGGCCCCCAGACCCTGGCGCTGCACAGGGGAGTGGACATCCTGGTGGCCACGCCGGGACGGCTGCTGGACCTGCTCAACCAGCGGCTGCTGAGCCTGCGCGGCGTGGAGATACTGGTCCTGGACGAGGCCGACCGGATGCTGGACATGGGCTTCATCTACGATATCCGCCGGGTGCTGGCCCAGTTGCCCGCCCGCCGGCAGACGCTGATGTTTTCGGCCACCATACCCCGCGAAATCCGAACTCTGGCCGCCACCCTCCTTCACGATCCGGTTCATGTGAAGGTGGAGGCTGAGTCCCCGGCGGCCGACACGGTGCAACAGGCCCTTTACTTCGTCGAACCGCAAGACAAGGTGGCGCTGCTGGAGCACCTGCTGCGCGGCCCAGAGATGACACGGACCCTGGTTTTCACGCGCACCAAACATGGGGCGGACAAGGTGGTCCGCCAGCTTTGCCGCAGCGGCATCGACGCCGAGGCCATCCACTCCAACAAGTCCCAGAACGCCCGCATGCGGGCGCTGGCGAACTTCAAGGCCGGCAAGACTCGGGTGCTTGTCGCCAGCGACATTGCAGCCCGCGGGCTGGACGTCGATAACATCTCGCACGTCTTCAACTACGACCTGCCCAACGTGGCCGAGACGTACGTTCACCGCATCGGCCGAACGGGCCGGGCGGGCGCCACCGGCCAGGCCATCTCCTTTTGCAGCCAGGAGCAGCGGGACGACCTGCGCGAGATCGAGCGGCTGCTGGGCAAGCAGATCCCGGTGCTGCACCATTCGATCAAGGGCCAAACGCCCCCCGCCACGGTGGGCTCGCCGCACGCCAGGGTTGCCGCCAGGAACGACCAGGGGGCAGGCGCCCCCCAAAGCTCGCCCAGCCCGCAACAGCAGAAGGACGCATTCTGGCGCAGCCGTCGCCCAGCCAGTTCGGGGCGGAGATGGGGGCGATCCAGATTCACGCGTCGGGGCCGGTGAGGCCGACCGGCGTGGCGCAGGTTGGTAACCTGTGCCACCAGTCAGAACTACTCCAGTTGTTTCCGCAGGACCCCTAACCGAACGCCCGCTGCAGTTTGGCGATCCGCTCGTTCTGGCCCAAATGAAATCCGAAGCGCCGGGCGTCGCGGGGCGCCTGGGCCCGGGCCAGCCTCTGCCAGCCCTTGTTCATCCCGTGAACGAAGATCGCGCTGGAGAGCGACCTGGTCCTCCACAGGCTCCGGAGCGTTCTCTTCCAGACCCATGCCTCCTGGGCCGCCGTCTGCCTCAGCTCGTACATCGCCTCGTCCAGTTGACCGGCGGTCATCTTGCCGGGGTTAAAGACGGTTTCGGTGAAGGTGTAACGTTCCCAGTCGGCGGGGTACTGCGTGGCGAAGATGCGGCCTTTATCCAGCCAGTCCTGGTAGAGCCGGGTGCCCGGCAGCGGCGTGAGGTTGGTGATCTGGATGATGTCGATGCCGATGTCGACGGCCTGGAGCGTCGTGTCGGCCACGGTCGAGGCAGTGTCCTCGTCGCCGCCGGCCACGAAACTCCCGAACACCGAGATGCCGGCTTGGTGGAAACCCGCCACCAACTCCCCGTAGCGGCCCACCAGCTTCCCGTTAAGCCCCTTGTGGTAGCTCTTGAGGCCGGCGGGGTTGAACGTCTCAAAGCCTATGAACATGCAGCGGCAACCGGCCTTGTATGCCAGGCGCAGGCTCTGGGGGTCGCTGCCGGCGTTGATGGTGGTCTGGCTGAACCACAGCCGCCGTTTGCCGCGGCGTATGATCTCGCGCAGGAACTGGCGGGCCCACTCCACGTCTTTGGGGGCGACGCCGAAGAAATTGTCGTCCACCACGAACAGGAAATTCCGCGGGGTGCTGTTCCATTCTTCGACGACCTGATCGATGGGCCGGCGCCGGATGGCCGGGCCGTTGAAGAGCGTCACGCCGCAGAAGTCGCAGCCGCAGGGGCAGCCGCGGGAAGTCTGAATGCAACTCACGTCATACCGGCCGTTGATCGCCTGGGCCGACTGCTCGGCCCCACCGAACCCCTTGGCAAGGTCGCTCAAATGGCCGTCATACCGGGGGGCCAGCCGCTTGGCCGCCGCGTCCGACAGGATATCCGCCCACAACTCGTCGCATTCCCCGACGGCCACCGAGTCGAAATGCTCCATCGCCTCCTGCGGCAGGGCCGAAGCGTGAGGACCCCCCATGATGCAGGGCAGGCCGTGGCGGCGACAGATGCCCGCCAGCTCGTAGGCCCGCGTGGCGGTGCTGGTGTATGAGGTGATGCCCACCAGGTCGTAGCGGCCCTCGCCCAGGAGCTGCTCGGTGCGGCCGACGCCGAAAATCTCGTCGATGATATCGACCTGGTGCCCGGGCGGAGTCAGCCGCCTCAGGACCTGGAGGCCAAGCGGCGGGATGTCAGTGCCGATGGTGTGATAGCCCTGCATCCGCCGCGCCAGCGGGTTGACCAGTGCGATACGCATTTTCGCTTCTCTTGGTGTTTTGCTCTACGTTGGGTATCCGGGCACACGTTAACCGGGGGTTTGACTTTGGCTTCCGGAGGAGTCTCCGGAAAAACCCCTGGCTATCATGCATTCCCGGCTTGGGGTTCCCGGATCAGGTCCTGCTCGATCTTCAGCCTGGCGTCCCGGTCCGTCTCCGCATGCAGGCAGATGCAATTGGCACCTCTTGCGGCGTAGGACTGCCCATCGCTGGAGGGCAACAGGGGGAGATCATCGCTCTGGCCCGTGCCCATTCTCCTGTGAACAAATCCGCTCTTGGACTTGCTCTCTTTGCGCAGAGTGACCACGTACACGCCGGCGAATCCCTGGGCAATAGCCGCCTCCAGCGGATACACCTTGAAGGCATACCGGACGCCGGATTTCCCGCTGAACTTCACGGTTGCAAGCTTGTTCATTGCTCCCTGGCTCCTGTGAGAGGGTTTGATTCGCCAAACAAAGGACGACGCCGGAGGCGCACATCGGCTCTGGCCGCTCATCGTGCTCCGGTGGAGTCGCCGCGCAACAGGCTGCCGCGCATCAAGTCCAGTTCCGCATAGTTCCTCTGGCTCAGCCGGACGTTGTTCCGATAGGACAGGTTGGTCACCAGCGCCCGGATCGGCTGTCGCCCGCGCAAGAAGCTGTCGCAGACGCGGCGCAGGATTCGCCACACCGAATAGAACCGCCGGTCGCAGGAGGTCATTTCCTCCACGATGGCCGACCAGGAAAAACGCCGGTAATGCGCCGTGGGGAACCCCAGCGTGTAATATCGCCAGTCTTGGGGGAAATCATTGGCGGCGATACGGTCCTGGGATTTCATCTGGTCCCACAGGCGGGTGCCCGGCAGCGGGGTCAGGAACAAGGCATTGAGGATGTCCACGCCATAGCTTTCGGCCGCCTTGGCGATCTGCCGGCCGATGCCCGGCTCGTCGCTGTCCAGGCCCATGATGAACGACCCGACCACCAGGATGCCGTGTCGCTGGATTCGCCGGACGGAAGCCTTGAAGTTTCGCCCCTTGAGCAGGTTGAATTTCTTGCCCACCTCGGCCAGCCCCTCGGCCGTGGGAGACTCAAACCCGATGAACACGCCGCAGCAGCCGGCGCGCACGGCCAGGTCCAGCAACTCCTCGTCGTCAGCCATGTTGATAGTAACCTGGCCGATCCAGTCTTTGCCCAGGTCGGCCTGGATCATCGCCCGGAACAGATCCTTCGCCCGGGCGATGTGCGACGCGCTGGTGCCGATGAGATTGTCATCCACCACCAGAACCCGCTTCTCGCGGATGGACTGGAGTTCCTGGATCACGTGGGCGATGGGCCGGTGGCGGTAACGCTTGCCGTTGAAGGCCGACACGCTACAGAAACTGCAGCTCAGCGGGCAGCCGCGCGTGGTCTGGACGGAGCCGAAGGCGTAGCCTTCCGCCAGCAGGTCGTGCCTGGCCTGCGGAACCTCGGCCAGGTCAATGTGCTGGCCGGCGTAGGTTCTTTGCAACTGGCCCCGCCGAGCGTCCCGCAGAACAGTCGCCCAGACGCTTTCGGCCTCCCCTGTCACGACGGCATCCACGTGGCGCAGAGCTTCCTCCGTGCACATGGTGGCGTGGATGCCGCCCATGACCACGCTGACGCCGCGGCTGCGGAACTCCGAGGCCACCTCGTACGCCCGACTGGCCTGGGAGGTGAAGGCGGTGATTCCGACCAGGTCCGGGCGCGGCATGGCCGAGTAGTCCGCCGCCCGCAGGTTTTCGTCGATGACGGTGATTTCCCATTCCGGCGGCGTCAAGCCGGCCAGCACCAGAAGCCCCAGCGGCTTCCAGACGCGGTAGTGGTTCCACCGGTTCTCTTTAACGTTGGCCAGGCTCACCAGCCGGTTATATGGATTGACCAGGTACAGGCGCATACAGGTTCCTTGCAGAAGTTCGCCTCGCCGGGGACAGCCCATCGCCACCCCTCCGGTGAGCGGCGCCGCGGTGATTCCAGGCCCGGCGGGGATCAACCCTTGCGGACGTTGGTGGCCTTGCGGCTCTTGGGGCCCTGGAGCAACTCGAACGTGACCGCCTCGCCTTCCGCAAGCAACTGGCTTTCGCCCTCGATGTCGCGGTGGTGCACAAAGGTGTCGGTGCCGTCCTCGGCGGTGATGAACCCGAAACCTTTAGCCTGACTAAACCACTTCACTTTGCCGGCAGCCATGGGCATAACTCCTTAGAGGCATGGGGCGTTCGATACCTGTGCCCAGGAGGCCAAGCCGCGGCGGTGAACGAAGTTCACAGAGGCGGAATACCCGAGTGCAAGTCGTTGAAGAATGCGGATGCCAGCCGTATTCGCCGGCGGCGATTGAAGAACCCTTCCTCGCCCGCCACCGACCGTAATACAACAGTTTACTCCCCTTGGCGGGGGAAAGCCAACGAAATGCCCAGAGGCCATGGTGGGCCGCGGCCTGTCTCCAGATCATCGTCAGCGCTTGAGCCTCCAGGCCGTTGGAGATGGCGCTGCCGGCGACGTTGGCCCCCAGGGCGATCCGCGGTAAACCGGTGAGCTGGAATTGGATCATTTTGAGAAAGCAAGGGCAGCACAGGGTTTTGAATGCGGCCCTGCCACTGTATAACACTCAGCCATGGACCAGCCATGCCTGCAATTGATCGAGCCTACGGCCAGGCTGCGCGAGGACTTCCTGGCCCTGGTCGAGGAATACGTTCAAGGCGGCGACCAACGGGAGCGATCGACCTATGCCGAGGCTGCGCGTGACTTCGAGGCTTATCTTGGGCGTCTGCGCGACCACACCGCCGGCGCAAACATGCCTGCCGGCTGGAGCCCCTACAGAACCTATTGGCTGGTGCGGGATGGGCGTCGGATCGTCGCCACCAGCAGCCTGCGGACCGTCTCCACCGAGCCGGTGCTGTACGAGATTGGGCATATCGGCTACGGCACCCGGCCAAGCGAGCGGGGCAAGGGCTACGCCACCGCCGTTTGCCGTCTGACCCTGGGGCAAGCCGCCCGGCTGGGCTTCAACCGCGTGCTGATTACCTGCGACGCCGACAACGTCGCCAGCGCCCGTATCATCCAGAAGAACGGCGGAGTGCTGGAAAACCAGGTCGTTTCCCGCCAGACCGGCAAACTCAAGAATCGATATTGGATAGAGCTGGCTCCTTGAGGGATGCTACCCTTGACGCCCTGGCCTATCCCCCTTCCGCGGCCAAGCGGTTATAGTGGCGGGGAATGACCCGTTCTCTGTGCATACTGGCCCTGCTGCCTGCGGCGATGTTGGCGATTGGCCAAACCGCTTCGCAGCCGGCCTCAAACCTGGACTTCTGGCTGGCCCAGGCCGCCACCGCCAGCAGCGCCGCCGCGCCACGGCAGCAAAACCCTCGCGGGCCTGACAGCCAGGCCGCCGGCGAATCTCTGCCCGGGGTGCTGGTGCTGTCGGACGACACGGTGCTGGCCGGGCGGATTTACACCACGCTGGACAAAGACCTGGAGGTCTGGGAGGCATCGCAACAGCGATACCGGGGCGTGCCGCCCGTCCTGGTGCTGTCCATATCGGCCGTGGTCGTCAGCCAGGAAACCCAGCCGGAATGGCGCTGGAAGGAGATGGGCAGCGAGGAGCGGGTTTACACCGGCCGGCAGCAGCCCCTTCGCCGTCTGGAGTGGAAACTCCACCTGATCGACGATTCTTACATCACTGGCTCGATCAAGGGCCAGCCGCTCTGGGTGCGCACCGCCGACGACAAGACTCACGGGCCATATCTGCTGAGCGAACGGCAAACCGGGCAACCCGACCAGACGCTGGCCCAACTGCTCTACGTCAAGCAGGTGGTTTTTTCGCGCCGGGCGATGGAAGAAGCCGGGAAGTAATCATCCGCGCAGCAGGGTCATGGCCTCCTGGCGGGTGGCCAGGTTGCTCTTGAACAGGCCACGCACGGCGGATGTGATCATGAGCGAGCCGGGCTTCTTGACGCCGCGGATAGTCATGCAGGTGTGGGTGGCCTCCAGCAGCACGGCCACGCCCTGGGGCTCCAGTTGCTTCATAATCAGGTCGGCCACCTGGCTGGTCAGGCGCTCCTGCACCTGGGGGCGGCGGGCGAAGGCGTCGACGATGCGGGCCAGTTTGCTCACCCCGATGACGCAGCCCTTGGGCAGGTAGGCGATGTGCGCCTTGCCCATGAAGGGTAGCAGGTGGTGCTCGCACATGCTGTGGAAGGGGATGTCGCGGACGACCACCATCTCGTCGTACTTCTCCTGGAAGATGGCCTTGCAGTGGATGGCCGGGTCGTCGTGCATGCCCGCGAAGAGTTCCTGGTACATGCGGGCGACGCGCTGGGGAGTGTCCCTCAGGCCGGCCCGGCCGCCGTCCTCGCCGATGGCCTGGAGTATTTCGCGCACGGCGGCCTCGATCCTGGGCATATCTATCTGGTGGGCCTGCGGGGCCTGTTTGTTCTTGTCAGTCATGCAAGGTCTCCTTCAGCCAGCAGTGTACGCCCGCATTTGAAAATGGTAAAGCCTTCAGCGGATATCTCAGTGGCACGGGCGTCCTGCAGTGCAGGTGGCACAGGTTTTCAACCTGTGCCAAGAAGAACAGGTTACAAACCTGTTCCACCTATCGTCCGGGAATGCTCCTGCCACTAAGAGCCTATCCTAATAA
>PMYM01000278.1 GCA_003171235.1 Phycisphaerales bacterium | reverse complement strand
GGGCGGATGGCGCTGATGGAGCCGGGGGTCTTGCCCAGCATGTCCTTGGCCACCAGGCCCACGGCGTTGCCGTTCTGCAGCACCTTGTTGGTGCCGCGCCGCACGGCCACCACCGAGGGCTCATTGAGCACCACGCCCCGCCCGCGGACGCAAACCAGGGTGTTGCAGGTTCCCAGGTCGATCCCCATGTCGATTGAGAACAACCCGAGAATGGAATCGAGAATCATGCTAGGACATCCTTCAGGCAAATCACCCGGGCACGCACGTCAGGGCGCCGGCCGACTTCGCCGGGGCCGCGGCCCGGCCGACGCCGGACCAGGCTTGAGATTAATGCATGTCCGCCGCCCAGGCAAGGGAAAGCCCTAAAAGTTAAGAACTGGTAGCCAGGAGCCAGGAGCCGGCGGCGCAAAAAAACGCCCCGGCGCCGATAGCGGCCGGGGCGGCAATTCCCTTGCGGCGGCTACTTGATCTCGCCGGGCTTAAAGATGTCGCCAAAGCTCATGCCGTAATTGACCATGAGGCTGTGCAGCACGATGCCGGCGGCCAAGGCCAGGAACAGGATGGCAACCGCCAGCAGCACGGTATAAACGTTGTCCTGGGGCTTGATTCTGATCAGCGGTCCCTGAGGATTGAATGTGCTCATGTCGCCTCCGTTACTCCAAGCTGGTGGAGACCTTGTCGCCCTGGCGAACGTCGCGCTTGGCGTCGGTGATGACGCCGGCGGCCCGCCCGGCGTCCACTTCCTCGATCTGCAGGTAGGCCACGAAGTTGTCATTGCGGTAGACGAAGAACTTCATGCCCTTCTTGACGCCGCTGGTGGAGCCCAGGTTGATCTGGGCCACCCCGCCGTTGACGGCGGTGACGGAGCCGTCAATCTTGACGGCCGCCTGGGGAGCGGTGGTCTTGGGCAGGCCGCCACTGCTTTCAGCCTGCCGCATCATTTCCTTGTAGTCCTGCTCGACCTGGGCTTTGCCTTCCTTCAGGGCGGTGATTTCCCGCGCCTGGATGTCGTTGTCGTTCATCATGCTATTAAGGCGGGCGGTCTGCTCAAGGAACTGCGCCGCCAGCTTATCCTTGTCCTGCCGCTCGCGGTCGAGGGTCTGCGAGACTATGGTGTTCTGCTTCTGGGCGGCGATCAGGTTCTGATTGAGGGAGCCGACCTTGATGTTAAGATCGTTGAGCAGATCGCTGTTCTGTTTCACGGTCAGCTTGGCTTCCGACACCTGCTTGTCCTTGTCGACCATGGCGGCCTGGTGGGCGGCGCTTTCGGCCGTCCTCAGGCTGACCTGGTTGTTAAACAGGGTGCGGTAGCTGTCGGCGGCGAGCTTGTAGTTGTTCTCGCCCGCCTCGGCCACCTGGGACCGGGTCTTCTCGCCCTCGTACAGCGACTTGTAGTTGCCGGTGGTGACGGTGAGGCTGATGAACAGCACGGAAGAGAAAAGCACAAGCACGACTAGGATGACGACAAAGATCTTCGTTAAGGTACTCAAGACGCATCTCCTTCAAAGCTGCTTGGAACCTACATGACATCCTGCCGCCGCGGGGAACGATTCTAAGTGCCGTCGGCGGCAAGTCAAGCACATTTCACGACAGAAAATTATGCGCGCAGTTCCCGGGCTAAAGCAACTAGTCTTTGGCTCCGGAGGTCCGCATGCCGGCCTTGGGGGGCTGGTAGGCGGGGCTCATCTGGGAGGGCAACTCCTGCGGGACGGTGGCGGGCGTCGAAGCGGCGCCCGGCACGTCCGGCAGCGTAATCAACCCCGAAGGCGGCTGGGCCTCCGGCGCCTTGGCGGGCGAGGCCAGAACCGTGGTGGTGGCCGCAGCCGGAATGCCGGCCGGCCCGGGGGCGACGGCGACGTCCGTGGCCGGGCGGGGCTCCGGCAGGGCCGCTTTCAGCGGAGCCGCTGGCGACCGGCTGGGCGGGGGCGGCTGAACCTCGCCCCCCATCGCCGGAGCGGCCACGTTCCCGTAGGCCGGCAGCAGCGTGAGAATCGACCTTGCCGCCGAAACCCGCACCACGCCGTCGGGGCTCTTCAACAGCCCCTGCAGAGTGGGCACCGCCTGGACATTGTTAAGCTTGCCCAAGGCCAGCACTGAGAGCACCTGGAGCGTGCGGACGTCGGCCGGCGGCAACTTGGCCTTGGCCCCGCGCGCCTGCAGCAGCACGCCGCCGGGGTTCTGGGCGGCCTGCAATGCCGGCTCAAACCCGACGCACCGGTAGAGATTGGCCATCGCCCGGATGGTCGCCACGCGCACTATGGGGTCCTGCCGGGAATCTTCATAAATCTTTTGCAGCAACGCCAGCACCCGCGGGTTATTGACCTTGCCCAGGGCCTCGATGGCGATCAGCCGGTCCTCTATGTACTGGCTCTTGGTCCAGGGCTCCAACTGGATGATGCTGCGCTCGTCGCCCAGTTCGGCCAGGGCCTCCACCACCTGCAACTGCACCACGTCTCGCTTGTCCTCCTCCTGCACGTTGCGCAGCAGGGGGATGGCCCCGCTCTCGCCCATCTTGCCCATGACCAGGATGGCGGTGGCGCGGATGCTTTTGTCTTCCTGGTAAAGCAGCCGGCCCAGTTCGCCGGTGTAAGTGTCGTCGCCCAGGCGGTGCAGGGCGTATATGACGGCGGCCAGCAGCTTGGGGTTGACCTGGGGGTCCTTGGCCATTTCCAACAGCACCGGCAGGGCCGGTTCATAACCAAGGTCGCCCAGCCCCATGGCGGCGGCGAACTTGACCGGCAGGTGGGGGTCGCGCAGGGCCTGGGCCAATTCCATGCCCGCCCCCTCGACGTTTACGGCCGCGAGCGATTCCAGGGCATTGCACTGGATGACCTGGGCCATCTCGGGGTTCTCGCTATCGCGCGGCTGTGGATCATGCACCTGCTGCAACAGCGTCACCCGGGCGTCGAAGGACGCCTGCTCCATATTGATCGACGGGGCACTGCCCCTGCATCCAAACGCCGTCGTCAATGCCGCCAGCAGGCACGCCGCCACCCACAAGTTGCTTTTCATTAGCCACCTTTTCTGTCGAGGAAACTCGCTCTGACCAGCAGGGCCGCGCCCACAACGGCGACCAGGCAAACCAGGTAAGCAAAACCGTCGCCCACAAGACTATACGGGCTGCGCCGGCTGTCCACAAGTGTCTGCGCCACCAGCGTTCCGGCCACCATAGCTTTTCGATCATCCTGCCGGACAACCTTAATGATTCTGCCGTTGGAATCGATCTGGCCGCTGATGCCCACGTTCACCGCCCGCACCACCGGCAGGCGGTTTTCGATGGCGCGGAATACATACTGGGCCAGGTGCTGGTCCAGCTCGGTGCTGGGCGACGACCGGCCCGGCTGAACGTGAATGAACCAGCCGTCGTTGGAAATGTTCACCAGCAGGTCGGCCTGCTTTCGCCCGCCCCGGTACGCCAGGTTGCGGCAGTAGCGGTCGAAAACGCCTTCGTAGCAGATGGGAACGGCGAAGCGGGCCTGGGACTTGGGGGCCAGGCTGAAGCTCACCGGGCCGGACCCCGGCTCCAGTTGCGGCATGGACTCGGGCACAAAACTCCGCAGCCAGCGATGCAGCCAGAGTATCTCGAAACTGTCGCCCGGGCCGAAGGGCACGTACTCCCCAAACGGCACCAGCAACGATTTGCTGTAGACCTGGGCGATCTCCAGCCGGCCCCGGCCGTCGAGCTGATACAGGATCGCCGAATTGCGGCGCAGTTTCTGCCGCTGGCCCGCCGGCGAGGCCTGCGTCGAGCCCCCCGCCAGCACCGGGCAGCCCAGGTCCCTCACCAGGCCCTCGAACTGGTCCAGGCGATCCCGCATGTCATGGACGTAGTCCATCACCTCGGGCTCCTCGGCCAACTCATCCCATTGGGCTCGCCGCCAGATGCTCGGGTCGAAGTCGCGGTACACCAGCATCGACTCCGGCCAGACCACCAGGTCCAACTCCTGCCCTACCAGTTCGCGCGCCCGCGCCAGGTAAGCCGCGAATACGTCCTGGGTGCTGTCATTCTCATAGAAGATGGAATTGGGGAAGGCCTCCTGCACCAGGCCCACCACCGGCCCGGGAGACTGCGTCTGCTGAGCGAGGCGATAACTGCCGTAGCCCACCAGGCCGGCCAGACAGGCCGCCACCGCCGCCGGCCCCGCCAGCAGCCTCTTCCAATTCGCCCGGGGCTCCGCCGGTTGGCCCGCCCGCGCCCGCCAGAGGGCCATCGCCCACTCCAGCGCCAGCCCGTTGACCATGGCCACGAAGAAGCTCACGCCGTATTGTCCGGTGGCGTCGGCCACCTGGATGA
>PMYM01000193.1 GCA_003171235.1 Phycisphaerales bacterium | reverse complement strand
ATAAATGATAAGGGCGTCCTCAAGGGTTTTCGCCCCGCCAGCCGATAACGCCAGCAGAGGATCTCCGATGCAGCGCGCGTATCACATTATTGCCTGGTTGGCCGAGGCCGCCGTGCTGGCCGGGGCCATCGTTCTGATGCTGCTGGCCACCGTCCGGTAAAATGCCGGCCGCCTCGCCCCAGGGCTGACTTTAGTCTCCCTGCCTTTACGCTATTGAATGCGGGCATGTCAATATTTTCGTGCGATTACAGACCGGCCTGCCGCAGGACCGCCCGCCCCAGCCAATAGCCAGCTTCCCATGCACGCCCGGCGCGACGCGCGTTAATCACGCCATCGCCCGCACCAACTGGCCCAGTTCGGTCAAGGCCAGGATGCGGTGGTCCGGCCGAGCCCGCCGGCTGCGCAGGCGCCCGGTGGGGTCCTTCAGCACGCTGGTCATGCCCACGCGGTTGGCCCCGAAGATGTCGGCCCGCAGGCGGTCGCCCACGAAAACCGTCTCCTGGGGCGAACAGCCGATGCCCTCCAGGGCGATGTGGAAAATCCGGCGGTGCGGTTTGCGATAGCGGACGTCGCAACTGTAGATGCGCGTGTCGAAAAAACCCAACAGACCCTCCCTCGCCAGGTGGCGGTCCAGCACCGTTCCGGGAATGAAGGTGTTGCTGACCAGGCCCAGCCGCAGCCCCTGGCGGCGGAAGTCTTCCAGCATCTGGGCCAGCCCCGGCTCGCAGGTGGCGCAGCGGCCCAGGGGCTCATACCACCGCCAGGCCAACTCCTCCAGTTGCGCCGGCGTGAGCTGCTGGCCCATTCCCCGGCTGAGGCGGCCCAGCACGTCCAGGGCGTTGAATTCCCACCCCGTCAGGCGCGACCAGGCGTAGTGCCAGTGCACCGCCACAAACTGCCCGCGATGGTAAATGCGGAAATCCGGCACCGGCTGGCCCAGGCCGCGGACGTACTCGTAGGCCTGCAGCGCCCCGTCATAGAACAACCGGCGCGCGTCCACGTTGATGAAGTCCAGCAGCGTGCCGCCGATGTCGAACAGAATGCCCTTGGTCCTGGCCAAACGCCACCGCCTGCTCTTGGGCCGCCGGGGGCGGCGCCCTGTATAGAAGGCCTACTATAGAGCCTAAGCGCCGGGCCTGTCAAACCGCCTAGAGCCGAAGGGTACATTAGCGTTTTGGGAATTCTGACGTGTCGCGGGCGTCTCGCCCGCGCGGTTCGGCCTCGGACGCGGGCGANNGACGCCTGTGCTACCTGGGGACGCGGGCGAGACGCCCGCGACACGCGAACGCCGGCCTTCCGTTCCCTAAAACGCTAATGCACCCGGAGCCGAATCGCCAAAGCACTGCTTGACATGTCCGAGCCGGGCGGTATCATCGCAACGCAGACGGAGCTTATCACCGAAAGGACTCGCTATGAGAGCATTGGCCCTGCCGCTCGCCCTCGTGCTGATCGCCGCCGCCGGATGCAACCAGCCCCCCAAACCCGCCGCCACGCCGCCCCTCACCCCGGAGATGATGGCGGCCACCCAGCCGGCTCCCGCCATAACTGAGCCGCGGGAAGAACCCACCTACCGGCCGGCCCCCAGGCCGGTGACGGTTGGGCCCGGGCCGGTCAGGCAGCCTGGCGGCACGCTTCCGCCCTTCGCCGCCACTGCCGGCGGGCATACCTACACCATACAGAAAGGCGATACTCTCTACGGCATCGCCCGCAAGCTGTACAACGATCCGCGCCGGGTCAAGGACATCCAGGCCGCCAACCCCGACATCACCGACCCCGACAAGCTCAAGGAAGGCCAGGTCATAAAGGTGCCGGAGAAGTAGCCGCGGGCCTGGGCCCCCTAGCACAGCCGGCCTGGTCGTCGGCGCTGGCCGACTGGCGGCCCGACGGCAGGCGGGGCTTTGGGGCGCGGTGTTCGACTAGTAATCTTTCACGATAGATAGTGTGAGTCGGAGCAGGTGAGCAGTTGAGCAGGAGACCGCAGGCGAGCGGGCCGTTCTTGCTTTCGCCCGTTCACCTGTTCAACTGCTCGCCTGCTCTGTAGTCCTTCAACTTTGATTTTGTAATCCCAAGATCAAAGTTGAAGGACTACCAGGGGTTCCTGCGCGTGCCGCTACTGGCTCTGGATACGCCGGTTCAATACGTCAAGGGCATCGGCCCGCACCGGGCCGAGCAATTGGCCGGCCTGGGCATTAGCACCGTCGAGGACCTGCTGCTGTACTTTCCCCGGCGCTTCAACCTGCGCCGCCAGGCCCAGCCCATCGAGACGCTCAAGGGCGACGAACCCGCCGCCACCGTGGCCGGAGTGGTGGGCGAAGTGCAGTACAAGGCCTTCGGCCGCCTGCCGTACCTGGCCTGCACCCTGGACGACGGCACGGCCGTCATAATGCTCAAGTGGTTCCACGGGGGCTACCTCCGCGACACCATCAAGACCGGCCTGACCATCGCCGCCGCCGGCAAGGTCTCCGTGTACAAGGAGACGCTGCAACTGGCCAACCCGCGCTTCCAGATCATCCACGACGTGGCCCAGACCGACCTGTCGCAGGATGAACTGCTGCCGGTTTACCCGGCCATGGCGGCCATGCCCTCCAGCCTGATCGGGCGGCTGATCCAGGGCACGCTGGACCAGGCGCCGCGGCTGTTTGGCGAATGGTTCGACCAGGAGCATCTGCGCCAGCGGCAACTGGTGGCCCGGCCGACGGCCATCGCCGCCATGCACCGCCCCGAAGACAGCCAGGCCTGGGAGCGGGCCCGCCGCCGCCTGGCCTACGACGAGCTGGTGCTCATGCAGTTGGGCATCGCCCTGCAGCGATTGCGAGCGGTCAGCCAGCCGGCCTTTGCCCTGTCCTGCACGGCGGAGATCGACCGCCGCATCCGGGCGCGGTTTCCCTTTGTCTTCACCGGCGCCCAGGACCGGGCCGTCTCCGAGATCGCCGCCGACCTGGCCCGCCCGCGCCCCATGAATCGCCTGCTGCAAGGCGACGTCGGCTCGGGCAAGACGGCCGTCTCGCTGTACGCCGCCCTGCTGGCCGTGGCCCACCGCAAGCAGGTCGCCATCATGGCCCCCACCGAAATACTCGCCCGCCAGCATTTCCAGAAGGTTGAGCAATACCTGGCCGGTTCGCGCGTGCGCTGGGCGCTTTTGGTCGGGGGGCAGAAGTCCGCCGAGCGGGGTGACATCCTGGCCCGCCTGGCCGCCGGGCAGATCGACATTATCGTCGGCACCCATGCCCTGCTGTCCGAAGACGTGCAGTTTGCCGCCCCGGCCCTGGTGGTGGTGGACGAGCAGCACAAGTTCGGCGT
>PMYM01000160.1 GCA_003171235.1 Phycisphaerales bacterium | reverse complement strand
GAGCGGTTTTGGCCGCAACGCGGTTCACGCGGCATTTTGTTAGGGACTCCAAGATCGCTTACGGCTCTGCGCTGCGCCCGGCTGCGCCGGTGCTTGCCTCGCCCCCGGCCAAAATCTTTCGGCGGCCGGCCGCTGCAGCCGGTCCGTCGGGGCGTGAAACTCCGGGCATCAAAGAGCTACTTGGGTCTTTCCAGTTGTTCGATGCGGTGGGTGGCGTAGTCCACGTTAGACCTGTTGAACTGCTCGTACTTGAGCACTTCCTTGTAGAGTTGGAGCGCCTTGGCGTAGTGGCCCATGCGGATGTCGTACACGGTGGCGGCCTGGAAGCGCGCCGGCTGGAGGATGTTGGGGTCCCACTGCCAGGCCCGCTCGTACCAGTTCACCGCCCGCACGTCCTCGTTGAAGTACTCCTTGTAGATTTCGCCGATGAAGTAGGCCGACAGGGCGATCTTGGTGCTGCTGGGGTACTTGCGGATGAGCTCGCGGAAGAGCATCAGGGCCTCTCGCTCCTTGTCGTAGTCGGTTATCAGGGGGAAGGGCTTGCCGGCCTTGTAGGTCTTGAACGCGCGGTTATACAGGGCTTCGGCCTCGGGAATGACCTCGACGGGCTTGAGGGTGGGCGGCGGGATTTCGGCCGCCATCACGTAGTCGTACACTCGCATGGGGTCGAAGCGGGCCTGCACGTTGCGCACGAGTTTGAGCTTGTAGTCGGCGCTGGTGCGGGTGTAGACATCGGCCAGGCGATCCAGGGCGTCCTGCCAGGCGTGGCGGTCGCGCACCACACCCTCGACCAGGGCCACCTCGTCCACGCCCTCGATGGACTGGGCGGCGGCCGCGGCCGTCGCAGGCAGGCCGGTGAAGCGGAAGGTCTGGGCGTTTTCCAGGTTATTCAGTTCGTTTTCGGTGAACTTGCAGTTGTCGTAGTGGCCCACGCGAGTGTAATAGGCGTTGAGGACCTTGAGGCTCTGGCGGTAGTTCTGCGTGGCCTGCTGGTAGAACTCGACCGCCTGCACTTCCTCGGCGTTGTCCTTGTTGACTTCAATGGCCGTAGCCGGCTGGCCGTTGGCCAGGCGCGGCGGCGCTGACGGAGTATCCCAACCCCACGGCTTCTTCTGGCTCGTGCAGCCGGCCAGCACCAACCCCAGCGCCAACACCAGCCCCGACGCCCAAATCCCTTTTGCCTGCGACATCGCCGATTCCTTTCCCAGAAGCTTGCTCACTTGTGCCGTGCAACCGCTATCTTGCCGCGAAAACACAGACTTCAAGTCATAGGCTACAAACTACGGGCTACCGGCTACTGCCTACTGGCTACTGGATACTATAGCCTTAAGCCTTTCTGTTCGCTCACCACTGGGCCTCGTCGAAGGGTCCGCGGCCGGTGGCCTTGGGCTTGGGCTTGGGCAGCGTGTCGATCACGGCCGCCGCTATGGCCAGGTCGGACCGGGTGGTGATTTTTATGTTCCTGGCGTCGCCGGCGACCACGTGCACCTTCTGGCCAAGGGCCTCCACCAGGGCCGCGTCATCGGTGGCCGGACCGGCCGCCTTGGCGTATGCCTCCAGCAGCAGTTCGCGGCGGAAGACCTGGGGCGTCTGGGCCTCCCACACCGCCTGGCGCGGCAGGGTCTGGTCGACCGCGCCGTCGGGGCCAACCGTCTTAAGCGTGCCGTGCACCGGGTAGGCCAGTATGGCCGAGCCGTGCCTGGCGGCGGCGGCGAACACCGCGTCCACCCATACGGGCGAGACGCACGGCCGGGCGGCGTCGTGCACGCACACCAGCTCGGCCTGCGGGTCCACCTTGGCCAGGGCGTTGCGCACCGAGGCGGTGCGGTCGGCCCCGCCCGCCGTCAGCTTGATGCCCATGAAGCCGATGGTGGGGGCGTATCGCTCCTTCATCGTCTCCATGTCTTCAGGGGCCACCACCAACTGCACCTGGCAGACGTCGTCGCGGTTGACGAACAGCTCCAGCGACTTGATGAATACCGCCTGGCCCTTGATCGTCTCAAAGATCTTCTTGCCCTTGCCGCCGTACCGCTTGGAGGCCCCGGCGGCCGGTATGATCACGGCCACTTTCATCGGCCAGGATGTTAGCCCAACTCCGCCCGCAAAACAATCCGCAAGGCCAAAGAAAAGCCCGGCGGACCGACAAGAAGCCAGTAGCCAGTAGCCAGTGGCTGGGGACGGCAAATTCTAAGCTCCAAACTCTAAATCCTAAACAATGAACCGAAACGACAATGCACAAAACAGGGGCCGGGCCGGGCTGCTGGTTTTCCTCGTGTCTGTTTTGGTCACTGTTTAGGATTTAGGGTTTAGGATTTGGAAATTCTCCCGCGCGGGGCGCTAGCGGATGAACGCCACCTCCACGCCCGGCCCGACGATCTTGCCCAGGCGCTGGGCGTCCCAGTTGGCCAGGCGGATGCAGCCGTGGCTGCCGGTTTTGCCGATCATCTCCGGCGCGGGCGTGCCGTGAATGCCGTAGCCGTCCTTGGACAGGCCGATCCAGCACAGCCCCACGGGGTTTCGCGGCCCGGGCGGGATGAGCAGCTTCTGGTCTATGCCGTGCACCTCCGGCCAGTGCTTGGGATCGAACAGGTAGGCCGGGTTGGGCGCCACCGTGACCACCTTGGCCGTGCCGCTGGGCAGCTTGTCTTCCTTGGCCGCCACCGAGCAGTGCAGCAGCCCGCAAACCTTGTCGGCGGCAAAGATGGTGATGACCTTCTCCGTCAGGTCCACCGTCAGCCGAGCGACCTGGGGCAACTCTGCCGGTGGCTGGACGTTGGGCACGACCAGCGTGTCGCCCGGCTTGAGCGAGGCGAGATCCACGCCCCCGTTCAGTTCGGCCAGCAGCGCCCGGCTGCAGTGGAACCGCTCGGCCAGCGACTCGTCCAGCGAATCGTAGGGCAGCCACTTGAGCTTGCTCTTCTCCAGCCAGCCCTTGGGCAGATCGCCCACGCTGTCCAGGTCGGCCTGTTGCACGGCGTACTGGGCCAGGGCGTTTTCGGGCTGGACGCCCAGGGCGGCGGCGGTGGCCTGGTCGCTCAGGCCGGTGGGCTTGAGGCCTCCGCTGCGCTGGAAGGCCTCAATGGCGATGCGGGCCTTGCGCCCCAGCTTGCCGTCGATGACGCCGGGGGAGAAGCCCTGGCGGTCCAGGGCTATCTGCCAGGCCAGGCGGCTGGCCAGGCTGGCAGCGTCGATCTTGCCGGCCGGCGCGCTGGCGGGCAGGGGGGGCAGGTTGGCCGTGAGATTCAGCAATACCGGGCCGCTGGTGGGGGGAAGCTGCGCGTCTCCGGCAGCAGGCGCGGTAGGGATAGGGTCGGAGCAAATTGCCGTGCCGGCAAGCGCCAATAAGAACAAGCAGGCCGTGACCGTCCTTGGCCGGTGCATGAAACAATCCTTTGTCCCAGTGCGGGTATTGTACAGGTTTTATCGGCTGTAAGATAGACTCGGCTGCAGGGCAAGCCCCTGCTCTTGTGGAGCGGGTGTGCTCCGGCTTTGGCGCCGCAGGATGGGCAACTTGTTGCACGCGCGATCCCCGTCGGCGGGTGGCATGGTCGCGCTTTCTTTCGCGTGACCATGTTCCGGCCAGAGAAGAGGAACATTCAACATGGTCACGCAGAAGCGTGACCATGCCACCCAATTCTCACTTGTCGGATTGTTTAGGCGAACCCACGCTGCCGCCCGTCCGCCGTAGCGTGAAGACTCCTTGGCCGTTGCCGTTGGGCCGGTCGGGAATCACCGGGGCGCGCCCGATGGAGTGGTACTCCAGCCGCTGGCGGAGCATGGTCTTGGCGTCGTAAAGGTTCCGCCCGTCGAAGATCACCCGCCCCTTCAGCAGGGTGCGGATGCGGTCGAAGTCGGGCGAGCGGAACTCGCTCCAGTCGGTGCAGATGATCAGGGCCTCGGCGTTCTCCAGGGCGTCGTAGGGCTGGTGGACGAAGCTCACCCCGCTCACGCCGGCAAACTCCGCGGCGGCGTTGGCGCAGGCCTTGGGATCGTAGCACTTCAGCGCCGCCCCGGCCGAGAGCAGCAGGTGGATGACCTTGATGGCCGGGGCCTCGCGGATGTCGTCGGTGTTGGGCTTGAAGGCCAGGCCCCAGACGGCGAAGGTCTTGCCCTTGAGGTCGTTGCCGAAACGTTCGCAGACCATCTGGGCCAGGAGCTGCTTCTGGTACTCGTTGCGGGCGTGGACCTGCCCGAGCAGTTCGGCCTTGCAGCCCAAAGCCTGGGCCACGCTGATCATGGCCTGCACGTCCTTGGGGAAGCAACTGCCGCCGTAGCCCACGCCGGGGTTGAGGAATTCCTGGCCGATGCGCCGGTCGGCCCCCATGCCCAGCCGCACCTGGTTTATGTCCACGCCCGCCCGGGCGCAGATGTCGGCCACTTCGTTGATGAAGCTGATGCGCGTGGCCAGGTAGGCGTTGGAGGCGTACTTGACCATTTCGGCGGCGTCGCGGCTCATGAGCATGATGGTCTGACCGGTGCGGGCGAAAGGGGCGTACAGCTCGGAGAGCAACTGGGCGGCGTCGGGGTCGTCGCAGCCGATGACCACGCGGTCGGGGCGCAGGAAATCCTCCACCGCCGCGCCTTCCTTGAGGAACTCGGGGTTGGAGACCAGGGCGAAGGGGTGGGCCGTCAGGCCCATCAGCAGCTCGCTCATCCTGGCCCCGGTGCCCACCGGCACGGTGGACTTGATGGCCACCACCTTGTGCGAGGTCATGTGCTGGCCGATGCTGCGCACCACCGACTCCACGTTGGACAGGTCGGCCGACCCGTCTTCGCGCGGCGGGGTGCCCACGGTGATGAAGATCACCTGGCCGTGCTGGACGCCCTCGGCCAGGTCGGTGGTGAATTTCAGGCGCCCGGACGACAGGTTGGCCTGGAGCATCTCTTCCAGGCCCGGCTCGAATATCGTGCTGCGCCCGGCGCTCAGGGCGCGCACCTTCTCCGGGTCCACGTCCACGCCCAGCACGTGGTTGCCGCTCTCGGCCAGACACGTGGCCGTCACCAACCCGACGTAGCCGCTGCCCACGATCGAAATCTTCATGTACCTGCCCCTTGCCGGGCGATAAACTCCCTGCCCGGAAAGCTATAACCGTACCCGACGGTCCGGGAGAACAAACGCATGCGTATTGTAGTGGCTGGCGCTGCCGGTTTCATAGGGTGTCATCTCTCAAAACGCTACCTGGACGATGGCCACCAGGTCGTCGGCGTGGACAACCTGGTCACCGGCAGCCAGGCCAACGTCGATTGGCTGGCCAGCCTGAGCGGCTTTACCTTCGTAAAACACAACGTCACTCGCAGATTCAAAATCGACGGCCCGGTGGACCTGGTGTGCGACCTGGCCTGCCCGGCCAGCCCGGTGGATTTCGGCCCGCTGGCCATCCAAATCCTCCGCGTCTGCAGCGAAGGCGTCCTCAACCTGCTGGAACTGGCCCGGGCCAAGAACGCCCGCTTCCTGCACACCTCCACCAGCGAGGTCTACGGCGACCCCGAGGTGCATCCCCAGCGCGAGGACTACTGGGGACACGTCAACCCCATCGGCGCCCGCAGCGTCTACGACGAGGGCAAGCGATACGCCGAGGCCCTCATCATGGCCTATCACCGCAAGTGGGGCCTGCCGGTGCGGCTGGCGCGAATCTTCAACACCTATGGGCCGCGCATGCGCCTGGACGACGGCAGGGTGGTCACCAACTTCATCCGCCAGGCCCTCGCCGGCAAGCCCCTGACCCTCTACGGCGACGGCTCGCAGACCCGCAGCTTCTGCTACGTCGACGACCAGGTCGAAGGCCAGGTTCGCCTGGGGGCCTGCGACTACGTCGGCCCGATCAACATCGGCAACCCCGAGGAGATCACCGTCCGCCAACTGGCCCAGGAGATCATCGCCCTGACGGGTTCCGCCAGCCGGATCGTCGAAAAACCCATGCCGCCCGACGATCCCAAGATTCGCCGGCCGGACATTGCCCTGGCACAGAAAATCCTGGGCTGGCAGCCGCGCGTCAGCCGCCAGGACGGACTCCGAAAAACCATCGATTACTGCATGCAACTGAAGTAGGAAGACCCAAGACTCGCCACAAAGATACAAAGAACACCAAGAGGGACTGAAGAGAGATTGAAGAAGTTAAAGCAGGCAAAAGCCCTTCAGCGGTGTTCGCGCCTTGGCGGCAGATTCTTTCCGATCCGGGTGGCATGGTCACGCTTCTTTTCGCGTGACCATGTTTAGCCTTTCGGTTACGCCAGGATCACGCTGTTTTGGGCAGCCTCGTAGGGCACGCTGATTCGTCGCCGAAGGCGAGGGATCTGCGTGCCGATTCTGCCCTTTCGCGCAAGACACGTAAGTATGGCGCCGGGCTTGGGGGCCAACGTTAAGCGTTGCCAAGGTCTTTCATGGCCGCCGCAGCCTACTTCGCCAAGGCTTCGTAGGCCTGGAAAAGACGCGGCTGCCATGTCATCCGAAAAAAAGAGCCCCCGGCCAAATGGCCGGGGGCTAAATATCACAGCTACTTCTTCTTGGTTCTTCTAAAGTTACTTCGCCTGCCTCTTACTTCCTGCCCTTCTTGGCAGTGGCCTTCTTCTTGGCCGGGGATCTCTTGACTGCCTTGGCGGCCGGCCGCGCGGCCTTCTTGGCGGAGGCCTTGGCCTTGGGGGCGGCCTTCTTGGCGGCGGGTTTCTTGGGCTTGGCGGCCTTGCGAGGGTACTTCATGGCGGCCTGAGCGGCGGCCAGGCGGGCCACCGGCACGCGGTAAGGCGAGCAGGAGACGTAGTCCAGCCCCACCATGTGGCAGAACTCCACGCTCATGGGATCGCCGCCGTGCTCGCCGCAGATGCCCAGTTCCAGGCTTGGCCGGGCGGCCTTGCCCTTCCGGCAGGCGATGCGGACCAATTCGCCCACGCCCTGGCGGTCGAGGGTCTGGAAGGGGTCGTAATCGTAGATGCCCAGCTTGACGTAGTCCTTGAGGAACTTGCCGGCATCGTCGCGGGAAAAGCCGCAGCCCATCTGGGTGAGGTCGTTGGTGCCGAAGCTGAAGAACTCAGCCTGCTCGGCCACCTGGTCGGCCGTCACCGCCCCGCGCGGCACTTCGATCATGGTGCCGATCAGCAGCGGGAAGGGCAGCTTCCTGAGGTTATGTTCCTTCTTGACTTCCTCGATGACCTTGAGGCACAGCTCGCGCTGGAGCTGCAGTTCCTTCACGTTGCCCACCAGCGGGATCATGATCTCGGGATGGGGCTTGATGCCCTCGGAAGCGACGTTGAGGGCGGCTTCCACCACGGCCCGGCACTGCATGGCCGACACCTCGGGGTAGATGATGCCCAGGCGGCAGCCGCGCAGGCCCAGCATGGGGTTGAACTCGTGCAGGGCCGAGACGGTCTGCTTAATGACCTTCACGTCGATGCCCATGGTATTGGCCATTTCATGCTGGTTGGCCTCTTCCTGGGGCAGGAACTCGTGCAGCGGCGGGTCCAGGAAACGGATGATCACCGGCATGGAACCCATGGCCCGGAAGAGGCCCTCGAAGTCGCCGCGCTGCAGGGGCAGCAGTTCGGCCAGAGCCTTATTATATTGAGCCTCTGGGGCGGCTAACTTACCCTTGATCGCGGTTGCTTTCTCATTCTTCTGTACGATTATCTCAAGTTGGGTCTGCAACTCCCTAATTTCCGCTTCGATATTACCTTTGCCTTCTAATTTCAGTTGTTCGATCTTGGTCTGGGTGTCAGTGTAGTTACGATCTTGATCTAGAACATTGGCCAGTTCCTCGCGCAGGCGCTTGACATCCTCGGCCACCAGGATGAACCGGCGGAAGGAGACAATGCGGTCGCCCTCGAAGAACATGTGCTCGGTGCGGCACAGGCCGATGCCTTCGGCGCCCATCTTGACGGCGCGTTCGGCGTCGCGCGGCACGTCGGCGTTGGTGCGGACGCCCATCTGGCGGAGCTTGTCCACCCAGCCCATCAGCGTGCTGTACTGGCGGTAGAGCAGGCTGTCCTCGGGCTTGAGCCGCCCGTCCTGCACCTGGATGATCTCGCTGGGCTGGACCTTGATCTGCCCGACGTACACCGTGCCGGTGAAGCCCGACAGGCTGACGAAGTCGCCCTCGCGGACGGTCTTGTCGCCGGAGGAAACGGTGCCAGCGGAGTAGTCGATACGAAGGTCGCCGGCGCCGGCTACGCAGGGCGTGCCCATGCCGCGGGCGACCACGGCGGCGTGGCTGGTCATGCCGCCGCGGGCGGTCAGCACCGCCTGGGCGACGGCCATGCCGCCCACGTCCTCGGGGCTGGTCTCGATGCGGACCAGGATCACCTTCTTGCCTTCCTTGTGCCACTGCTCAGCCTGCTCGGCGTGGAAAACCACCTGGCCGCAGGCCCCGCCCGGGCTGGCCGGCAGGCCCTTGGTCAGCACGCGGCCTTTCTTCTCGGCGCCGGTTTCCTCGCTACGGTCCAGCACCGGGGCGAAAAGCTGGTTGAGCTGTCCGGCGGGCACGCGCCGGACGGCCTCTTCGCGGGAAATGAACTTCTGCTCGGCCATTTCGACGGCCGCCCGCACGGCGGCGAAGATCGTCCGCTTGCCCGAGCGGGTCTGCAGCATGTACAGCTTGCCCTTCTCGATGGTGAACTCGGTGTCCTGCATGTCGCGGTAGTGCTTCTCCAGGCGAGAGCGGATTTCCAGCAGTTGGTTGTAGGCCGGGGCGTCCACCTTGGCCAGGGTGTCGATGGGCTGGGGGGTGCGGATGCCGGCCACCACGTCCTCACCCTGGGCGTTCATGAGATACTCGCCGTAGAACTTGTCCTCGCCGGTGGAGGGGTTGCGGGTGAAGGCCACGCCCGTGCCGCTGTCGCTGCCCATGTTGCCAAAGACCATGAGCTGGACGTTGACGCCCGTGCCCAACAGGCCCCGGATGTCGTTCAACTGGCGGTACTTGATGGCGCGGGGGTTGTTCCAACTGGAAAAGACGGCATTGATGGCGCCGCGGAGCTGCTGCCAGGCGTCGGAGGGGAATTCCTGGCCCTTGGCCTGGCGGTAGACTTCCTTGTAGCTGTCGCAGACTTCGCGCAGTTCGCCGGCGGACAGATCGGTGTCGAGCTTCTTGCCGTGCTTGTTCTTGACGCTCTGGAGGGCGTGCTCGAAATCGTGGTGGGCCACGCCTTCAACCACGTCGCCGAACATCTGCATGAAGCGGCGGAGGCTGTCCCAGGCGAAGCGCTCGTTGCCGGTCAGCTCCACCAAGGCCTGACGGGTCTCCTCGTTGATGCCCAGGTTGAGGATGGTGTCCANNGTGTCCATCATGCCGGGCATGCTGGCGGCGGCGCCGCTGCGGACGCTGACCAGCAGCGGGCTGGGGCCCTTGCCGAAGCTCTTGCCGGTGAGGTTCTCCAGCCGGATGATGTTGGCCTTGATCTGGTCTTCCAGGCCCTTGGGCCACTTCTTGCCCAGGGCGTAGAACTGGCGGCAGGCCTCGGTGGTGATGGTGAAGCCGGGGGGCACGGGCAGGCCGGCGGCGGTCATGTCCGCCAGGCCGGCGCCTTTGCCGCCCAGGATTGCCTTGCGCGTCTTTTCGTCCCTGGCTACGGCCATGCCTTCCGCCTTGCCGGCGCCAAAGAAATACACGTACTTCTGCTGCTTGGCCATGTCTGTTCCTCTCTCCAGGAGTTATAGGGCGTTTCGGCGGCGTTTGACCTGGGGCTGCCACGTGGGGTGTGCCTCCGGTATGCGGGCGCCGCACACAACCAAACACGGCGAGTGTAGCCCTGCCGAGGCGGGAAGTCAAACCCCAAAACAGGCAGGTAGTGGGTCAGTTTGAAATCCATGCTTGGCCGCTCAGGCTTTACCTTATCGCCTGGGCTAATACAATATGCGAGCATGAGTAAAGCACGAAAAGACAACTTACTCGCCCTGGCCAAGAGCATCGTAAATCAAGCCACCTGGCAAGCCAAACCCGAGGGATCCACCAAGAACCCCGCCGCCGTGGCTCTGGGCCGCCTAGGTGGACTAAGAGTCCCTAACAAAATGCCGCGTGAACCGCGTTGCGGCCAAAACCGCTCAGATGCAAGGAAGGCCGACGAAGCCATACCCAGGGCGGTATGGCCAGGAGGCCTGACGAGGCAGATGGGCGGTTTTCGCCGCAACCCGCAGGGACGCCGCATCTTTTGCCGCATGCCGGCGTTGCTCGGGCTCAACGACCCACCTTGGGGTCGTCCTCGCCCTCGTGCCTTGGCCTGCGTCAAAATCCGCGGCGTCGCGGCCACGGGTCATTTTGTTAGGGACTCTAAAAGGCGGCAAGGCAAGGGCCGCCAAGCTTACGGCCGAACAACGTCGGGAGATTGGGCGAAAAGCGGCATTAAGACGATGGGGGAAGAGGGGCTAGGCGACAAGAATCGGCGTTGAATAGCGTTCAGCCCATCCAAGTCCTCATTCCCAATTACCTCTATGTACTCCGCTCGGAGTTCGCTCATGCTATCTCGTATGGTCGCGGGCCAATCCACGATCGGCCTACGTTTCTTTCTGAGCCAGATGTTTGCTAGCAACCTTGCCCATCGACCGTTTCCGTCTTGGAATGGGTGAATCCTAACGGCCCGCATATGCAACAGGGTGGCATCTTCCATCGCATCCCCATCCCATAGGCGCATATCGCCCTCAAGGTCAAGCAAACTTGCGCCTATGTTGTAGACCGGAACCCCAAAGTTCGTTGTGTCGGCCCTTACCTTTCCTGCCCATCGCCAAACATCTCCGAGCATTTCCTTGTGAACGCGGCACATCCATTTTGAAGTGAAAGGTGCCGACCTATTAGATGGACGACGCCTCATTAGATATTTCTCTGCCGCTTTCGCCCAGTTTGCATGCTCGCGGGAGTTGAGATCCTCGTCGCTATTAACCAGCTTAGCCTTTAACCCGCTTATGTCGCGCGTTATCACTGGAAGTAGTGCTACAGCCAGAGAGTTTGACTAGGCGCCTTCTTCGCTCGCTTCAACATCCCCTTGGCAACTTGGCGACGAACCTCCCGTTCTGCATCTGGCCCTATCGCTTGCCCCTCGAGCGCGAACGTGCCCTGGGCCATAGTTGCTAGACGCTCAGCCAAGGCATCTACCCTATCGCCTATGATTGCCGAATCCCGTCGCTCCGCAATCATGCCAATCTTTATGCCCAAGACGTTGGCAATAGCAACAAGCGTGGATAACCGTTCGTTCGAGCCGTTGCGCATCACTCGATAGACCGAACTGGCGCTGAGGCCAGACAGGCGAGCTATCGCCTGGACGGACATCCTTAGCGATCTCCGCTTCCGTTCAAACTCAACCGCGATGTTTTCTATAGTTACCATATACCAACCCTCAACACCCTTAAGTATAGGGTATCGTCACTGTCGCATGCAAGCTTAAACTTATTCTTTTTTGACTAGATTTAAGCTACTATATAATTTGTAATTACCTGTACCTATTCATGT
>PMYM01000034.1 GCA_003171235.1 Phycisphaerales bacterium | reverse complement strand
CGCGCCTGGCCGGGCTGGCCCATTGCCTCGCAGGCCTGGGCCCAGAGCATCAGCAGTTCGGGCGCGTAGTTGCTGGCGGGGTTGACCTTGACGAGGATTTCGGCCTCTGCCGCCGCGGCGGAGGGTTGTTTCTGCGCCAGGGCCAGCTTGACCTTAAGCAGGCTCCAGTAGCCCTCCAACAGGTCCAGGGGAAACTCCTCCGCCCAGCTTTGCAGGGCGTCGGCGGCGTCTTCGTAGGCCTGGGTGCGGATGTAGTCCTCGGCGTGCCGGGCGAGGTCGCCCTTGCGAACCGACTGCTTCTCCAGGTCGCCGCCGGCCAGGGCGGCCTGCAGGTACTCGGCCTTGGCCCTTTCGTATTCCCCGCGGGCGCGGAAAACGCCCCCCCTGCCGCCGTGGGCCTGCTGGAGAATGAACGGCGTGCTGGTGGCGGAGAATTTTCGTAGCACCTCGTCAAAGAAGCCAAGGGCCTTGTCAACCTGGCCGGCCTGAAGGGCAGTCTGCCCGGCCTGCAGCGTCAGTTGCGAGGCCACGATGGGGGCGTCGGTCATGGCCGCCGCCCGGGAGAGGGCCTCGACGGCCTTGCCCGGATCGCCCCCCTGGCGGGCCAGGGCCTTGGCATAGACGGGCGCCACGTCGCGCAGCACGGCCGGCGGGGCGGTCTTTTGCTTCAGCAGCGCCTCCCCCGCCCGCAGCAGCGGGGCCGGCTGGTTGCAGCGGTTGAAGATGTCGATGGCGGCGCCCAGGTCGGCCGGCGAGGCGGCGGAAAAGTCATAGGCGGCGATGAGCTTTGCCTGGTCGGCGGGGTTGTCCAGCTCATTCTGCGCGACCTTGGCCCAGGGGCGCGTGACGTAAAGGGTGTTTGCCCGCGCCACCGTCTCGCCGGCGGCCTGCACCGTCAGCGTCACCTTGAAGGGGCCGTCGTGCAGGAAGACGTGGTCGATCTTGGCGGCGGATGACGTCTGGCCGTCGCCGAAGTCCCACTTGATATCCGGCTTGGAGGAGCCATTCTGCCTGATGAGGGCCTCGAAGCTGTATCGCTGGTAATAGCGGTTGTTCACGAAGGACTCGCCCGCCTGAACCGGCAGGAAGTCGGCGTGGGTGGTCTTGCCGTAGGCCTCGGTCAGGCCGCAGCGCCCCTGGCGGACGGGCGTGAAGGCCTCCGGGGGGATGGCCTTGAATCCGTTGCCCCCCGGCTCCTGCCATGCCAGGGTGATAACCGGGTCGCCCCCGCCGCTGATGTGATACACCACCACCTCGTGCAGGCCTTTCTTGAGCGCGGCGGTTCCGCTGCGCACCGCCCGGCGCTGCGGCGGATGAATGCCCCCGTTGTCGACCACCTCGTTGCCGTCCACGACCACGAAGCTGGCGTCCTGGCTGCTGGTGGAGAAGGTGTATTCGCCCTCCTTGGTGCAGTTCAGGTAGGCGGTGTAGCGGGTGCAGATCTTGTCCTGCGGGCCGAAGGGGTTGAGCCCCTGGAAAACCTGGGGGCGGAAGTCGCGCCCGATCAACTCGCCCGGCTTTTCCAGAGTGAGCCTGGCCTGCTGTAGCGTCCGCACCCCGCCGGCCTTGTATTCCCAGGTCTCCTGCAGCACGCCGCGTTTGATCTGCAGTTGGGGGGCGGGCTTGGGCGGATCGGCGTTGCCGAAGTAGGCGGCGTAGTGGGTGATGGGGCTTTTGAGGGCGAAGGCAAATCGCACCCGGTCGCCCGGGCCTACCATCAGCACGCGGTGAGGCACTACCGTTCCGCCGGAGGCCACCACCACCAGGTCGGAGGCGTCGGGTTTGGTCAGACCGCCGGTGGGCATGGTGGCCACGCCGATCTCGTCGCCCTCCAGCCCGGTCTGGGGCACGTCCGCGACCGTCAGCTCGCGCCGGTAGGGCCAGGTGTAGTTCCACCAGCCTTCCTGGGCGAAAAGCTCCGCCGCCCACAGCAGCAGCGGCAGGGCCGCCGCCACAAGGAACACAGTTCTTTTGAATGAGACCATCGCCGCCATGATACCTGTCAGGCGGGATGAGTAGCCAGCGGTCAAGACAATGAGTAGCCTGTAGCCTGGTATGAAAACAGTCCTCTTGCTGTCCACTGGCGGGTGGCATGGTCACGCTGCTTTTCGCGTGACCATGTTTAGCCTTCCGGCAGGGAGAGGCTCTTACCTTTTGGACATGCATCAGGGTTGCCAAGGTTCTTCATGGCCGCCGCAAAAGACCGCGGCTGCCATGCCACCCGGCGGGGAGTCTTTGAAATTCCCTCCAGGCATCTCTAGAATCCTTTTCTTGCCGTCGGGTTTTGCCCGCGGCTGGAGTGCTGGGAAATGGTGCCTTTGCCGCTGGCCAACCTGTGGCATCATAAATTGCGAAGCTCTCTGACGGCCTTGGGTGTGGCCATCGGCATTTGCATGCTGGTGACGCTCTCGGGCCTGTCGCGCGGCAGCGTGGACGAGATCGCCGACCGCTGGGAAGCGGTCGATGCCGACCTCTTGGTCTTCCCCGCCAACGCCAGCGACAACATCGCCGCCCTCAGCGGCGGAGGCCTGGGGGAGAAAGACGCCCAACTGGTCCGCCAGCTCGCCGTGGCCGGCCACCCGGCCGTGGAATACGTGGCGCCGGTGTACATCCACCGCGGCAAGATCGGCTCGGGCGCAAACAACATCTTCGGCTGCGCCCCCCAGGACCTGCCGCGCCTGACGGGCGGGCGGCGTTTTCTGGAAGGCAGGGTCTTCGACCCCGACAACAATTGCGAATGTTACCTCCAGCATCGCATCGGGCAGGCCGGCCAGGGCGTACTGGAGATCAGCGACGAGGAACTGGCCGGCAACGGCGGCCTGGAGATGGTGATCGACCGCCGCCTGGCCCGCGACGCCCGCTTGAAGACCGGCGATAAGGTTCACGTCCTGGGGCGGGATTTCACCGTCGTGGGCGTCATGCAGGAAGGCGGCCTGGCCCGGGCCTTCATTCCCCGGGCCACGGCCCAGTGGCTAGGCGAGCTTGACCGCTACACCATGTTCTTCGTCAAGCTCAAGGACGGCGTGGCCAGCCAGGCGGCCCTGGAGGCCCTGCGCCCGCGCCGCAACCTGACCGGCATAACCATCGACCAATACCGCGGCATGCTGATGGACATGCTGGGGGTCATGTATATCTACACCGACACCGCCAACGCCATCACCTTGGCCGTGGCCTGCCTGTTCATCCTGGTGTCGCTGTACACGATGGTCATCCAGCGGCAGCGGGAGATTGCCATACTCAAGTCAATGGGGGCCAGGCGGCGTTTCATCCTGGGAGGGGTGCTGAGCGAATCGCTGATAATCGCCGCGTTGGGAGCGGCCGCGGGCATCGGCCTGAGCTTTCCGGCGGCCATGGGCATCGAGGCCTTCCGCCCGGTGCTGACGGTTCGCATCACCTGGGGATGGATCGGCGTGGCCGCCGTCTCGGCCCTGGCGGTCGGGGGGCTGGCGGCCATTTACCCGGCCTGGAAGGCCATGAAGATCGACGTGGTGGAGGCGCTGACGCTGGAGTAAACGTAGGGCGTGCAACTTAGCACGAAGTGCGAGTTGCACGCGCAAGAAGCAAGAAGACAAGAACCCCCGACTTACGTCGGGGGCTATATATGCCTGACTCAGCTTGACTGATGAACGATAACGGCAACATCCTGCTCGCCTCCGGGCTGCACAAGTCCTTCGGCCGCGGCGCCGGCAAGGTGCACGTTTTGCGCGGGCTGGACCTTCAGGTGCGGCGCGGGGAATTCCTGGCGGTGATGGGGTCTTCCGGCTGCGGCAAGAGCACCCTGCTGCACGTGCTGGGATTGATGACCGCTGCCGACGAGGGCAGCGTGGCCATCGACGGCCGGGAAGTCACCACGCTTTGCGAATCTTCGCGCAACGAAATTCGCCGGCGGAACATCGGCTTTGTCTTCCAGCGGTTCAACCTGATAGGCGTGCTGTCGGGATATGACAACATCTTGCTGTCGCTGAAGGTTCGCGGGCTGGCCGACGGGCGGGATGTCCGCGGCGTGCTGGAGGCGATGGGGGTTTGGCACGTGGCCCGGCGCAAGCCCGCCCAGATGTCCATGGGCGAGCAGCAGCGGGTGGCGGCGGCGCGGGCCCTGGCCGCCCGGCCGGAATTGCTGCTGGCCGACGAACCCACCGGCAGCCTGGACTCGGCCAATGCCCAGGCCTTGCTGGAACTCTTGGTGGAGCAGAACCGCCGCCAAGGCCAAACCATAGTCATGATCACCCACTCGGAAAGCGTGGCCCAGGCCGCCACCCGCGTCGTACACATGAAGGATGGAAGAATCCTTGACACCCATGCCTGAACGTTCCAAGCCGCTGGGCTGGCCACTGGTGGCCGGGTGGCTGGCCGGTTTCGCCCTGTACATGCTGCTGCTGGTCGGGGCGATCGTGCTGCTGGTCCAGGCCGGGCAACTCGGCAGCCTGCCCTGGAAGACCCTGGCCAGCCCGCGCGTGCTGCTGGAGGCCCGAACCCGCCTGGAACCAATCCTGAGCGACCCGGCCTTTCAGACCGCCGCCGCCAAGGCCGCCGCCCTGCTCATCATGGCCGCCTACGTCTCGGCCGCCTGCCTGCTGCTGCCCATGCCCACCCACTGGATCGTCTCGCTGCTGGCGGTGCAGGCCCTGGCGCCGACGCAGAGTTTCTGGCAAACCACCCTGCTGGTGGCCGGCGTGGCCGCCCTGGCCGCCGCCATCGCCAGCGTCAACGACTACCTGATCTTCTATTGGATATACCGCCACCGCGCCAGCCGGTGGTTCCGCCGCACCCGGCTGTACGAATTCTCGCAGCGGCACTTCTCACGCCAGCCGTTCCTGCTGTTGGGGTTTTTCAGCACCGTGCCGGTGGCGACTTTCGCGGTGCGGATGCTCTCAGCCGGGCAAGGCTACCCGCTGTGGCGGTACGCGGCGGCCAATTTCCTGGGGCGATTCGTGCTATACGCCTTCATCGCCGGGGCGACGTTCGAACTGGGCAACAAGGGCTGGCTCGCCGCCGTCGGGCTTCTGGCGCTGGCTTGCGTTGCGGCATTGGCCCGCGGCGCGGCTAAACTGGTGAAGGTTCTGGGCTGGGCGCATCCCGGCGGGAAAGGCGACAATCCATGACGACGCGGAGAGTTCTAACGGTTTTAATCATGGCCCTGCCGGCCCTGTGGGCCGCCCTTTTGCAGGGGCAGAACGCCACAGCCCCGGCGGCAAGCGCCTCCGCCCCCGCCGCCACCAGCGCGGCGGCCGACCCGGCGGTAATGGCCATCCTGAAGTTGCAGGAAGACGCCAGCCATAAGTTTCCCTGCCTGCAATGGAAGCTGGATTACGTGGTGGACCTGCTGGCCGGCGACACCGAGGCCCGCACCGGCTTCGTCGCCGTTCAACTTGAGGCCGCTAACCGGTCCGCCGCCTTCCGCCTCCACTTCGACACCCTCAGGCTGGGCGAGGGCCCCGTGCGCAAAGAGCCCACCGATTATATCTTCGATGGCCAGTGGTTCACTTCCCGCAAGGAAGTGCTCAAGCAGATGATCCGCTACCAGGTCGCCCCCCCGGGCCAGAAGGTCCAGCCCCTGCAACTGGGCAAGGGGCCTTTCCCCCTGCCCTTTGGCCAGTCGGCCGACGACGTGCTGAAATACTTCCGCGCCTTCACCCGCCCCACCAAGGCCGACGAACCCAAGGACAGCCTTTACCTCAGGCTGATCGTCCGGCCGGACCTGCCGGCTGAGGAAAAGGCCAAGCTCTCGGTGCAGTCGCTGGAGATTTGGATCGACAAGACAAACGGCCTGCCCGTCAAGATGACCGCCCTGGACAAGTCGGACAACAAATCCACCGTGATTTTCAAGGACATGAAGACCCCCGACAACCTGCCGCCCGACACCTTCCAACTGCCCAACCCGCCAGCCGATTGGGAATACCGGGTCGAGACGCTCAAGTAGGGCACGCGGGTTCTGGTCCCGGCGAAGCCGGGGCCAGGTTCCACGTGCGGAACCGAGGCGAGATTCATCTCGCACGCCGAACCGCTCGCTTCGCTCACGAACCGGCGTATCCTACATGCACGGCTGCGCCGACCTACGGACTCACCGACTTGACAATGACATTCCATCTTGCAGTCACGTCCATTCCTGCCCACTCGTCAGGCACAACCCCCAATTCACGTGCATCTTCAACACCCCACTTCTGTCTGCGATCATTGATCTCCCTAACAGTATCCTCCGCAATAGCCTTGGCTTTACCCGTAATCCCATTAGGTAGAGACCTGAGGCAACGGGCGGCCTCCTCGTTATTGCCATGAGAAAACACCGCCACCATGGACGCGAGGAGAACTTGCTTTTCATCGCTCTGGTTCCTCATGTACGGCGTCAAATGGACAGCTGCACACCAATGCCCCTGTGCAACACAAATCGAAGCTATCTTCAACCACTCCTCCGAATCCAATCTATTGACCATCTGAGGATAGTATCTCTTATACTTCGGTGCCATATCAGAGACATTCGACACATTAGTATCCCGATACAACTCATTAAACTCTTGCTCTTTTTCATTGCAGCCGATCATAGAAGCCGCACACATGACACCACAACACAACCTTATGACATATGACTTGCTTCGCATCACATTTCTCCTCGGGTGAAGTAGGTCACGCGGGTTCTGGCCCGGGCAAAGCCGGGGCCAGGCTCCGTGTGCGAAAAAGGTTACACATTCATCCCGCACGCCGAACCGCTCGCTTCGCTCACGAACCGGCGTGCCCTACATCCGGCCAATCATAGTGGGTGAATCCCGGGAGCTCGCCCTGGCCTGCCCAATCCACCTCATAATATCCCATTTTGGCCCACTTGTGAAAGGTGGACCAGGGCCAATCCGCTGGCCGGGCGACAAGGCCGTGCTTGACCGGGTTAATGTGGATGTAATTCAGGTGCTTCCAGAAATCTCTCGCATCACGAATCGTGTGCTCCAGGAAACGCGGCTGCCATACCGCCTGCCTGCGATTGCGGCGCTGACTTGCCGTGGGTTGGCCATGGTCGCCGCCGGCGGTCAGGTATGCCCGCGTGAACAGGGCCTTTATTCGCCCGATGCGCCAGGAATAATCGCTGTCGCCCTCGGGCAAGTGCCACAAGGCGTGCCAGTGGTCGGGCAAAAGAACAAATCCCACGGTCCGCCAAGGCCTTTCGCCAAAGGCCTTGTCCATCGCGGCGCGAAGAAGCTCTCGTGATGCAGCGTCGTTGAAGTGCCCGGCCCGCTCAAAGGTGACAACCGTGAGGAAGAACATCCCGCCATCTTTGCGCCATCGCCGGTAGCTTGGCATGGCCCACCTGCATCGCCAGTGTCCCGCACGCGGAACCGCTCGCTTCGCTCACGAACCCGCGTGCCCTACTTGACTTCCTGGCGGGCGGGTTGCAGCTTGCGGCCCTGGGCGGCGGCCTTGCGCCCGGCGGGCATGCCCACCCAAGTCAGTATCGAAACGTAGAAGAACCCGGCGGCGAACATCAGCAGGAAGGGCGCGGCCATCGCCGTCTTGAGGTGCAGCAGGCACACGCCGGACCCGAACAGCATGTACAGCCCGCAAGCAAATTCGATGTAAGGCAGGATCTTCCGCTTCTTCCGGCGTCCCGGGACAGGGGTTTCAGCCTGCTGCTCGGCCACAAACTTGCCATCGCCGAACTTGGGCGTGCGCACGAACTCGGTCTTCTTGCCGAATACCGCCTCCAGCAGCGCCTTGGTGTTGGAGAGCGAAACGCCGATGCCCAGGGCCATCAGGAAGGGCATGTACTTGAGCACCGTCCGCCAGTCGCGGAAGAGTTCGTATTGGCTGGCGGTATAGAACACGGTGGCCGACACGGTGGCCAGGGTGAAGACCAGCAGGTCGAAAATGGCCCTGGCCGGGGTGCCGTTTTCCACCGGCACGCTCTGGATATACAAGGCCGGGAAGAGCATCACCACCAGGAAGAACACGTACAGGTGCACCGAGAAGCAGGTGAGGTGGAAAAAGGCGTCGATCTTGTTCTTCAGCGGCGCCTTGGACAGCAGGATCTTGGGCAGTATCTTGATGGCCGTCTGCACCCCGCCCTTGGTCCAGCGGAACTGCTGGGCCTTGAAGGCGTTCATTTCGGCGGGCAGTTCGGCCGGGGCCGTCAGGTCGGGCAGGAAGATGAACTTCCAGGCCTTCAGTTGCGCCCGGTAGGACAGGTCCATGTCCTCGGTCAGCGTGTCGTGCTGCCAGCCGCCGGCGTCGTGGATGGCGGCGATGCGCCAGGTGCCGGCCGTGCCGTTGAACTGCATGTATCGCCCGCTGCGGTTGCGGGCCACGTGCTCGATGGCAAAGTGCCCGTCCAGGAAAATGGCCTGGGTCTTGGTCAGCATCGAGTCGTTGCGGTTGAGATGTTCCCACCGGGCCTGCACGGCGCAAATCCTGGGGTCCAGAAAATAATCGATGCTCTTGCGGACGATGGAGGGTTCGGGGATGAAATCGGCATCGAAGATGGTGACGAATTCGCCCTTGGCGGTTTTCAGGCCGTTGGCCAGGGCGCCGGCCTTGTAGCCGGTGCGGTCCTGGCGGTGGATGAACTGCACGTCAAAGCCGGCGGCGGCGGCCTGGCGGCAGGCCCGGCTGGCCGCCTCCACCGCCCGCGGGTCGGTCGAATCGTCCAGCACCTGGATCTGCAGCCGGTCTTTGGGATAGTCGATCTGGCAGGTGGCCTGGATGACCCGCTCGGCCACGTTGGCCTCGTTGAACATCGGCAACTGCACCGTCACCATCGGCAACTGGTCCTGGGCGTAGTGCCCGGGGGGCTTGGGCACGTTGCGGCGGTGCCGGTAGTACAGGTAAACCAGCACGTACCGGTGGAAGCCGTACACGCACACCATCCCCAGGGAGAAAGTGTACACCGTCATCAGGATTTTGTGCAGCAGCCCTACCCAGTCCATTTACCTTTTATCCCAGAGAATGCGGCAACACTGTCGATAGCGGGGTAGAAGCAAAAGGCTATCCCGGAGAATGTCGCCGACGTGTGAGATTGTATTGCCTGGTTGAATCAACCGCAAGATGTAATCTGCTTTTCGGAAAGCGGTTATTGAACTGGGCAAGCTGTGCGGGTTGTGGGGGCAGGGGTATTTCCCGGAGTTCCCGGTTGGGAGTTGCCGGCACTGGCAACCTACAACCGGGGACCGAAAAAGAACCCCCGGCTCAACTAGTGAGCCGGGGGCTAAATATGCGGTCTACTCCGTACTTCCGCACTATCGCACTTCGCACTGCCGCACTATCTTGCGTACTCGGTGCAGCGGACCTCGCGGATAAGGGTCACCTTCACCTCGCCGGGATACTGCATCTCTTCCTCGATGCGCTTGGCGATGTCCCGGGCGATCTTGGCGGCCAGGCGGTCGTCCACGTTTTCGGCGTCCACCATGACGCGCACCTCGCGCCCGGCCTGGATGGCGTAGGCCTGCTTGACGCCCTCGAAGGTGCCGGCGATTTCCTCGAGCTTTTCCAGCCGCTGGACGTAGCGTTCCAGGGTTTCGCGGCGGGCGCCGGGGCGGCTGGCGGAGATGGCGTCGGCGGCGGACACGATGGGGGTGTAGATGAATCGCGTCTGGATGTCGCCGTGGTGCCCGCCGGCGGCCTCGACCACCTCTTCGGGTTCGCCGTACCGCTTGCACAGGTCGGCGCCGATGGTGGGGTGGCTACCTTCGATCTCGTGGTCGGCGGCCTTGCCGATGTCGTGCAGCAGGCCCGCCCGCCGGGCAAGGGCCCCGTCCACGCCGCACTCGTCGGCGATGATCTGGGAGAGGTAGGAAACCTCCATTGAGTGCTTCAGCACGTTTTGGCCGTAGCTGGTGCGGTATTGCAGCCGGCCCAGCAGGGCCACCAGCTTGGGATGCACGCCGCGGACGTTGGCGTCGATGAGGGTCTGCTTGCCGACCTCCAGTATCCGCCGGTTGACCTCCTTCTCGGTTTCGCTGACCAGCTCCTCGATGCGCGTGGGGTGGATGCGCCCGTCCTGGATAAGTTTCTCCAGGCTCAGGCGGGCCACCTCGCGCCGCACCGGGTCGAAGGAACTGACCACCACCACGCCGGGGGTGTCGTCGACGATGACGTCCACNNCGCCCCTTCATGTCGTCGGAGGGGATGTCCACGGTGGAGACGGTGGTGGCGCAGGTCTGGTCGGCGGCGTAACGCTGCACGGCCATGGTCACGATCTCGCGGGCCTTGCTCTCGGCGTTTTCCTCGGCCTGCTCGATGGTCTTCTGGATGATCTGGGCGGCCTCGTGCTGGATGTCCTTCTCCACCTGGGCAAGCAGTTGGGCCTTGGCTTCCTCGACGGTCATGTTGGCGACCTTCAGGAGTTGGGCTTTCTGCTGGGCGATCACGGCGGTTATCTGCTGATCCTTGGCGGCCAGGCCGTGCTCGCGCTCGGCCAGGGCCTTCTGGGCAGTTTCCAGGGTCTTCTCTTTGCCGGTAAGATCCTCGATCTTCTGGTCCAGCAGGTCGCCGCGCTTGGAGAGGCGTTTTTCCTCTTCCCTCAGCTCGGTGCGGGCGGCCTGGGTTTCATGGTCAAATTGCTCGCGCCGGCGGATGAATTCAGTCTTGGCCTCGGCCTCGGCCTGCGCCTTTATGCGTTTGGCCTCGGTTTCGGCGGCATCCAGTCGGACCTGGGCTTCCTTCTGCACAACGGATTTTCGGATTCTGGCCAGGAACAAGTGAACGGCCAGGACGACCGCCACCCCCGCCGCCAAGCCGATGGCGGCCCCGACCAGCGCGCTGGTGAAACTGACTTCTGCCAATAGCGCGCACATGGAACGTTCCTTTCCGTATAGGAACGGCCGAGGTGGGGGGGCCAAGACTGCTGGAGCCTTGCCGCCCGGGCAGGCAGATCAACGCCGCATCAGCGACGGGTCAGTTGAAGTTCACCAGCCGAGACGTTTCCCATCTGCGCCGAGGGGTTTGGTGGGGCCCAAGGCATGGTCGAAAATGGCCGCCATGCCCTTGACTTATCAGTGCCATGGTCACGATGGGTACAGCCTTCCGTTTCACAACGTCTTTTCAGCCCGTGATCTCTATGACCCGAAGGTCTCGCCCGCGCGGGCGATGAATCAGCATCCCAGCCGAGACGGAGCCCTTTGATCAATTTCCCCGAGGCAACAGTTACCCCGAGGCGACGCCGCCCGACAAACCCCGCCTGAGGCTTGACCCTTTGGACCCGACAGGATCCAAAAGCCGCCAAACCCGCCGGCGGAATGGACGCCGCTGACGCGACGGCCTTGCGTTCGCCGAACCTATGGCCGTCACAGTAGTTAGGACTCGGGAGGCGGGATATACCCACTATCAACTCTCGAGCCACTTATCTCGATCTAGTTTAATCGGTTTAGACGAAACCGGTCAAGAAGTAAATGTCGCCAAGTCAATTATGTTTTAGGATCGCTTACCCCCTGGCGCTACCGGCCTGGCTAACGCAACTAGATGAACGCCAATCAGTTGCGGCATCGCGTGAGCCGACCTGGGGGAATGAAGGTGCGATACGCGGCGGCCCCGCCCCCGCCGCCAAAGACAAAGAAAAGCTGAGATGTTCAGCGGCAGGGGCGTCCGGCCTGCCAGTCACGCGGGCGTGCCGCCCGCGTTTTGGGCCTATCAGGATTCAGTGGCGCGGGCGTCCCGCCCGCGTCTTGGGCCTATCAGGATTCAGTGGCGCGGGCGTGCCGCCCGCGTCTTGGGCCTACCGAAGATGCGTCCGTTGTCCGTCGCGCAGACTCGGCCCGCGCCCCAGCCTCACGCGATCATAAAGCAGCACCACCAGCACCGTCACCCACGTAGCCAAGGCAATGGCGATGGAGACTGAAAAGAGCGTCCATCCGCCCGGCTGGAGGGGCGGCCCCGCAATGGTCTGACCAGCCAGCAACCGGCTACCCAGAAAAGCTGTCCAGCAGGCCAGCAACACCGCCGCCAGCACTTGTCCGCCGGCAGTGGCCCAGGCCCAGGAAATGCTCCGCCGCTGCCGGCTGGCGGCCATCACCAACATCAGGTTGCCCAGAAGCCACAACAACCCCAGGAGGTCGATCCCCACGCCCCAGACGGTAAGCCCCCAGCGAAAAACGTCGCCTTGGCCGTCGACGACGCCCGCGTGGCCTTGCAGCAAGCCTGCCACATGGCAGGCCACCCCGGCCGCCAGCATCCAGGCCAGGTATGCCAGCCCGGCAAAGGCAATGGCCAGCCCCACGTCAGTCCCAGTTGTGCGCCGCGTGCGACCTAGCATGGCCACCATTTAACCCTATCCCTGCCCACGGGTCAAAGCCTCTACTTCTTTTCTGCAACTGGCCCCCGGTTATTTCCGTAGCAAAGCTCAGGCCCGGCTTGAGGTATGTAAGCTCAAGACCGATAATAAAGGCGTGGGAGTCTTTTCAATGAAGTCATTCTGGCTGCTGGCCCTGTTGGCGATATCGCTTTTTCTGCCTCGACCGGCCATGGGCCTGGAAGCCGACCAGGTGCTGGTGGTGGTCAATGCCAATGCCGAAGGCTCGGTCGAACTGGGCAAATACTACTGCCTGGCCAGGTCGGTGCCCGAAGGCCGCACCGTGACGCTCAAGACCGCCGCCGGCTACCACGTCTCGCGCGCGGCCTACGACAAGGAAATTGCCGCCCCCCTGCGCGAATTCCTCGTCGCCAACAAGTTGCAGGACAAGATCGCCTGCATCGTTCTCATGTACGGCGTGCCGGTGCGGGTGCAGGGGCGAGAGCCCATCGCCCAGGCCAATGACGTCGCCACCCTCTGCCGGGGGCTCTCGCAAAAGGCCGACGGGCGTTTCGCCATTGACCTGGCCATGCTCAAGACGGTGACGCTGAGTTATCCCCAGCCCAAGAGCGAGGGCCTGGAGCCGCTATCGGCGCTGTTTGAGCCTCCACCCGCCGACGCCGGGGACAAGGCCCAAAGCCTGGGCGCGGCCCGGGGCGGCGCGGAGGAAGAATTCAAGAAGCGACTCCGCCTGGCCTCGGCCTTGACCGACGCGGGCAAACGCCAGATCGCCCTGCGCCAACTGGC
This sequence comes from Phycisphaerales bacterium, assembly GCA_003171235.1. GTDB lineage: Bacteria > Planctomycetota > Phycisphaerae > SM23-33 > SM23-33 > FEN-1344. The sequence continues at coordinate 3,636 of PMYM01000034.1, read as the reverse complement.
GGCCCTTCGCCGCGACACCCACGGCCTGGCCGGCCTGCTGGCCGAACTGGACCAGTACGCCAAGGTCAGCGGCGTTCCCAGCCGCGAGGAGCTCTCCTCCCAGGTCCAGGCGCTGGAGAAGGAACTGGCCGGCCTGCAAAACGCGCAGACGCCCGAGGATGTCCGCAAGGCCGCCGACCTGCAGCTTCGCCTGCACGGGGCCATCGGCATGTGGGGCTACTGCCAGGGCCAGTTGGCCCAGGCCACCACCGATGACGAAGACGCCGCCGTCGACAGCGAGCTGTCGCTGCTGTGGGAGGAGAATCCCGCCAGCCTGCACGGTTTCCGGCCCAACGCCCTCAACTGGCGATTCCTCTACGCCGGCCAGAAGGCCCCCAACCTGCCGGCCAAAATGGTGATGGCCTGCCGCATCGACGGCCCCAGCGCCAAGGACGCCTTGCGGATCGTCAAGGACTCGGTCTTCGTCGAAAATGACAAGGAAAAGGGCCTGACCGGCAAGTTTTACATCGACTCCGGCTGGCCGCAACAGCCAGGCCCCGGCTATGCCGAATGCGACCGCCTGCTGCTTAACCTGGCCGAGATCATAAAGCGCACCACGACTATCCCGGTGGTGCTGGACACGTCGCCGGCGGTCTTCGCCGAAGGCGCCTGCCCCGACGCCGCCCTGTACGTCGGTTGGTACAGCCTGCGGAAATACGTGCCCGCCTTCACCTGGGCGCGCGGGGCGGTCGGTTGGCATATCGCCAGTTTCGAGGCTGAAGACCTGCGAAATCCCAAGAGCGATACCTGGTGCGTCAAGATGATCCAGAACGGCGTGACGGCCACGCTGGGGCCGGTGAACGAGCCCTACCTGGCCGCCTTCCCGCTGCCCCACGAGTTCTTCGGATTGCTGCTGACCGGCAAGTATACCGCCGCCGAGTGCTATTGGCGGACAGTGCCCTTTACCAGTTGGCGGATGAGCTTCATCGCCGACCCGCTGTACAACCCCTTCAAACTGCATCCGCAACTGGACCCGTCCAAATTACCGCCGGAGTGGAAGGGGCCGGTGGCGGCCACTGCGCCGGCCAAGTAGTCCTTCAACTTTGATTTTGAGATACAAAATCAAAGTTGAAGGACTACAGAGCAGGCGAGCAGTGGAACAGGTGAACAGGCGAAAACAAGAACGGCCAGCTCGCCTGCGGTCTCCTGCTCAACTGTTCACCTGCTCCGACACACACCATTGATCTGAAAGACTACTAAAGGCCTGATGTCACAGAAGCTTCGCACAGTAGGCGAACAACCGGCGTTATAATTCTCTCATCGTATGGCTATTCGGCAACGACAACCCGCAATCAGGTTGCAGTTCCTGCTGCTGGGCAGGCCGGTGCATCCTGAATTGTTCAAGATCCATTGCAGCCAGGATGTGCGCAAGGGCCCTTATGAAGCCCGCTTGTGGATAACTCAGGCGGGGCACGTGGTGTCGTTTCACCTGGGAAAAACGACCTTGACCGAGGTGGTGACCGACGATCCGCAGAAACTGCCCCAGCGGCGGCGGTTGCTCACTCTGCCCTTTAAGGGCGAGCAAGACGAAAGCCTCCTGTACGCCCAGCAGGTGCGGTACATGGCCAACTCCCAGGTGGAGACCGTCAGTCAAAGGCTTTACCGTGCCATCCACCAGGAACTCTCGCAGGCCGGACAGCGGCGCGGAATGTTGAAGATTCTCGCTCCTGGCGAAGGCCAGGAACTGGGGGCGCTCAGTCTCATCGAATATGACGCCCAGGCCAACCGGCTTGGCGTCTTCGCCTATCACGCCTTCCCGGCCGAATTGACCATCATCAAGACTCAGTCGATCTTTGAAGTGCTCGAGCCTGCCCGCTGACCCTTCGGCTGGGGGCATTCTCCCGGTCCGCGCCTCTGCGTATGTTCCACGGTTATGGCAAGGCCGCACCGGCGGCGATAGAATTCTGCAATGATCCCAGGCATTCAGGAAAAGACCGATCGTCTGTGCGAGCGGGGCATAGTGGCCGTGGTGCGCGCCGACACCAGCGGGCAGTTGCTGGAGGTGGCGCGGGCCCTGCTGGCCGGCGGAGTGGACTGCATCGAGATCACCATGACCACGCCCAACGCCCTGGAAGTGATCGCCCGCTGCCGGGCGGAACTGGACCAGGCGGCGATGGTGGGCGTCGGCAGCGTGCTGGAGCGGGAGGTCGCCCTGGCCGCCATCGCGGCCGGCGCGGAATTTGTGGTCTCGCCGGTGCTGGAGGCATCCGTAATCGCCGCCGCCCACCAGGCCGGCCTGCCGGCGGTGGCCGGCGCTTTCACCCCCAACGAGATTCTCGCCGCCGCGCGGGCCGGCGCCGACCTGGTCAAGGTCTTTCCCGCAACCCGCCTGGGGCCGGGATACTTCAAGGACGTGCTGGCCCCCATGCCCTTCCTGAAACTCACCCCCACCGGCGGGGTGGACCTGACCAACGCCGGCGCCTTCATCAAGGCCGGGGCCGTCACGCTGGGGGTGGGCTCTGCCCTGGTGCCCAGGAAGGCCGTCTGGGACGGCGACTTTGCGCAGATACAGCGACTGGCGGCGGAATTCGTCGCCGCCGTCAAGCAGGCCCGGGGCCAGAATACTGCCTGAACCGGGGTGGCACGGCAGCCGAACCTACCTTGACCAAACTGGCACTCTGCCATACGATGCGGGCATGCCTCGCGGCAAACAACCCAATTCGAGCCGGTCGATCTGGAGCCCCCCGCTGACGGTCCGCCGGCTGAGCATTTACCTCCGCTACCTGGAGGAGCTTGCCAACCAGGGCCAGCAGACCGTCTCCAGCCGGCAGCTTGGCCAGGCACTGGGACTGACCGACGCCCAGGTTCGCAAAGACCTGGCATGGTTTGGCCACATGGGCCGGCCGGGGGTGGGCTACCGCGTCGCCGCCATGGTGGAGCAACTGCGGGCGATTTTCGGCACCGACAAGGTCTCGTCGGTGGCCGTCATCGGCGTGGGCAGCCTGGGCAGGGCACTTCTTCGGTACAAGGGTTTTTTGAGCAAGGGCTTCCGCCTCAGCGCCGCCTTCGACGTCTCCCCCCAGCGCATCGGGCGCAGCCTGGGCGAATGCGTGGTCCAGCCGCTGGATGAACTGGAAAAGGTCATCGCCCAGCAGGGCATACGCATAGTGATCCTGGCCGTGCCGGCGGCGGTGGCGCAGGAGATGGCCGACCGGTTGGTGCGGGCCGGCATCGTGGGCATCCTCAACTTCGCCCCCGTGACGTTGACCGTGCCCGAAGGCATAGCCGTCATCCCGGTTGACATGGCGGTGCAACTGGAGCAACTTGCCTATATGATCAACGCCCCCCGCCCCGGCGTCTCCGGCCGGCCCCGCCGGCGGCAGAGTTCGGGGTGACGCGGGCATAACAGACACGTGGGGGTCACATGACTTCCGACTCCGACATAGACAAGTTGTGCGAAAGCCTCTCGCTCAGCGAGAAGGCGGCGCTGCCCCCGGCGGCTGCAAAGCCGACCGCTCCCATACCCAGGAAACGCTGGCCTTGGTTTATGTTTATTGTCGGGGCGGGCTTGTTAATGGTGGGAATCTGGTTTGGCACGTGCTCAATTCATCTCGAACCCGGCACGAGACTTTTTCCCTTCTATGAGTAAAGGTTCCA
>PMYM01000215.1 GCA_003171235.1 Phycisphaerales bacterium | reverse complement strand
CCAACTGGATCATCCCCGAAAAGCTCGTGGGCGGATGGCTCCAGCAGGACAATTCTGGGCCTCTGCCACCCCGGCTAAAGCCGGGGCCTGTTAAGAGAAGAAAAGCCTGCTTGCGCAGGCTCAAACAAGCAAGCAATGAGCTACACCGTAATGCAAAGCGCGCTAAACTCTTGCCGGCCGCTTCGGGCCTGACTATTCCTTCAGCCCACGCTGCGCAAGTTTCACCGAATGCTCTTTGCCGTAGAAAGGAAGAAACTAAAGACAACTGCCGCCACGTTCTTATGGTGCATCCATCGAAATTGAGAGGTCTGAAGAAAAAGGACATTTGACACAGGGAGGCGGAGAACACGGAGAGCTACCAATAAGAAAGCCCGCGGCACGGGTGCCGCGGGCCTTTCAATTATGTCAAAACATTCGGAAACTTCCGGGGCCTACCCCCTGAACATCGCCTTGCGGCCCTTGGCGATGGCTTCGTTGCGCGGGCCGGCGGTCATTTCGAAGATCGCGTCCCACATCGCCTCCTGGGCGGGCGTCCAGGCGCACTTGCGGCGGCTCATGGCCACCTTGGCCGTGCCGTACAACTTGCCCTTGCCGAAGCCCTTGGTCACCAGGCCTTCCAGCAGCCAGGCGAAGGAGGGGATGAACTTGGCCAGCGGCTTGCCCGTGGCCATGATCAGGCACATGGCCCCGACGTAGGCGCCGGTGTTGAAGAGCGTGCCGATGGAGGTCTTGGTGTGGTCGCCGATGAGCGAGCCCACCTTGGTCGAACCGGTGTCGATGGGGTTCTTGCCGTCCATGATGACGGCCACGCTGCCGTAGTCGTTCTTGAGGTCGCTGTTGGTGGTCAGGGCGCCCAGGTTGACCCACTCGCCCACGTAGGCATGGCCCAAAAAGCCGTCGTGGTACTTGTTGGAGTAGCCTTGGATGATGGACTCTTCCACCTCGCCGCCCACCCGGCACATCGGGCCGATGGACATGCCCTCGCGGCACTTGGCCCCCAGCAGGATGGACTTCTTGCCCACGTAGCAGGGGCCTTCGATGCGAGTGAAGGGGTGCACCTCCACGCCCTCGTCCAGGTACACCGGGCCGTTGGCGGCGTCGATGACCACCATGGGGTGGACCAGGGCGCCCTTGCCCACGAAAACGTCCTTGGCCGAGCCGCGGATGGCGTTTGGCTGCTCGAGGGTGCCCTCGATGCCGCTGCGCCCGGCGGCCTTGAAGTCGGCCTTGAGCGTCTGGGGGTTGGCCAGCACCAGGTCCCAAATGTAGCTGTAGGCGGGCAGGCTGCAGGGCACGTTGGGCAGGCTGGCCTTGGCCGCGGCCAGGATGCAGCCGATGCAGGCGCCTTCCAGCTTGGCGGCGTCGGCCTTGGCGATGCGGGCGTACATGATCTCGCCGTCGCCCGCCACGCCGACCTCGCTCTTACCCGTGGGGGCGACGTTGAAGCTATCGGCCTTGAGGCGGGCGTTGACGATCAGCAGGTCGTCGCCCTTGAGGGCGGCCAGGTCGTTGGCCTTGCGCCCCGACTCGGCGAACACCACGGCCATGTAATCTTCCACGAAATACGCCGCGTCGGCCGCGCCGAGCTTGGCCTTGAGCTTGTCGCCCAGGCTGCTCATGCCGCAGCGCAGGTCGAAGATGGGGCGGCTCAGCGCCAGGGGGTAGAAGTTCTTGCGCTTGTCGCCTTCAATGAGAATCAGACGCATCGGGAAAAGCTCCTAAAGGCTTCGACACAGAGACACAGAGGTCACAGAGAGGAAAGAGAAAAGTCTTTTGTTTTTGTTCTCTCTGTGTTCTCAGTGCCTCTGTGTCGAATGCTGTTTCTTCAGTTTAAATTCTCAGAATCTCAAAGCCTTAGGCGCTCTTGGGGGCGCCGGGCTTCTTGGTCTGGATCCACTTGTAGTAATCTTTCATCTTCAGCTCGCCGGCGGCGTCTTCGTCAATGAAGACCATCGCGTCGGGGTGCAGTTGCAGGGCGCTGGCGGTGCACATGGTGCAGACGGGGCCTTCGACCATGTCGGCCACGGCCTTGGCCTTGTTCTTCTTGTTGGCCAGCAGCAGCAGCTTGCGCGCCTCCATGATGGTGCCCACGCCCATGGTGATGGCGTAGATGGGCACTTCGCCGGCGCTCTTGAAGAAGCGGGCGTTGTCCTCGATGGTCTGCTTGGCCAGGGTCTTGATGCGGGTGCGGCTGCCCAGGCTGCTGGTGGGCTCGTTGAAGGCGATGTGCCCGTCGGAGCCGATGCCCAGCACCTGCACGTCGATGCCGCCGCAGTCCTTGATCCGCTGCTCGTACCAGGCGCAGAAGGCCTTGTGGTTCTTGGCCGTGCCGCTGGGCACGTGGATGTTCTGGGGCGGGACGTTAATGTGCTTGAAGAGGTTCTCGTGCATGAAGTAGTGGTAGGACTGGTCATGGTCGGGGGACAGGCCGACGTACTCGTCCAGGTTGAAGGTGGTGACCTGGGAGAAGTCCAGGCCGTCATGCTTGTGCATCCGCACCAGTTCCTTGTACATCCCCAGGGGGGTGGAACCTGTGGCCAGGCCCAGCACGGCGTCGGGCTTGGTGTTCAGCAGGTCGGCGATCTCCTTGGCGGCGGCTTTGCTGATTTCGTCGTAACTGCGGCAGATAACTACTTCCATGGCGCTCTCCGGATGTTGAGTTTTTCTGGCCCTTACATACTGCCCGACAGGCCCATCTGCGCTGCGGGAGAGGGCGACAAAACGGAGATTCTAAGGCCGCCCGCCGCCGCGGGCAAGACAATTTCGCGCGGGGCACGCGGGTTCTGGCTCCGGCGACGCCGGGGTCAGGTTCCGCGTGCGGGATACGTTCCGACCTTGTCCGACGGGCATTACCCATCCATCTCGCACGCGGAACCCTTCGCTTCGCTCACGAACCCGCGTGCCCTACGGCTACGGCTGGGTCGCTGCCGGCGAGGGGGTCTTGACGACGATGTCGTCGCCGCCCTGGCCCTTGGTCTTCCCGCCGTCATCGGTCATGTTCTCCCCGACGCTGTAGAGGATGTACCCATCGGCGGTCTTCTTGTAGATGAACGGTTTGCCCGAGCAGAAATCCTCCGGCACCTTGGTCAGGTACTTGGGCGCCAGCACATCAAGGCTGTCGGGGTACTTGCCGTTGTCGGCCTTGTAGGCGCACAATCCCAACGCCACCACGGCCAGGTCGCGCTGAACCATAGCCAGATCGGTTGAAATCTGGCTATGGCTAATCCTGGTCAAGAGAATTGAAAGGATGAAATCACCGGTCCACTGCGTCGGCGATGTGGAAGCCGGCTGGGTTGCCACGCGGTCCTCTAGTTGACTCAACTGTTGGCCAATATCTTCAATGGCCTTGGCTCGTTGGCCGAATGAAGGCTGGCCCATGGCCTTAACCAAGTCATCGTAGTGCTGGTTGACACGCCGCAGGATTGTGTCGTAATCCGCCTTTGGCCAGTTCTTCAGGAACGCCTGGCGGAAAAAATTACCCTTCAGTTTGGCAGTTTGCCCGCTGGCCAGAGTTGTCGTCAGGAACTCAAACAAATCCCCCTTGTCCACTCCGGTTGCTTGCACGATGAAATCCAGAATGATGAATCTCTCGCAATTGTCAATTGCGCTTGCCATATCGGGCATGGGGCCGGCGGAAATGAGATCCTCTGCCAACTTCCTGGCTCGGGCTGGCGAAAACGCGCCCGCGGCGGCACTGTCGGCTATGGCTTTGTCAGCCGACGACACCAGGCTAGCAGCCACCAGTTTCCCAATCAGTAGAGGGTCCTGCCCAAGCAGACAGCCCAGGCGATGGGCGGCCAGCAAATCGGCGGGGGCATCCTCCTGCCGGCCTTCTCCAACGGCAAGATTGGCGTGTATGACCAATGCCTTGGAAACTAATCGAAACTGACCTAACATGGGTATCCGCGTCCTGATCAGGAATACCTCTTCCTTCGACCTCACCAGCGGAATATACCAGCGGGAACGCTCAGTGGCCCCGCGCGCCGCAGCCAGCGGCATGTCATTGAGCAAGTCCGCCAGGGCAGGATCCTCCTTAGACCGCCACGGGCGGGCCGCGGCTTCGTCACAGTCACCGATTCCCGCCAGGTTCTTGAAATGAAGGTGTTCTGGCGGCCGCGAGATATCAAGCTTTGCCAGGATTTCGTCACGCAGGGGGGGCTTGCCGAGGAATTGCTGGTCGTCAAGCACCTCCAGGAACGCAATGGCCATATTGTTGTCCCTGGTGACGCCCTTGGAGGCCATCTCATTGATGGCCGCCAGGTAATCCGGCCGGCCGTCAGGCAGGAGGGGCTTGGTGATGCGCGTGGTGTCGTAGCCAAGGGTGAAGGGCAGGCTGGTCGGCGCGGAAGCGGTCGTGCTCGCGGCGGGCCGAAGAAGTGGTATTGCGATTGGTGGCGCCGCAGCCGGTCCGCTTCCAGGGACGTTCTGGGCGATGGCCGCGGCGGCGACAAGGCCCAGGATTGCGACGGCGGTTTTCATGTCAGCCCCTTTCAATTGCACCTTCTTATTATCGGAGTTGCCCGGAAAGAATCAACCATGTTGTCTCCCCGAGCATGCGTGGGCGGATGGCCGCCAAAACAGTCAAGAGATCCCGGCCCAAGAAGAAGGCCACTGCCAAGAAGGGCAGGAAGCAAGAAGCAGGCGAAGTAGCTTTAGAAGAAGTAGCTGTGATATTTAGCCCCCGGCCGAATGGCCGGGGGCTCTTTTTTTCGGGTGGCATGGCAGCCGCGTTGTTACTGACCTACGAAGCCTTGGCGAAGTAGGTCGCGGCGGCTAGGAAAGACCTTGGCAACCCTGGCGTCCGCCCAAAACAGCGTGCTCCTGGCGTAACCGAAAGGCTAGAGCAGTTTTCACAAATCA
>PMYM01000050.1:10155-10626 GCA_003171235.1 Phycisphaerales bacterium | reverse complement strand
GCCTGGCGAATCCACCACGTGGCATAGGTGCAGAACTTGAAGCCGCGCCGGTATTCGAACTTGTCGACCGCCCGCATCAACCCCGCGTTGCCTTCCTGAATCAAATCCAGGAAGCTCAGGCCGCGGTTGCGGTACTTCTTGGCGATGGAAACCACCAGCCGCAGGTTGCCCCCCGACAGTTCGCGCTTGGCCTGCTCGTAATCGTAGAAGACCTTCTGGATGGCCTTGACCCGCTTCTTGAGCACGTCGGGCTCTTCCATGACCAGGTCGATCAGCCCGGCCAGCTCCTCGCGCATGACGGCCACGTCCTCGGCCGGTATGTCGTTGACCGCGGATGAGTCGATCATGTGCTGCAGCTCGGTCATCTTGTCGGTGATGTGCAGCAGCTTGCGCATCAGGGGCTGGATGCGGCTGGTGCGCAGCGACAGCTCTTCCAGCAGCCTGGCCACGCGCCGGCGCCGGCGCCAGATC
>PMYM01000050.1:0-10116 GCA_003171235.1 Phycisphaerales bacterium | reverse complement strand
ATCTTCATGGTGCGTTCGAAGGGCAGGTCGCCGTCGCCCACCTGCTGGAGGATTTCCACCGCCTGAGCGGCGCAGTAGTCGCTTTCCAGCACCCGCCGGCGGAAGTGCATGCGCGTCATTTCAATCTTGCGAGCCAGGCCGATTTCCTGGTCGCGCGAAAGCAGGGGGATCTCGCCCATCTGGGTGAGGTACATGCGCACCGGGTCGTCGATGCGCCCGCGCTCGGCCTCCAGCTCTTCTTCCAGGGCGGTCTTGAATTCGTCCTTTTCCGGCTCGGCTTCTTCTTCCGTGCCGTCGACGAACTTCTCGCGGGTGCTGACCTCGGATTCGTCGATGAGGTCGATGCCCAGTTCGTCCAGCGTCATCAAGAGCGAGTCGAGCTTATCGGGCTCGACCGCCTCGCCGGGCAGTTCCTCGTTCATCTCTTCGTAGGTGAGGTACCCGCGCGCCTTGCCCTTGTCGATCAGGGCCTTGACCGAGTTCTTCAACGCGTCTGAAGCGCCTTCTGCCATGGTTGTATTCCCACTCGCCTATTTGGAGGGTCGCAATTTAGCAATTTTACTCATTTGCCCGGCCGGGGACAATCCCTCATCCGCCAATTTGCCGCTTTCTTATATACGGTGCCCGCCCGGTGCGGGTCGGCCGATGCGCCATATCTTGGCCTGGCTTCAACCATTACGCCTCCGCCGACCCATGGGTTTTGCCCATGAACCTGGTGGCACAGGTTTTCAACCTGTGCCGAAGGGAACAGGTTACAAACCTGTTCCACCGCCCGTGCCGGCTTTCCACCGGACAACTCCGCTCCAGAGTCTATCGTCCGGCCGGGTGGCATGGTCACGCTTCTTTTCGCGTGACCATGTTTAGCCTTCCCTGGGCGAAAGGCGCTCCCGAGGGAAATAGTCGCGTAGGGCACGTGGGTTCGTCAGCGAAGCCAACGGTTCCTCGTGCGGGATTAAGCGGCCTCAATTTGCCTTCTGGGTGCTTGTCGCCGCCGGCGGCGTCTTGACAACCAGGTCGTCGCCGCCCTCGGCCTTGGCCTTGCCGCCGTCGTCGGTCATGTTCTCCCCGACGCTGTAGAGGATGTACCCATCGGCGGTCTTCTTGTAGATGAACGGTTTGCCCGAGCNNAGTCGCCCTCCGGGCTCTCGGAACGGAAAAACAAATTCGCCACAAAGGCAAAAAGATCACGAAGTTTCTATTCTCTTTACAACTTCAACGCGTCCTTTGGGTGTTCTTCGTGCTCGTTGTGTCTTTGCGGCCCACTTTGTTTCTTCTTGAGCTTCAAAGCTTTCTCTGCGTTCTCTGCGTTCTCTGCGCCTCTGCGTAGAGTCTTGGAACTTCCCACGACTTCCCGGCGGGCCTCACCGCACGCGCGGCAGGCGGCGGCGGTCGGGGCGGCGGGCCTCTTCCTGGATTCTCTTGAGGGCCTGGTCGTCCTGACCCTGGAGCTTGAGGGCCGCCATCTCGTCGGCGCGGTGGCGGCGGAGCAGGTCCTGGCAGGCCTCCAGGGCCGTCTGCTCGTGCAGGCCCCGTTCCTGGCCGGAAAGCTGCAGGTCGGTTATCACCTGCGCCCACTGCACGCCCGGGTCGGCCGCCAGCACCGCCCCCAGCGACAACTGGCCCTGCACCCCCAGCGACCAGACATGCTGGGCCACCGGGCGCAAGAGCGGCGCGCGGAAATCCTCGGCCTCCAGCCGGTCGCAGATGCTGGTGAAGAGTTCGGGCTGGTTGAGCAGCGCCCCCAGCAGCCACTTTTCGGCCCGTTCGGAAGGGCAGGCCTGGAGATCGGTTTGGGGCTGGTCGGCCGGCTGGGCCGACCCAGGCCGGCGAACGCTCCGCGCCAACCGCTGCATCTGGCCGGCCACCTGCGTCGGCGATAGCCCCACCAGCTCGCCGATGTGGTTGGCCAGCAGGTTTTGGCGCAGCGTGTCGATGGCGCCGTAGGCGGCGGATGAAACCACCAGCCGGAGGAAGTCATCCGCGATCCGCCCCTTCTCGGCGATGCTGGGGGCCTGCTGGTAGGCCGCCCGCTGTCGCGACCAGGCATATTCCAGGGCGTCGGGGGCCTGCTCCAGCACCTGCTTGAACGCCTCGGCCCCGGCGGCCAGCACGTAGTCGCAGGGGTCCTTGACCGCCTCGCCGCCCGGGCCCACCGTAGGCACCGTGGCCACGCGCAGGTTCACCCGCTGGGCCAGGAAAAGCTCGATGGCCCGCTGGGCGGCCAGTTGACCCGCCAGGTCGGCGTCGAAGACCAGCACCACTTCGTCGGCGAAACGCCCCAGCAGGCGGACGTGCCGCTCGGTCAGGCTGGTGCCCAGGGTGGCAACCACGTTGTCCAGGCCGGCCTGCAGGGGCATCAGGGCGTCGAGGTAGCCTTCGACCACCACCGCCCGGCGGGAGGTGGCGATGCCCGCCCGCGACCAGTTCAGCCCGTACAGGTTGGCCGACTTGTCGAACAGCACCGTCTCGGGGCTGTTGAGGTACTTGGCCCGCTCATCGGCCGCCAGCGCCCGCCCGCCGAAGGCGATGATGTGATCCTGCAGGTCCAGGATGGGGAACATCAGGCGGTTGCGGAAGCGGTCGTAGCAGGTGTGGTTGTCGCGCTCGACGGCCAGGCCGGCGGCCAGCAGTTGCCGGTCGGTGAAACCCGCCCGGACGGCGGCGCGGCAGAGGTCTTCCCATCCGGCGGGGGCGTAGCCCAGGCCGAAGCGGCTGATGGATTCATCGCTGATCTTGCGGGCGCGGGCGTATTCCAGGGCCGCCTGGCCGGCCGGCGAGGCAAGCTGTTGGCGGTAGTAGCCCGCTGCCCAGGTCATCAACTTGACCAGCGTCTGGCTGGAGAGGGAGCGGTCGACGTTTTCGCTTTCAAACTCGCCGCGCGGCAGGGCGATGCCCGCCCGCTGGGCCAGTTCGGCCACTGCCTGGGGGAATTCCAGCCGCTGGGAGAGCATCAGGAAGCGGAAGACGTCGCCGCCGGCCCCGCAGGCGAAGCACTTGAATATCTGCTTGGCCGGCGAGACGTACATGCTGGGGCGGTGGTCCTGGTGGAAGGGGCACAGCCCCATGAATTCCTTGCCCCGCTTCTTGAGCGAGACGAACTGCCCCACCAGGTCAACGATGTCGTTGGCCTGCTGAACCTGCAGGATGAATTGTGGCGAATACATGGGCATAGGCACACTCTAATTTTCGATTTTCGATTTGCGATTTACGATTTAGGAATGATTTCGCCGTTGCCTTTGGCTTCTGCCGTTAAATCGAAAATCGTAAATCGAAAATCGCACATTCCAGCCTTAGCGCCTTGGCCATGAATTCCTCGAAAATGCTACCTGCCTTCCGCTTCTGGCGACTGGGTGAACTGGCGGAAGGCCGTCATAAGCTTGCGCGTGAGCGGCCCGACCTTGCCCTGGCCGATGTTCCGGCCATCGACCGTGGCCACGGCGATCACCTCGGCCGCGGTGCCGGTCAGGAAACACTCCTGGGCGGTATAGAGATCGGCCGGCTTGAAATTCTCTTGGGCCACCGGGATGCCCAGTTCTCCGGCCAGGCGCATCACCACCCCGCGCGTCACGCCCGACAGAAAGCCCGCTTCGACCGGCGGGGTGACCAGCACGCCACTGCGGACGATAAAGACGTTGTCGCCGGTCGCCTCGGCCACGTAGCCCTTGTCGTTGAGCATGATGGCCTCGCCCGCCCCGGCGTCGACGGCCTCCATCTTGGCCATGATGTTGTTGAGATAGTTTAGGCTCTTGATGGCCGGGTCGAGCATCGTCCGCGAGGTGCGCAGGGTCTTGGCCACGATGACCGGCATGCCTTCCTCGTACATCTGGCGCGGGTACATCTCGATGGTGTCGGCGATGATGAAGACGCCGGGCTGGAGGCACTTGAAGGGCGAGAGCCCCAGGTTTCCCGCCCCGCGCGTGACCACCAGGCGGATGTAGCCGTCGCGCCGGCCGTTGGCCTGGAGCGTCTGGTACATGGCCTCGATCAGCTCATCCTTGGCGTAGGGCATTTTCAGCCGGATGCTGTCGGCTGAGCGCAACAGGCGATCGATGTGGGCGGCGACCTGGAAGATCTTGCCCGCGTAGATGCGGATGCCCTCGAAGACGCCGTCGCCGTAGAGCGTGCCGTGATCGAAGACGCTCAGCTTGGCCTGGCTGGCGTCGACCAATTCGCCGTTTAGCCACACTTTCATGCCCGGACTCCTGTTGGAGGGCGTATCATACCCGAATACCGGCGGCCTGGGCGACTGGGAATTGTCAAGCGCCGCCCTGGAGGTTAAAAAGAGCCAGGTTGGGCCGGGCCGCCTGGCCCGGGGCGGAAAGGAACGCGGACGCCGATGGAGAATTTCGCTGATCGACTGCTTTCGGCCATCGTCAAGGCCGACCGCTCGCCGGTGTGCGTGGGCCTGGACCCGGACTTCGCCCGCCTGCCCGAGGCGCTCAAATCCGCCGCGCCGGTGGCGGCTATTGAACGCTTCTGCCTGGGGGTCATCGAGGCGGTTGCGGGCATCGTGCCGGCGGTCAAGCCGCAGGTGGCTTATTTCGAGCGCTACGGCGCGTTGGGAGTGTCGGCGTACGAGAAGGTGGTGGCCGCCGCCCGCAAGGCCGGGCTGATCGTCATCGGCGACGTCAAGCGCAACGACATCGGCTCGACCGCCCAGCAGTACGCCGAGGGCCACCTGGGGCGCGACGACAGCGCCGACGCCATCACCGTCAACGGCTACCTTGGGGCCGACGGCATCAACCCATTCATCGACGTGGCCGCCCGGACCGGGCGCGGGCTGTTCGTGCTGGTGCGCACCTCCAACCCATCCGCCGCCCTGGTGCAGGATTTCGCCGACGCCAAGGGCAAGCGGTTCTACCAGCACCTGGCGGAGCACCTGGCCGGCATCGGCGGGCGCAGCGGGCTGGTGGGGCGCAACGGCTATTCCTGCGTGGGGGCGGTGGTGGGGGCGACCTACCCGCAGGAGGCCTTCCTGCTGCGCGACCTGATGCCCCAGCAGATATTCCTGGTGCCCGGCTACGGCGTCCAGGGGGCCAGCGCCGCCGACTGCGCCGCCGCCTTCAAGCGCGACGGCACGGGGGCCATCGTCAACGCCAGCCGCAGCGTGCTGTACGCCTTCTCCCAGCAGCGCTACGCCGGCCGGCCCTGGCAAGCGGCAGTGGCCGAAGAAGCCAAGGCCTTCGCCGCCGACATGAAGCAGGCCCTTCAGTAGAACAGAGCAGGCGAGCAGTTGATCAGGTGAACAGGAGAAGGCGCATTGAGCCCGCGGTCTGGTGCTCTACTGTTCAACTGTTCGACTCACAATATCGACATTGAAGGAACAGTAACTGTACATGCAGCGACAAAACGCCAACGCGAAATGGTTCGCCCTGCCGGCCCCGCCGCCGCAGCGGCTGGACATCGCCGGCCAGGCCTATACGCTGCTGGAGGTCTTCAAGCACGACTTCTACGCCGCCACAGCGCTCTACCAGCCCGTTGCCGCCACGCTGCCGCGGGCGGTGGTGAAGTTCTACCGCCTGCAGGGCTTCTGCGGGCTGCCGATGGGCTGGGTGGGGCGCCGCAGCCGGGAGCGCGAGAAGTTGGCCTACCGCCTGCTGGCCGGGGTGGAGGGGATACCCCGCTACCTGGGCGACGTGGGCGCCAACGGCTGCGCCATCGAGTACGTGCCCGCCCAGCCGCTGGACCACTGCCCGTCCGTGCCGGCGGAGTTCTGGCCCCGCCTGCGCGAGCTGTTCGACGCCGTCCACGCCCGCGGGCTGGCATACATCGACGCCAACAAGCGTTCCAACATCCTGGTGGACCAGGCAGGCCGGCCCTACCTGGTGGACTTCCAGATTTCGCTGCCCCGGCGCGACGATCTGCCCTGGCCGCTGCGCAGCCTGCGGGCGCTGCTGGTGCGGCAGTTCCAGCGGAAGGACCTCTACCACCTCTACAAGCACAAACGCCGGATAGCGCCGGAGCTGCTCAGCCCCCAGGAGGAGCGGCTTTCCCGACGCCGCGGGATTCTTCACCGCCTGCACGCCTTCCTGGGCAAGCCCTATCGCATAATCCGCCGGGCCTTCCTGGCCAGGCAGTACCGCCGCGGCAAGCTGGTCAGCCCTTCGGCCCAACTGGAGAAACGCATCCAGCCGGAAAAAGACTCCTGGCGGAAGTAACGGCTCATAGCCCCCGACGTAAGTCGGGGGTTTCCTGTTGTCGTCCCAACCGCCTATTTGTCTCGGTCGGTTGCCTTATGGCCCGCACCGGGAAATAATGCCCCAAACGGGCGGCCGGCCCCACGGCCCGCCGGTCCGGAAAGGAATCCTCATGCCCAGGTACGATTTCCTCCCCCTGATGCTGGTGAACATGTCGGCGGCGCTGTGGATGGCGGCCTGGTACTGGTGGAAGGGCATCGAGCGCGACGCCCGCTACTTCGCGGCCGGTTTCGCCGCCACCGGATTGGTCGCCCTCAGCGGCGGGCTGTATCTGATCTTCACCTGGCCGCTGCCGGGGAGTTACAACGTCATGTACGGCGAGCCGTCGGTGATGCTGGGGGCAATCCTGCTGGCGGCGGCCCTGGCGCTGGCGCGCGATTGGAGCCTGTGGTCCGTCGGGCTGTTGGCCATGCTGGCCGGAGTGACGGCCGTCCTGATTGGGGCAAGGATTCTGAACCTGGGGCTGACCCAGTCGGCGCCGCTCTCGGCTGCGGGCTTCTGCCTGACCGGCCTGGCGGGAATCCTCACCCTGCCGGTGGCCCAGTGGCGAAACAGCAAGGGCCTGCGCATCCCAGCCGCGCTGGCGGCCTTTCTGGCCGGGGCACTCTGGCTGTTCACCGCCTGCATGGCCTACTGGGCGCACATCCAGAAATAACCGGCGCACGCGGGATGAAGAGAAGCTGACAGTCCGCGCGAAAAAAAAGCCCCGCACTTGCGGGGCTTTTTCTTGAGCAGAAAAAGACTCATCAAGCCGCTTGGGCGAAGGGCTTATATTCTCGGCCGGTAATGGCCTTTTGCCGGGCCGTCAGTATGACCCGGTGAACTTCATCGGTCCCGAAGAGGGGTTTGAAGACCACTTCGTCGCCGCCGAGCTGCCAGGCGCGCCAGGCCAGGTCGAACCGCTCCAGGCTGGCCGTAAGAATGATGGCCGGACGGTCAGGCAGCCTGGCCAGCTTGTCCAGCAGGTCGCCCTGCCAGCAGGCAGGCAGTTCGCTGTTGACGAAGACCACCTCCGGCCGCCAGTTGCGCCCCTGTCGCAGGGCCTGGTCGGCGTCGGCGTAGTCCACAGCCAGGTGGCCGTCGGCTTCCAGTGTCTGGCGGATCTGGTTGATGAGGCGAGAATCGTTGTCGATGATCAGAGCCTTCATGGTTCTACCTCTAATGTGCGGAACCCAGTGCCACAGTCTTCTTCGGGAATTTGCGGGCCGGACTTTAGTATGGAAGGCAAATGTTTCTTGGGCGACCGGGCCGGGGATGTCGCTCAGAAACTGATTTGCAGCAGCGCCGGCAGGGATCGGGCCGGCAGGATGGCTTCAAGGTTGGCCAGCACCACCGCCATGACCCCCAGGCCTACCGTCGCCAGCCATAGGCGGTCGGCCTTTTCGCCGAAAACGCTCACCGCCAGCAGCGCCACCGTCAGAATTTGCCCGATGCCGCTGAGGGTCATGCCGATTTCGCTGGATACGCCGTGGGCAGTGCTGACGAAAAGCGAGGTGATGCCCAGGATGGACCCCACCGTGGAGACGGCCCCCAGCACGAGCCACCACTTCAGCGGGGCACGCAAGGTTCGCGACCAGCCCAACACAATCAGCAGCCCCAGGGTGATGCCGCCATAAAGCACAAGACACATTGCGCTTTGGGTGATTCCTTCCAGTTCCGGGCGGGAACTCAGGACCAGCTTTCGCTGGGCCATGGCCACCCCTTCCAGCCCGTTGCCGATCAGCATGGCCAGCAGCAGGAAGAAGTAGGCCAGCGCCGCCCCGAAGCCGGCGCGGCGCGGCTGGAGGGTCTCTGGGGCCTGCCGCTTCTTCTGCTGCAGCGACGCCGCCAGCACGCAGCCGCCCGCCGCCGCCATGGCCAATGCCTGCAGCAGCGAGATCGACCCGCCCAGGAAGAACCGCCCGTACAGGAATGTCGGCACAAAGGGCAGCGACACCGCGCACCAGGGCCCGGCCAATCCGCCTCGCGCCAACGCCACCCCGAACAGCCTGACCGCCAGCACCTGTCCCGCGCCGGCCACCAGGGCCAGCGCCCACAGGTCGGCCGGCACGTCCCCCAGCGGCTTGCCCCAGCAATCCGCCGCGAAGAAGGCGCTTCCGGCCAGGCCAACCAGCAACATTATCTGGGGCGGGCTGACGCGCCGGTCCTGCCCCAGGCGATAGGTGACGCCGAACACGGAGAAGGCGATGCCAGAGAAAAGGGCCAGGCTCAGATACGCCAGCGACAAGGGGGGCTCCCAACAAAAAAGGCCGCCATCGGGCCAACCGGCGGCGACGGATGGATTATAATCTCCGCCCCGGCCCGCTACAATTGCCCGCAAGGAGCGGCGGCATGAGACTGCGAAGCCTGTGGCAGGTGTTAAAGACGGCCGTGGTGAACTGGAGCAATCACAAGACCAGCCGCCAGTCCGCCGCCGTCGCCTTCTACACGCTCTTCTCGCTGGTGCCGCTGCTGATCATCGCCATCACCATCGCCGGGTTTATCTGGGGCCCCCGCGTCGCCCGCGGCGAGGCCCTCGGCCGGCTGAGCGAATTCGTCGGGCCGGACGTGGCCGACATGATCCACTCGGCGCTGCGCAACGTCCACCACGCCGGGCACGGCCACGGCATCCTGGCCATTCTCATCAGCGCCCCGACGCTGCTGTTTGGCGCCACCGGCGTGCTGACGGAGCTGCAGAACGCCATGGACGCCGTCTGGTCGGCGCCGCGGCGCAAGGGGCGGGCGATATGGGTTTATACCCGCCGCCGGCTGTGGTCGCTGGTGCTGATCGGTTTGACCGGGGCGGTGCTGATCCTGTCGCTGGCGCTGTCGGCCATGCTCTCGTCGGCCCAGGAGTCTCTCGGGCAACTGGCCCCCAGCCTGACCAAGGCCCTGTGGCAGTACGTCAACCAGGCCGTGACCCTGGCGCTGGTGATAGCGGTTTTCACCGCCCTGTACAAGTTCCTGCCCGATATCCGCACGGCCTGGCGGGACGTATTCTGGGGGGCGGTGCTGGCGGGGGTGCTGTTTACCGTGGGCAAGTTTTTCATCGGGCTGTATCTGGCCCGCAGCGCCGCCACCTCGGCCTTCGGCGCCGCCGGGGCGGTGCTGGCCCTGCTGCTGTGGCTTTACTACTCGGGCATGATCTTCTTCTTCGGGGCCGAGTTCGCCCAGGCCCGCGCACAACTTCGAGCAACAAGCCTGGTATCGGGTCGACGTTGAATCTGCGGGTAGCCTCTTTGGCGGCACAGCCTTTCCAGGCTGTGCGTGCACAAGGTAGAAAGCCCGTGCCACCCAAAAAGAAGCAAAGCCCGGCGCCGTGCTTTGCCGAGCCAAGCGAAGCAATCACGCAATGTTCACTGGAATTCCGGCCGAGGGAACGGACCAATGGAATTGCGCGAGCGGCCCAGGAGCCGCTCGCCCTACTGCTACCACGAGGAAACCTGGTATGATGATTATGTGGACAACGTCCTGCAACGGATACAGCGATGAAGGTTAAGATAACTTCGATGCGAACTGAAGGCAGCGGCATGTTGGTTGATTTCTCTTGCGCTGCCGGCAATGGTGCGGCTTTCTGGAAGAGCAAGAGGATCACGCCAGTCGCCGGTAAGGAGTACGACGCGGAGCTCGATATCGCACTTGTGCTGCAAGTAGGCGAGAATGCAGAAGAAACGGCTGGTGTTACCCCAGGATTTGAATTGGTTGGTCAGGACGTTCAAATTATGGGCATTAGTGAGCAAATCGATGACGACGGTATCGTGTATCTCAGACTGTCGCGAGATTGTATTGTCGTAATTGAATCAAGCGGGGCGCCCCCTAAGGTAGGCCAAATGCTGCGTATGGTCGTAAAATCAGGATTGTTAAGACTAACTGCATTTAGCTGATAGTCAAGTAGGGCGAGCGGCTGTCGGGCCGCTCGCGCAATCCGGGTTGTGATGTT
>PMYM01000225.1:10535-10668 GCA_003171235.1 Phycisphaerales bacterium | reverse complement strand
GCGATGAAGCGGGCGAATCGCCCGGGTTCTTCACGCCCGAGGCGGCAACGGCATCCTTGACGTTCTGGGAAAGTTTGCCGGTCTGCTGGGCCAGTTGGTTTTGCTGCCGCGAGAGTTTGCCGGCGGCGGTGGC
>PMYM01000225.1:0-10519 GCA_003171235.1 Phycisphaerales bacterium | reverse complement strand
AGCTTGTCGATGGCGTCGGAGAGGGTCTTGTCGGCGGCGGCCAATTGGCTGCCGGCCGTCGCCTGGTTGGGAGCGGCCTGCTCGGCCTGGGTGGCGGAGAGGTCCTTGCCGGCCTGGCCCATGGCCTTGGCGGCCTGGCCAACCTGCTCGGAGGCGGACTGGGCGGTCTTGGCATCGGCCCCTGCCTGGGCGAGGGCTTCGGACAGGGCCGCATCCTTCCCCANNCATCTGCCCGATGTTGGCCTTGGAGGCGGCCTCGGTCAGAGCGGCCTGCTTGGCCATGAGGGCGCGGACCTCATCCCGGGCCGCCACCAGCTTCCTGACCGCCTGGTCGCCTTCGGGCAGGGTGGTGGACTTGCTCAGCAGCTCTTCCTGCTGCTTGATGATGTTGTCGAGCTGCCCGGCCAGCTCGCGCATGCGCTGGGCCATCTTTTCGCCCTGGGTAGCCAGCTTGGTGCGGTCGTTGAGGTCCTGCTGGTCGTTGCGCAGCTTGTTGATTTCCTCCAGGGCCTTCTGCATGCGCGTGATGTCGTCGGAGGTGACTTCACCCGGGCCGCTCTTGAGGATCCGCATGATGTCGGCGAGTTTCTCCAGGACATCGTCCTCCCTGCGGCCGGCCAGGAGGCTCAGGCCCTTGTTGAGGTTTTCGATGACCTTGTCCATGTCGCCCTCGACGTTGGCCCGTTTGGCCTCGTCCAGGGCGGCCTCAAGGGTGGCGGCCGTCTTGGGGTCGGTCTTCTTGACGATCTGGGCGATCTCGGCCATGTTCTTGGCCAGGCGGTCAAACTGGTCTTTGATCAGGGCCTGGCGGGAGATCAATTCCGGGCTGGCTGGGCGCGTGCTCTGGGCCAGGGCCCAACCGCCCAGGGCCATCACCAACAGTGTCAGGGCGACTCGTTTTAGGTTCATGCCTTGATCTCCGGCCGAAGTTAACCGGGCCTGGTGCTGGGGCCGCTCTTGAGGAAGTTGCCCAGCTCTTTTCTCACCTGGTCCTGTATGTCCTGCTTTTGCTTCTGCGTCCACTCCATAATGATGTTCAGGGCGTTGATGCTGTCCTGCAGGTCCTGGCCCTTGATCATCATGTCCAGTACGCTGTTCATTTCTTGAAGGACCCGGTCGGCGGCCGCGGCGGCGTCGGCCAGGCTTTCGGGTGTCTTATTCTTAGACGCACGTTCCACCACCGCGGCTGCCTCGGGCAAGGATTTTTCCGACAGATTCCCCAAGGCGATGATGACGGTGGTCAGGACCGCCCGGTGGTCGCGCTCGCCCACCTGGTTGTTCTCCATCTCTTCCATCACCGTGCGATACTGCTGCACCACGATGGCGGTCTGCTGGGCCACCCGGCGCTGGTCGTCCAGGCTGCTGGAGAGTTTGTCGTTGGCCTCCGGGGCCGACAGGTCCAGGTCGCTCAGGCGGGCATGAACGCCGGTCTGGACGTTGATGCAGCCCAGGAAATCGGCCCGCAATTCCTTCTGCCGGCGAATCAGTTCGGTGAGCAGTTCCTGGTCGCTGACGATCTTGAAGCTGAGGGGCGAGCTTTGGGCCTGGTTGGGCCCGCCGAATGACCCAGGCAGATTGTCCAGCACGCTGGCCTGCAGGGTGACGATCTGGCCGGGGCGCCACTGGTAGTCGGTGATCTTCTGCAGTTCGGGGCTGGTGCTGAACCAGGCCATTTTGCTGAGCATGAGCCGCGGCTGAAGCTTGACCTCCTTCTGCAGCGGCGGGAGGTTTTCAAAGGGGATATCGACGCCGGCGGGTTGGCTGGTTGGCTGGCTGGCCGGCTGGCTGTCGGGCTGACTGGCCGGTGCGGTGCTGGTCAGCCCCTCGGGCGTCGCCACGCTGACGCTTAGTTGGGCCGCCGATAACCCGTGGTCGTCATGCACCTCCAGCAGCAGCGGAATTATGCAGTGGGCGCTGATGTCGCCGCGCACGCCGCTGCGCCCCAGGGCCACGGTCGGGGCGCGGTCGGGCTCGATCCGCAGGGTGTATAGGGCCGAACCGCCCTTGCT
Source organism: Phycisphaerales bacterium (assembly GCA_003171235.1). Taxonomy (GTDB): domain Bacteria; phylum Planctomycetota; class Phycisphaerae; order SM23-33; family SM23-33; genus FEN-1344. The sequence goes on along the minus strand of PMYM01000225.1, from coordinate 8,510 downwards.
TACAAAACCCTCCTGGTCGGACAACTGGAATTCCAAGGGCAGGCTGTTCTTCTCCAGCCGGTCGGGCAGGGTGAACTTGCCCTCCATGCCCATCAGCCGGCCCTGGCCATCCACCTGGACGGATTTGAGGGTCAGGTCGCAGACGTTTCTGCCGTCCAGCATCAGTCGCGCCTGGGCCAGTTCCTTGTTGGCCAGGGCCGAGCGGACGATCACCGTGCTGCCGGCCGATACGGTCATCACGCCGTTGGCGGCGCCCAGATCCGATTGCGGCAGGCCGGTGTACTCGGGGGGCTTGACGGTGAAGGCGACGGCGGTCAACTCCGGCGGCGGCACCACCACCACTTGCACGGTCTGGGTGCGGTCGTCGTTGCCGGTGAAGTAGAATTCAAAATCGGCGGCGGCGTTGGGGAAGCTGATGGCGTAGCCGCTGAGGGTTTCATCCGGCCCGACCGCCTGGGACAGCGCCCCCAGGGCGGGCATGCGGCTGTGGCAGATGACCTCCTCGGGCAGGACGTAGTCGGGATCGGCGTGCACCACGGCCTCCAGATCGTCCCCGCGCCCGATGCGGAGTTGGCCCGAGGGGCTTAGCTTGACCACCTCCATCCGGTCTGCCCGGCGGACGCGAAAACTGTCCTGGTCCAGGAACAGGTGGGTCTTCTTGGGCCAGGCGACGTCGGAAAGCAGCACGCTCCGCTGGAACCACATCGCCATGACGGGATAGTTGAAGGCGGTAAAGATCGCCAGCACCGCCAGGGCGCCCGCGGCCAGGCCGATTCTGCGCCAGGTGCGATTGCCCTGGATGGGCTTGGAGACGGCCAGGCCAGCCGATAGCTCCTGGGCCTGGCGCGAAACCTCCCGCATCAGCGCCGGGCTGGAACCGGTGAGGGCGGGGTCCAAGCGGACGAACTGCAAGGCGCTGATCAACCGGTCGTCCAGGTGGGGAAAATGCCGCTCCAGCACCAGGGCCATTTCTTCGGGCCCCATGGGCACCCGTAGCGGCCTCAGCAGCAGTCTCCAGCACGCATACCCCACTCCGCCCAGCACCGCCCCCAGTATCAGCAGCCGCTGCGCGCGGTCCATGTGCAGCTTGTACTCGACCCCCAGGCTCAGGAACACGCCGGCCACCAGGGCTATCGCCACCCAGGCCAGGCCTTTGCCTACCAAGTGCGCCAGCAGCAGCCGGCGCAGGGCGTTGAGCTTTTTGCGAATAGCCGGAGGTATCGATTGTTCAGCGGGCATTCACAACTCCTAGGGACTCTAAGCCATGTTGTATCGCTTGCGCAGGATCCACTCCACCGCCAGCAGGGTCACCACCAGGATGATGACCAGCGGCGCGTCCCACAGGTTGAAAGAGCTTTCGTTGTAAACCACCTTCTTGTCGGGGGCGATCATTTGCGCCAGTTTGTCGGCCTGTTCCACGTTCAAGAAGTTCTCGCCCGAGCCGATGATCTGCAGCGTGGCCGGATCGGCCTCGGGATGCTTGAGCTCGTCCTCCGGCAGGACGACCTTGAGGGCCTTGGCCGCCACGTCGTCCTTGTATTCGGGATCGGTGTAAGTCAGCACGAAGCTGCCTTCGTTGGACAGCCTGCAGACGCCCTCGTACGTGCCTTCCACCGCTTCCTTGAGCTCCCCGCTGCCCTCGACCTTCACCTTGCGCGAGACCCTGCCCAGGGTGACGGGCAGGCTCTTGAGCACGCCGGAGGCGTCCACCAGTTGCACTTCGATCTTGTCCTGGGTGAATGGCCGGTAGTTCTTGTCGTAGGCCTCGACGTGGATGCGGACTTCTTCGCCGATGGTGACCTTGTCGGCCCCGGTGGTGATGACGATGCGTTTTTTCTCCAGGTTTCCGGCGGCCAGGAAGTCCACCATGTTGGTCCAGAACTTGCGGTACAGGGCCCCGTCGTAGAGGTAGCGCCAGCGCCAGCTTTCGTCGAAGCCCAGGTAGAGCGATCTCCCCCGCCCGTAGTACTGCACGGCGATCAGGGGCAGGGGCTGGTTGTCGCTGCTGCGCAGGGTGGGGTCGGCCGAGACGCACAGGGCGTTGGCCAGCGGCTTGATGCGCTGCACGGCGTGGGCCCAGAACACCCCCGGCAGTTGCCGCCAAAGGTTGAAGTTCTCCTGGGGATTGGCCGAGAGGCGCAGGGCCGGGTGCTCCAGCCCGATGGCGGTGGGCAGCACCTGCCAGGCCACCGGCTCCCCCGTGGCGATGCGTTCGGCCAGGTTCCGGGTTTGGGGCGCCAGCACCACCGGCAGCATGGCCACCAGGTCGGCCAGGGACTCCTGCGGGCTGGTGAGGTTTTGATCGCTGTACTTGTTGGAGGCGATGAAGAGCAGCCCGCCGTGGTGGTCGCCCACGAACTTGTCCAGCAGCTTGGTGAACGCGGTATCGATGCCCAGGAGGCATTTCTTGGCGTCGTAGGGGGCCGGGTCGTACAGGATGACCACTTCGTACTTGTACAGGTCGTTTTCCGCGCGCGGCAGTTGGGCCAGTTTCATGTCCTGGCTGGAGGCCTCCTGGTTGAAGCCCTCTTCGGCATCCTGCTGCCAGACGCTGACGGCGTAGTGGTCGGGGCTGCGCAGCAGCAGGTTGCGGAGGTATTGGAATTCCCAGCCGGCGTCGCCGCTGACTAAGAGCACCTTGATTTTCTCGCTGGAGATGCGCAGCGGCAGGGTGGCGGAGTTGTCGGCGGCGGAGAACTCGTTCTCCAGCGGCTTGAGGGTAAGTTGATAGATGAAATCCCCCACGTCCTTGGCGGAATCGAAGCGCACGGGGATTTCCTGGGTGTAGGTCTGGTCGTCGTCCTTGCCGGTCAATTCCACGTTGGCCGGGGTGGTCATATCGACCTTTTCCCAGGGGGCGTCGGCGGCGCTGTCGGCGGGCCGGCGGGCCAGTTCAAGTTCGGCCGTCTGGCCGGCACAGCGGCGGTTGGCGATGTAGGCGGTCATTTCCACGTCGCTGCCCTGACGGACCTCGCGCGGGGCCTGCAGGCTCAGGACGGCCACGTTCCGCGGCGGCTCGGGGTCGCCCACGCCGATGGTGTAAACCTTCACGCCGTGCTGGCGGACGTAGGCCATGGCGGCGCTCAGCCGGCTGCGGACTTCACCCCCGCCGGTGACCTGGCCATCGCTTATCAGCACGACGCCCGCCAGCCTCTGCCCCTGCACCTCGTTGACCACGCTGCGCAGGGCGGCCCCCAGGTTGGTCTCGTTGCCCTCGTTCTTGAGATCGTCCAGAGTCTGGGCGATTCTCTGGGCGACCTGGTTGGCTTCCTGCCTGGCCGGCGCGCCGTCCTGTTCCATTATTCTGGCAACCTCGGTGGCGTATTTCTCGCTGCCGGAGGTATTGGGGAAACGCTGGATGACCAGCGGATGGTCCTTGGCAAGCTGGGCCAGCGGGCCGTCCTGGCCGGCCAGCAGCCGCTTGACCAGGTCGGTGCGGGAGAGGTTCTTGAGGTCTTCGCCGGAAAGCCCCAGCTTCTTGGCCAGGGCCGAGCGGGCCGGCTCGCCGGCGTAGCGGTCCTGCAACTTCATCGAGCGGCTGTCGTCCATCAGCACCACCACCGTCGAGTACAGCGTCTGTTTGCGGCTGACGGTCAGGCAGGGCTGCCACAGCAGGGTGAAGATCACCAGGATGACCAGCATGCGGATGCCGGCCAGGGTGAGCTTGGCCCGGCGCGGGTTGTCGCCCTCGCGCAGGTAGCTGACCACCGTCAGCACCGCCAGGGCCGCCAACGCCACGAACAGCCCCAGGATCACCCAGTTGCCGTACTGCGCGGCGAAGCGCAGGAAGAGCTTGTCCGCCCCGGCCAGGGAATCCGGCTTAAGACTCAGTATGCGCTCCAGAAAACTAGTCATTCCAATATCCAGCCTCAATTACTGCTGATAATGGCCAAACCGCTGGCCCAGGAACACCTCGGCCGCCAGCACCACCAGCATGGCCGCCAGGAAGGCTTTCCAGAACTCCCGTCCGGACGCCTCCGCCAAGACCGTTCCCGCCGGCCCCATGCGGTTGACGTAAGTGAACTCCACGCCCAGGGCCGACTTCAGCTCGGCCTCCGAGGCCGTCTGCAACTTGCCCTCGCGCGGATCGACGTTGCGGGCGAACAGCGCCTGCTGCTGGCCCGAGGGCAGGTCGAATTTCATGGCGTAGATGCCCGCCTCCCGCGGGGTGTCGTAACTGGCCAGGCCGGCCACGTTGGGCAGGTTGATGATGTCCTGGGCCGGGTAGGCCGGGGTTTGCAGGGTCACTTGGGCGCTGGCCAGTTCCGGCCCCAGCGGATAGCTGATCTTCCGCCCCACCAGGTCGGTGTACTCGTGGCCTTCCAGGCGGGAGATGCTGTCCACCAGGTCGTTCATGAAGCCCAGGTATGAGGGCACGCCGGGCCAGTCGGACCAGTCCGTGTCGGCGGCCGTGCACACCATGACCACCGATCCCAGCCCCACGTTGCGGCTCAGCACGGCCGGAGCGTGACCCGCATCCGGGCCGGGGGCGTCGAACCTGGCCAGCACGCGCACCGGGCCGTACTTGGGCGAGACGCCTTCGGGGGCCAGTTCCGTCACCGGGGTGTAGCCGTAGAAGTGCATCGACCGCAGGAAAATCATGCCCTTGCCTTCGTTGCCGCGGAACACTTCCATGACGGGGTCGTCGGCGATGGAGTCGGGCCGGAGGGTGAAGAACTTGCGCCGCTCGGCGTCCACCACCGGGGCCCCGATCCGCGCCGGGCAGAGCCCCGCGCCGCCGGCGTAGAAGGCCCCGTTGTAGAAGGCCGGGTTGACGCGGTTGCCGGTGAAGACGGCCAGCCCGCCGCCGTTCTCGACGTAGCGGGTCAGGGCCTCCAACTGCTGGGCGGACAGGTCGCCCACGTTCAAGAGGCCCACCGCGTCATAGTCGCCAAAGCTCATGTCGCCCAGCCGGTCCAGGGCCATCACGTCCACCTGGTTGCGCCACTTGCCGTCGCCGGTGGGGTCAAGCACCCAGGAGGCGAAAATGGACTCGCTGGCGAAAGGATCGTTGACATCGGGCGCCCCGTCCACCAGCAGCACGCGCCTGGCCTGGCGAACGTTCAGGGCAAGGTAGGCGGAGTTGTCGCCCTCCAGGCCGTCGGCCGGCAGGCGAAGCTGCAGGCTGGAAGGCCCAGCCACCGGGAAGCAGTAGCTGAAGGTGACGGTTTCGACCTCTCCGGGGTCCAGGCCGGTCCGCCCGCTTCGGCGGTCGGGCACTTCCACCACCGGGGGAGAGGCCTCCGAGCCGTCGGCGCAGCGGGCGGCCAAGCCCAGGTTGGTGCGCTCCACCCGCTGGCTGCCGGTGTTGGCCACCTTGGCCTGTATCCGCAGGTCCTGGCCGGCCACCGCCATCGCCCCCACTTCGCTCCCCCCCGGCCGCCGACCCACCAGCTTGACCTCCTGGATGGTCAGGTTCACGCCATTGGCCAGGCCGTAGGCATACAGCGTGATGGGCACGCGCTTGGCCGAAAGCTTCTTCAGTTCCGCCCGCGCCTCCTCCATCTCCGCCCCTTCCAGGTCGATCTTGCGGAAGTCGCCGTAGATGAAAAGCCGTTTGGGCATGGGGTCGTCGGCCAGCACCATATTGGCGCGCTTCAGGGCCAGGTGCAGTTGGTTGCCGGTGTCGCCGGGGCGCAGGCCCTTGACCTTGTTGACCAGGGAAAGCTTGTCGGTGAGGCTGCCGATCTTGAAGACGGCGGCATCCTCCAGGGGCTTGCTGGTGAGCAGCACCTCCACCTTGTCGGTGGTGGGAATGTTGCCCAGGGTGTCGGCCAGGTCGCTGGCGGCCTTGGCGAAGCTGGTGGTGTTGCCCACCTGCTGGCCCATGGAGACGCTGTCGTCAAGGATGAAGTAGTAAACGGCTTGCGCCTGGCTGCCCAGGTTGGCCGCACCGGCCGTCGAGCTCATCATGTACCGCCCCACCGCCAGGGCCAGCAGGAACACGGCCAGGCAGCGCAGGGCCAGCAGGATCATCTCTTCGATGCGGACGCGGCGGCGATTCTTGCGGATGGACTCCAGGATGAAGCGCATGGCCGCCCAGTCCACCGTCTTGAACCGCCGGCGGTTCAAGAGGTGGATGATGATCGGCACCGAGGCCGCCGCCGCTCCCCAGGCGAACAGCGCCGGATTTATGAACATCGCCAACACCAGGTTCATTGCTTTACGTCCTTCGCGGGATCAGTCCGCTGCCCATTTTCTACGCAGAGGCGCAGAGGACGCAGAGAGAAGATTTTTGTTCGGCCTTTCCGCATTCCTCTGTTTCTCCTGTTTCCAGCACCAACTTTCCTATTCTGTGCTTTTATGTTTCTTCTTTTGACAATCTTGTTTTTTCTCTGCGCCTCTGCGTAGAAGAGGGAATGTGGCCCATCGCAGGGCTATGAATTCACTATCATGTCTTCGTGAGAACGACACGTTTGATTCCATGGACCAGTTTCTCTTCATTGAAATTTATCAAAAGGCCGACTTCGGCGCCGACGGCCTTGAGGGCGCTGATCAACTGCGCGGCGTGAATGGGCAAGAGGCACTCCACATTCTTCAATTCCAACACGACCGTTTCGTCCACCAGAACGTCAACCCGATGCTCGCCGACTTCGACGCCGTCGTAGGTCACGCGGTAGACCCGCTGTCGATGCACCCGCATGCCCTGTTTAACCAGTTCATGCACCAGGGCCAATTCATAAACGCTTTCAACGTAGCCCGGCCCGAGCACCCGGTGCACCTGGATGGCGCAGCCGATGATCTTCTCCGTCAGCGCCCGGTGGGGGTACTCCTGGCGGTCATCTGCTTTGACTCGTTCCACGTTGAAGGAATTAGGACACATTTAGGTTCTCTGCCTCTCTCTGCTTGCCGTGTCGCTTTCTTTTAACAATCCTTCTTTTGTTCTCTGCGTTTTCTCTGCGTTCTCTGCGCCTCTGCGTAGAATCTTGGAAGACGGTCTATCTCCGCGCGGAGGCCTTGCGGACGGCCGCCGTCCGGGCCGACAGGAAGGCCAGGATGGCCGCGTCCAGGTGGTCAGCCGTCGAGATCAACCGGTAATCGATCTGGTGGGCGATGCACCGGCGCTTGACGTCGCTGGTGAACCGCTCCACCGCCTCCAGGTAGCCCTGCCGCAGCACCCGCGGCTCGATGGTCAGCCGGCCGGTGTCCTCCAGCCCGCGGAACTGCGTGTTGCCCTGGAAGGGGAAGGTCAACTCGTCCGCGTCCATCACGTGCAGCAGCAGCACCTCGTGGTCGTGATGGCGGAAGTGCTGCAGCCCGCGCATCAGCCCGTCCACGTCCACCAGCAGGTCGCTGATCAGGCAAACCATGCCGCGGCGGGCGATCTTCTCGGCCAGGTTGTGGCAGATGTGCTCCAGGTCGGTCTTCTGCTTGGGGATGCTTATGTCCAGTTCGTGCACGAAACGCTTGATCTGGTTGGGGCTGGTGGAGGGCGCCAGGTAGGACCGCAGGTCGTCGTCGAAGGTGGCCAAGCCAACCGCGTCCTGCTGCTGGAGCAGCAGAAAGGCCATGCTGGCGGCCAGGCAGGCGGCGTAGTGATACTTGCTCATGCCGTCCTCGCGCTTGTCGCCGTAGCGCATGGACTCGCTGATGTCAACCAGGAAGGTGGAGCGCAGGTTGGTCTCCACCTCGTACTGCTTGATGTAGAAGCGGTCGGTGCGGGCCTGCACCTTCCAGTCCAAATGCTTTAGGTCGTCGCCGGGTGAGTATTCCCGGTGCTGGGCGAACTCGACGCTAAAGCCCTGGAAGGGGCTGCGGTGCAGGCCGCTGATGAACCCCTCCACCACCAGCCGGGCTTTGACGTCCAGCTTGCGGATGCGGTTTAGCACCTTGGGGTCCAGGTACTTCTGCAGTTCGGTCTTACCTACCATTTTGAACTCGGTTAATCAGTGGGTCAGTTAATCGGCAGTAGCCTGTAGTCAGCAGCCAGTAGCCAGTGGCCGATGGCCTATACCCTCTCATTGCTGCTGCTTAAGCACGTTGGCGGTATCGGGGCTGGCGGCGACGGCGCCCTCCTTGGCCGGGATGGTGTTTATCAGTTGCTCGACGATCTTGTCGGTGTTGTAGCCCTCGGCGTCGGCGTTGAAGTTGGTGACGATGCGGTGGCGCAGCACCGGCTTGGCCACGGCCTGGATGTCGTCGGTGGAGACGTGGAATCGCCCGTGGAGCACGGCCCGCACCTTGCCGCCCAGGATCAGGTACTGGCAGGCGCGCGGCCCGGCGCCCCAGCTTACGTAGTCGCGGATGAACTCGGGCACGTCCGGCCCGGCTTCGTGCACGCGCGTGGCCCGCACCAGCTTCATGGCGTAGTGCACCACGTGGTCGGCCACCGGCACGCGGCGGACGATGTGCTGCATTTCGGCGATGGCCGGTCCGTCCAGCACGCAGGACAGCTCAACCTGCTCGATGGCCGTGGTCAGGCGGACAATGTCGAATTCCTCGTCCCAGGTGGGGTACTTGACGAAGATCTTGAACATGAACCGGTCCTGCTGGGCCTCGGGCAGGGGGTA
>PMYM01000026.1 GCA_003171235.1 Phycisphaerales bacterium | reverse complement strand
TCCGGCTTGGGCGGGCAGCCCGGCACGTAGGCGATGATGGCGGCGCTATCCACCTGGCGGATGGCCTGGTCCACCGGCAGGGCCACGTGGTAGGCCTCGGTAAAGATGCCCTGGGCCCCGGCGCAGCTTCCGATGCACAGCACCGCGCAGGGCTTGGCCGTCTGGCGATAAACCTCCTGCAGCCGCGGCTGGGCCTGGCGGGTGCAGCAGCCGGTCACCACCAGCACGTCGGCGTGCCGGGGCGAGCCCACCAGCATCATGCCCAACCGCTCGATGTCGAAGCGCGGCGTCAGCAGGTCCAGCACCTCGATGTCGCAGTTGTTGCAGGCGCCGGTGTTAACGTGGTACACCCACAGGCTCTTACGCAATGCCCAGTTCTTTAAAGCCATGTCCATCCCGCCCCGCTCCTTGCGGCCAGCGCCAACACTACCGCCAGCGCGGCCAGGGGCGTCAATCCATACCAGAAAAACCGCATCGCCTGGTCGATCCGCAGCCGGGGGTTGGTGTTGCGGATCAGCGTCACCAGGGTCACCAGCAACAGGTACTTGCCGGCGAAGGCCGCGATGCCCAGCGGCGTGGCCCGCAATCCGCCCCAGAAGACCACTATCACCAAGAGCGGCATGGCCGCCGCCAGCAGCGACCGCCCCAGGTAGATCACCCCCAGCGGCGGGCCGGAATATTCCACGTACACGCCGGACATGATCTCGCACTCGGCCTCGGCCACGTCGAAGGGCACCTGCCCCAGCTTGGCCTGCAGGGCCAGCACCACCACCACCGCCGCCAGGGCGCCCGAAACGCTGTACAGGGCCGGGCTCTGCGAGGCCATGCTCCCAAGCCGCAACGTCCAGCCGTTGTGGATCACCCCGGCCAGCAGCGCCAGCACGAAGGGCAGTTCGTAGCCCATGACCAGTTTCATTTCCCGGCTGGCGCCGACGGCCGCCTGCGGGCTGCCCGAGGCGCTGGCCCCCATGATGGTCATCAGCGGCGGGATCAGCAGCAAATAAATCACCACCACCAGGTCGCCCACGAAGCTGCCGCCGGGGTCCAGCAGCGGGGCCCAAAGCATGGCGGCGGCCAGGCCGGCGGCGGCCAGGGAGATAGCCGGAGCCACCAGAAAGCCCGTGACCCTGGCCGTCGAGGGCACCAGCGTCTCCTTGTAGAAGAGCTTGAGCACGTCGGCCAGCGGCTGATACCACGGCGGGCCCTTGCGGTACTGGATGGCGGCGGTGAGTTTGCGGTCGTACCACCGCCCGGCCAAGCCCAGCACCAACGTGCCGGCCGCCGCCGCCAGATACAGCCCGATCATTCCCAGCACTTTCTCCATGAATTACCTGCGCTTAAACGGATGGTCGCCGGTGGATCGCCCGCCGATGACCAGCAGATTGCTCTTTACGGCCTGGTGCTCGTCCTCGAAGCTCAGGGCGCCCGACGGGCAGGCGGCCACGCAGCGCGGCACGGCCAGGCCGGCGGCGGTGCGGTCCACGCACAGGTCGCACTTGGCGATCTGCCGGCGGGTCACGTCCCGCGGCAATACGCCAAACGGGCAGGCCCGGGCGCACGAGCCGCAGCCGATGCAGCGGAACAGCGCCCGCTGCACCACGCCGGTTTCCTCGTCGCGCTGCATCGCCTCCACCGGGCAGACCACCTGGCAGGAGGCCGCCTTGCACTGCCGGCAAATCACCGGCAGCATGGCCGGGCCGACCGGCTCGGCCGACTGCACGATGGGCATGCCGGCGTGGCTGTAGTAACACGCCGCCGCGCACGAGCCGCACTCGACGCAGCGGTCGATGTCCATCAGCACTCGTCTTGTCACGGCAACCGTCATACGAACCTCTAACAACTTGCCGCTGCCGGCACATGGGTAATCAGTGAATCGGTTAATCGGGAGCAGTTCCCGATTCAGTGCCAACCACCGATTTACTGATTAACCGATCAACCGATTAACAAAATCAATCCGTCTTAACTACTTCCACCAATACGGGATTACTTACCAGCGCATCACGCCGGGCGTCGATGGCGTAGGGCGATAGCCTGCGGACCTGGGGGTCGCCCGGCGTTATGGCCAGCGTGCCGGCGGCCAGGTTGGCCACCACCCGCACCCTGGCCTCTGCGCTACCCGAGCCGGTCTTGACGGTAACGACGTCCATGGGCTCCAGGCCCAGTTGGGCGGCGTCGGCGGCGGACATTAGCACCTGGCTCAGCGGCATGGCCTGCCTCTGCCAGGAGGCATGGCCCGAGAGGCTGCCGTCGGCCTGGTGCATGGCCAGTGGGGTCAGCACCAGTTGTGGGTAGCACAGGCGTCCCGCCTGTGAATTCCCACATTCGCATGACTGATGCTGCACAGGCGAGACGCCTGTGCTACCTGCCGGCGGCGCGTCGGCCGGCTCGGCCACGCGTACGCGTTCCAGGAGCGACGAAGCGGCCGCCGAACCCGCGGCCGATACGCCCGCGGCCTGGGCCAGCATCGCCAGCAATCCGCTGACGGTAGGCGAACCGGCCGGGGGGTTCATCATCGCCCCGACCATCACCGCCTCCCGCCCAGCCTGCAGGTAGGAACCGCCGACCTCGCAGGGCAGGGCCAGCGGCAGGACTATTTGGGCCAAGGCCGTCGTCTGGTTGGGCAGGGGCGCCGCGGCCAGGGCCATGCCCGGGCCCGACCAACCCAGCATGCCCAGCACGTCGGCCCCCAGGCAGATCCGCGGTCGCGAATCGCTGGGATCCAGGGCCGAGGCCAGGCTCATCCAGCCGTAATGCCGGCGGGCCCGCACCGCCGCCAGGGCATTTGCCCCGCCGGTGGCGACCGCTACCCCGCCGCCGTGGGCCAGGGCCAGTTTGCCGCCCAAAAACGCCACCCGTTGCCAGATCGCCCCGCGCATGGCCTGGGGCGCCAGCACCACGCCCAGTCTTTGCGTCGAACCCAAGGCCGCCGCCGTCTTGGGGTCCTGGAGTGCGGCCAGTTCGCCGCCGGCCGGGCAGGCGATCATCTGCGTGGCGAAGTTGCCCGTCACCCCGCCGCCGCTGTCGATGCACACCACCGGCACGCGCTTGCCCGCCCGCACGGCGTCAAAGACGTGCCGCGCCAGGCGGGGATTGGCGGCGAAGGCGTCGCCCACGATCAGGAAGCCGTCGCACTGGGCCAGTTCGCGGTCGGCCAGGTAATTCGCCCCCGATGCCTCCACGCCCAGCAGCGCCTGCTCGTCCTCGGGCAGCACCACCGGGCAGAGGGCGATCTTGGGCCAGGCCGAGCCTATGCGGGCCAGTTGGGCCAACTCTTCAATGCTGACATTGCCGTCAAACAGCACCACTGCCCCGCCGGCCATGGCCCCGGCCGCCGCCGCCAGCGCCTCGGCCTGAGAAAGCTCGCGCCAGGATGGTGTCGCGGGCATCTTGCCCGCGCAATTCTCATCTGCCTCCCGCGGGCGGGACGCCCGCGACACGTCATCGCGTTTCTGCGGCCAACGGATGCGGGCCGGGCTGGCCAGCAGTTCGCCCAGGGCCGAGCCGCGCGGGCACAGGCCCGTCCCGGCCTGCTGGGGAAACTCCGCCCGCGGCAGGTCCGGACCTTGCCAGGTGAGCTCCAGCCCGCACAGGGCCGGGCACAGCGTGCACAGCGCTGGATTGTTTGTCGACGTAATCAAATCACACCAGTCATTGACAATTTTCAATTTTCAATTGTCAATTGAAGAACAAACACCACTGAAGCAGGCTCTGCCGCCTTCAATTGACAATTGAAAATGAGGCATTCGAAAACTCAAAAGACATTCGGATAGTCTTTTATTAAGGAATATTCCATGTCCGGGCCGTCCTTGCACAGGTAATACGGCCCGATGTTGCACCGCCCGCACTTGCCCATGCCGCAGCTCATCCGCCGGTTCATGGACAGGAATATCTGCTCGGGCTTGAAGCCCTCGGTCAGCAACTCGTAGGTGGTGAACTTGAGCATGATGCCCGGCCCGCAGACGAAGACCAGGCAGTTGGGCTTGTCCACGTCCACGCCCTTCAAGAGCGTGGTGACAACGCCCACGTGGCCGGTCCAGCCTTCCTCCGGGCGGTCGATGGTGGCCCTAAAATCCACCTTGGGAATGCCCGCCCACTCATCGTGCATGCGGCGGTAGAGAAGCTCGCTCTGCCCGCGGGCGCCGTACTTGATGCTCATGCGCTTGAGCCTGTCCATCCTGCCCAACAGGGCGTATATCAACGCCCGCAGGGGCGCCAGCCCCACGCCGCCGCCCACCACCAGAGCTTCCTTGCCGTCCAGCTCTTCCACCGGGTAGCCCTTGCCGAATGGCCCGCGCAGGATCATCGTCTCGCCCGGGCGGCACTGGTGAAGCTGGTCGGTCAACATGCCGGTCTTGAGGATGGTGACGTCCAGCCGCTCGGGCCGGAGAGGCGAGGAGGAGGGCGTAAACGGCGCCTCGCCCACGCCGGGAATGCCAAGCTGGACGAACTGGCCCGCCCGGAAAGGCATGGGCGTCCGCGGCTCCAGCACCAGCGTCTTGATCGTCGGGGTTTCCTCGACGACCTCGGAGAGCTTGCACAACACCGGTTCATATGGATTGGCGGCGGTCACTTTTTCAGGCCCTCCACCACTTCGCGGATGTCGATGGCGCCCAGGCAGGCGTCGCAGCAGCGCCCGCAGCCCACGCAGCCCAGCATTCCGTACTGCTGCACCGAGTACACCATCTTGTGCAGGATGCGGTTGGCCAGGCGGTTGCGCAGCTCCGGCCGGGGCGACATCTTCATGCCCGGCGTGCCGGCCATGCGATGGTATGTGGCCAGCAGGCAACTGTCCCAGTTCCGCCCGCGCTCGAAGGTATTGGGGTTGAGCTTGTGGTCGAACAGGTAGAAGCAGTAGCAGGTGGGGCAGACGTTGGTGCAGGCCCCGCACTCGACGCAGTCGGCGGCGAACTTCTGCCAGCCTTCGTCGGCCATTTCCGGCATATCGACGGCCTGCGTCTCCGCCCGGGCGTAGGTGTAGGCTTTGTTCTGCTTGGCCAGGCGGTCAAGCATCTGCTGGCGGAGCTGCTGGCGCTGCTGGAGCTGGGCATCGGCGGCGGGGGCGAAATTGGCCCCCGCCAGCAGGGCCTCGCCCCGCGGCGAGAGCGGCTCGACCAGCACGCCGCCGGCCAGGGCGGTGAGGTTTACGTCGCTGCCGGCCTGGACGAACGGCTGCCCACCCACCAGCGTGCAGTGGCAGGTGGCGGCGCAGTCCACGCAGTCGCAGGAAGCGATTGTCGCGGCCTGCCGGCGGGCCTTGTACTGGGGTTCCTCCCCGCAGCCGGCCAGCATCACCTTGTCGAAGTAGGCCAGTGCCCGCAGTTCGCAGTTCCGCACGCCCAAGACCAGTGCCTGCTGGGCGGCGACTTGGGGGGCCTGGGCGTCCTGGCCGTAGCGGGCGATGGCTTCAATGGGGGGCAGGAAAAAGCCCTTGGGGCTTTGGGCGGCGCGGGGCTTGTCCAGGTCGGGCAGTTTGCCGGCGGCAGGGTCGAATCGCTCCAGCCAGCTTCCGCCGCTCTGGCGCGTGGAGGCAGGGGCGAAGATGGCATAACCTTCCAGCTTGCCCAACCATGCCAGCCAGTTGTCATTTGGAGCAAAATAAACGCTCACGCCCGCCTCCAGCCAATGACTAGGCCAGGAGCTGTGGTCTCGGGATCATCGGCGCCCGACCTGACCGGCGGGGCGGGCAATCTTGCCCGCCTGAGCCGCAGGGCCTTGCTGGCCCTGCAAATGCCGTGGGCTCACGCCCACGGGGCTCGCAGCCGGCCGGCCTACCACTTCCTGCTTGGCCGGCGGCTTTTGTAACCGAATATCGCGCCAGCCGCCATATGGCGGCCGCTGACCCAGTCAATAATCCAGGCCCCGGCATCCCGGCCAAGGCCTAATAT
>PMYM01000220.1 GCA_003171235.1 Phycisphaerales bacterium | reverse complement strand
GACCAGTTGCACATCAAGCCTTACCTGTTTAAGCGGATGCTCCGCAGCCGGCGGCTGAGCGCCATGCTGGAATGCCAGGCCATGCTGGGCCAGAAGCTGGCGACGCTGGGAGCCCGGGCCAATTCCGACAACGCCGCCGACACGCTGGCAGTGGTCGCCCTGGACGACAGCGCCCGGCCGGAGACGCGGCGCAAGGCCGCCATGGCGCTGCTGCACTTGGCCGGGGACAACCCATACCGGAAGATGACCTATACGGAAAAGCCGGTGGAGGATTTCACCGCGGAGGCCGCGGGGAAGCAAACATTCAACGCAGAGGCCGCAGAGAACGCGGAGGACAGAAAGAGGAAGACAAGACAGGAAAACAGATTTACCACAGAGAACACAAAGAAAACAAAGAGAACAGAGAGGAATTCAAAGGACAAGAAGGAAATCGACACAGAGACACAGAGACTCAGAGAAGAGAAAAGACAAACTGTCCTTCAGTTCCTCTCTGTGCCTGGGCGTCTTTGTGTCGATTCTTCCGTTGCTTCTTCTTCTGAATCTTTCAGTCCTCCGTGTCCTCTGCGCCCTCTGCGTTTAAATCCTTCCCTTTCCGCTGCCTTTTATTCTGAATCTTTCAGTCCTCCGTGCCCTCTGCGCCCTCTGCGTTTAAATTCTTCTCTTTCCGTTCCGTTTTGTTCCGATCGGTTCCGTCAGGTTCCGAATCGGCGCCGGGCCAAATGCTCGCAACTGGCGGGTTTGCAGTCGGTTATGCCAGTTCCGGCCGGTTCAGACCCAGTGCAGTCTGTAGCGTGGGACGATTCGGCCAAAGGCCGATGGCCCACCACAGATCCGGCAAGTGCTTCAAAGGATGAAGTTTCGACAGACTCACGTCGAGGGGAAGGAGGAGGAAGAAGCAAGGAACCCCCGACTAACGTCGGGGGCTATAAAGCGCGAATCGCGAATCACCAAATCAAAAATCGCAAATCGAAAATCGAAAATCCGGCTCTACTCTTCCCACTTCTTGATGGCCAGCACGACGTTGTGCCCGCCGAAGCCGAAGCTGTTGGAGATGGCGATGCGCACGTCCTTCTGGCGCTTGACGTGGGGAACGTAGTCCAGGTCGCATTCGTCGGAGGGTTGGTCGAGATTGATCGTGGGGTGGACCCAGCCGGTCAGGAGGGTCTTGACGGTGGCGATGATTTCCACGCCGCCGGAGGCGCCCAGCAGGTGGCCGACCATGCTCTTGGTGGAACTGATGACCAGGCCGTTGTAGCAGTGCCGGCCGAAGACGGCCTTGATGGCGCGGGTCTCGGCGATGTCGTTGAGTTCGGTGCTGGTGCCGTGGGCGTTGATGTAATCGACCTGGGCGGGCTGCAGGCCGGCGTCGGCGAGGGCGAGGCGGATGGCGCCGATGCCACCGCGGCCTTGTGCGTCGGGGGCGGTGATGTGGGTGGCGTCGCAATTAGTGCCGTAGCCGATCAGCTCAGCCAGGATGCCGGCCCCGCGGCGGCGGGCATGCTCAAGCTCCTCCAGCACGACCACGCCGGCGCCCTCGGCCAGGACGAAGCCGTCGCGGTCCTTGTCGAAGGGCCGGCTGGCGCGGGTGGGGTCGTCGTTGCGGGTGGAGAGGGCCTTGAGGGCGCAGAAGCTGGCCAGCCCGATGCGGGTGAGGGCGGCTTCGCTGCCGCCGGCCAGCATGACGTCGGCCTGTTCGCGCTGAATGATGCGGCCGGCGTCGCCGATGCTGTTTCCGGCCGAGGCGCAGGCCGTGGCCACGGCGCTGTTGGGTCCGCGCAGCCCGTACAGGATGGCCACGTTGGCCGAGGCGGCGTTGACCATGAGCTTGGGCACGGTGAAGGGGCTGACGCGCCCGGGGCCCTTTTCGAGCATCCGCTCGTGCTGGGTTTCCAATTCCTGCAGACCGCCGATGCCGCTGCCGATCAGCACGCCGCAGCGGTCCTTGTCGCAGGCGGCAAAGTCCAGGCCGCTGGAGGCGACGGCCTGGATGGCCGCCCCGGCGGCGAACTGGGCGAAACGGTCGAAGCGTTTGGCCTCGCGCTTGTCCACGAATTGTTCGGGTATGCCCGGCCAGTCGGCCTTGACCTCGCCGCCGATGGTGGCGTCGAAACCGGTGGTGTCGAACCTGGAGATGCTGGCAATGCCGCTCTGCCCGGCCAGGAGCCGCTGCCAGTATGTTTCCACGTCCCAGGCCAGGGGGTTGACCGTGCCCATTCCCGTGATGACAACTCGGCGTTTAGCCATGCTGCGCTAATCCACAAGAGCCGGAGGCATGCTGCAGGATCGACCGACGCGAGCGCACCCCCGCGGGCGGAGGCTGCGGGCCAAGGCGGGGCAGGCCTTCAACAGCTAGGCCTTCTTGGCGTGCTCCTTGATGTAATCGATGGCCTGGCCGACGGTTTGAATCTTTTCGGCTTCCTCGTCGGGGATGGAAAGCTCAAACTCGTCTTCAAACTCCATGACCAGTTCGACCGTGTCCAGCGAGTCGGCGTTCAGGTCGTTGACGAAGGAGGTCTCGCGCGTGATCTCGCTCTTGTCCACGCCCATCTGCTCGCTGACGATCTCAATCACCTTGTCTTCAATCGGTTCAGCCACTAGTGCTTCCTCCCTGCTGGAGTCAGGTTTTCTTTTTTCCGCGGGCCGCCGGTCGGCCGGCCTTGTCCAAACGTCGCGGTACTATAGCGTCGAACCTGCCGGCTTGCAACCGCGCTTTTCCGCCCGACAGGCGCTTTTTTGCATCCTTAGCCCCTGGCGCGCCAAAGTCTACCACATATTGGGGGTGGCACGCGCGGGCCTCTAATTTATGTATGCATGCCGCCGTCGACCGAGAGCACCTGGCCGGTGATGTAGGCGGCGTCGTCGCTGGCCAGGAAGGCGACCGCCTTAGCGATGTCGGTCGGCTGGCCGAAACGCTTCAGCGGGATCATCTCCAGGGCGATGTCCTTGGCCTGCTGGGGCAGGGCCTGGGTCATGTCGGTGTCGATGAAGCCGGGGGCCACGGCGTTGCAGCGGATGTTCTTGGCGGCCAGTTCCTTGGCCGTGGTCTTGGTCAGGCCCAGCAGGCCGGCCTTGCTGGCGGAATAGTTGGCCTGCCCGCGGTTGCCTTCCAGCCCGCTGTAACTGGCCATGTTGATGACGACCCCGTCGCGCTGGCGGAGCATGTAGGGGGCCACCGCCCGGGTGCCGTAGAAGGCGCTGAAGAGGTTGACCTTCAGCACCAGNNTCCCAGTCGGCGTCGCTCATGCGCATGAGCAGCCCGTCGCGGGTGATGCCGGCGTTGTTGACCAGCACGTTGATCCGCCCGTGCTTTTCGGCGATCTTGTCGATGGTGGCGGCCAGGCCGGCCGAGTCGGTGACGTCCTGGAGGTACGTGTCCAGCTTGGCGCCGGGGTTGTCCAGCTTGGAGGCCATCTGCTCCAGCAGGTCCTGGCGGATGTCCAGGGCGCAGACGGTCATGCCCTTGGCCAACAGGGCGCGGCAGATTTCCAGCCCGATGCCGCGGCTGGCGCCGGTGACGACTGCGACTTTTTCATTGTCTGGCATGGTCTTAAAGTCCTTTCAATTTTCGCGCGCGAGCCTTTCCAGGCTTTCGCGGCTGTTGAGACTGACAACCTCGGCCTGGCGGTCGATGCGGCGCATCAATCCGGCCAGCACCCTGCCCGGGCCGATCTCGTAGAAGCGGCCCACCCCGGCCCCCAGCAGGTGCTCCATCGACTGTTGCCAGCGGACCGGCTTGACCAGTTGGGCCAGCAGTTTTCCGGCCGTGGAGGCCGCATCGCCGTGCGGCTGGGCGTCGACGTTGGAGATCACCGGGCAAGAGGGCGGATGGAAGGCCACGCCTTTGAGGGCCTGGGCCAAGTCCAGAGCGGCCGGGGCCATTATCTGGCTGTGGAAGGCGCCGGCCACATTCAGCGGAATGGCCCCGGAGGCGCCAAAATCCTTGGCCAGGTTCTGGGCCCGCCGACACGCCTGGAGGCTGCCCGACAGGACGATCTGGCCGGGGCAGTTGAAGTTGGCCGGCGTGAGCACCTCTCCGTCGTCGGCGGCCTGGCAGAGCTGTTGGGCCTTGGCTTCGTCCAGCCCCATGACGCTGAGCATGCCGGAGGGCACGGCCGTGGCCGCCGCCTGCATGGCCTGGCCGCGCCGGACCACCAGCCGCAGGGCGTCGCTCAAGCTAAGGCAGCCGGCGGCGTACAGGGCGGTGTACTCGCCCAGGCTCAGGCCGGCCATGAACGCCGGTTGCAGGCCCTGGCGCTTGGCCTGGGGAAGCAGCTCGTTCATCGCCGCCAGCAGGGCGGCCGATACCGTGAAAATGGCCGGTTGGCAGACGTCGGTGCGGGCCAGTTCCTCTTGGGGGCCCTCGAAGCACAGCTTCTTGAGCGGCAGGTGGGCGAGCTGCTCGGCCGTGTCGAAGATGCACCTGGCGGCGGGGGAGGCCTCATACAGATCCTTGCCCATGCCCACCTGCTGGGCGCCTTGGCCGGGGAAGATGAAGGCTATCGTCATAGGGATCAGTTCTTAAGATCATTTCTTCAGCGTGTCGCGGGCATCTTGCCCGCGGGGTCTCGCGGGCGTCCTGCCTGCGAGATTACTGGACGGCGAGGGCAAGATGCCCTCGCTACTCGCGGGCGAGACGCCCGCGACACTAACTCAGAACTTGACCACGGCGCCGGCCCAGGTCAGCCCGGCGCCGAAGGCGATGAGGATGACGGTATCGCCCGGCTTGATCCGCCCGGCCCGCCAGGCCTCATCCAGGGCTATGGGGATGGAGGCCGAGGAGGTGTTGCCGTAGCGGTCGATGTTCACCAGCACCTTATCCAGCGGGAACTTGAGCTTGTCCGCGGCCGATTCAATGACGCGGCTGTTGACCTGGTGGGGGACCACCAGGGCGACATCCTGGGGGCTAAGGTTGCAGGCCCGCATGCAATCTTCGAGCAGCCACTGCATCTTCTCGACGGCGAACTTGTACACCTCGCGCCCGCGGAGCTTGAGGAAGTGCTGGCCCCCGGCGACGGTCTGGGCGCTGGCGGGCAGGCGGCTGCCGCCGGCGGGGATGTAAATCAGGTCTCCGCCGGTGCCGTCGGTGTGCAACGTGGTATAGCAGATGCCGCGGTCGCTGCCGCTTGGGGCGGGCTGGAGCACCGCCGCCCCGGCCCCGTCGCCAAACAGGATGCAACTGGAGCGGTCGGTGTAATCGGTGAAGCGGGTGAGGGTTTCGGCGCCGATGACCAGCACGTTTTTGTGCGAGCCGCTCTGGATAAACTTCTCGCCGACCGCCATGGCGTAGATGAAACCGCTGCAGGCGGCCGAGATGTCGAAGGCCACCGCCTTGGCCGCCCCCAGGTCGGCCTGCACATAGCAGGCGGTGGCGGGGCAGAGCGTTTCGGGGGTGATGGTGGCGCAGATGATCATGTCCAGTTGGGAGGGGTCCAGTTTGGCGGCCTGGCAGGCGGCCCGGGCCGCCCGGGCGGCCAGGCCGGCGCTGCCGTACTCGGCCTGGCCAATCACCCGCCGCTGCTTGATGCCGGTGCGCTGGGTGATCCACTCGTCGTTGGTGTCGACCATCCCCGCCAACTGGTCGTTGGTCAGAATCGTGTCGGGAACGTAGCTGCCGATGCCGGCGATGACGGTTCGCACCTGGTTATTCATCGCGGGCGTCCTGGCTGTCGGCGAAGCGGGCCTTGATGCGATCGTTGATGCCGGTGCGGCAGAAGCCCGTCGCCACCCGCACGGCATTGAAAATGGCCCGGTGCTGGCTGGCCCCGTGACAGATGATGCACACGCCGTTGACGCCCAGCAGGGGGGCGCCGCCGTACTCGTTGAAGTCGAATTTCTCGCGCAGTTTGCCCACCGCCGCCTGCAACTGGCCGGCGGCCTCGCCCTGGACCTTGCCCATCTGGGCAAAGAGCGACTGGAAAACGTTTTCGGCGAAACCTTCCACCAGTTTCAGGCAGACGTTGCCGACGAAGCCCTCGCACACGACCACGTCGGCCAGGCCGCGGAAAATATCGCGCCCTTCCACGTTGCCGACGAAGTTGACGCTCTTGTCGCCCCGCAGCAGCTCGCGGGTTTCCTTGACCAGTTCGTTGCCCTTGGCGTCTTCCTCGCCGATGGACAGCAGGCCCACGCGCGGGTCGGCGATGTGGCAGATGCCGCGGGAGTATTCCGCCGCCATCACGCCGTACTGGTAGAGGTGCTGGGGGCGGCAGTCCACGTTGGCGCCCACGTCGCACAGCACGACCGGGCCGTGCAGCGTGGGGATGACGATGGCGATGCCCGGGCGAGACACGCCGCTCAGGCGGCGCAGCCGCATCTGGCAGGCGGCCACGCAGGCCCCGGTGTTCCCGGCGGAGATGCAGGCGTCGATCTCCCCGGCGGCGGCCATTTCGGCCATTCGCAGAATGCTGTTTCGCGGCTTGGCCCGGTGGGCCTCGACGGGCTTTTCGTTCATGCCCACCACCTGGTCGGCCTGGGCGATGCGGATGAAGCTGGGCCAGCCGGCCTGGCTGTCCAGATGCTGGCGGATGGCCGGCTCGTCGCCGATCAGCACGATCTGGTCATCTTTGCCCAGCAGGCTCTTGGCCTCCAGCGCGCCCTTGACGGGTTGGGCCGGGGCAAAGTCGCCGCCCATGGCATCGATGCCAATACGCATGCCTTACTCCTGCTTTTCGATACTCAGGCTCAGGCCCGGGCGGACGTAGCCGCAGTTGTCGCAGGCGGCATGGGGGAGTTTGGGATGATTGCACTTTGGGCAGTCGAAGAAATTCACCGGCTTGAGGGCCTGGTGGGACCGCCGGCACCGGCTGCGTGCATGCCCGGTTTTTTGTGATGGTTGCATAATCTCCTCTTTAAGACAAAGACCCTTGGCACCGCGTATTGCGCCGCCGGGGGTGCTGCCGGCGGCAAGCACACTACTGTACCAAAAAGTCCGCAGAAAGGTAGCCACGTCGTCAGAAGTTGTCAATCTAAAATTCCCGGCCACGGCCGGCGGGTATGTACACCCAACGGAGGAGGCCATCCCAACTGAGAATCGTAGTTCCTTACTGGACGGCAAGGATTCAGTAATGGCGAAATGGTCCATGGCGCAGGAAGCTCAAGGCCCCAAGGGCCGGCGAGGACTTAGCCGGGGGCGAAGCGAGCACCGGCCAAGCCGGGCGCAGCGCAGCCCCCGGAAAAGGCACCCACGCAGTCAAGGGCAGTGCCATGACCACATGAGTGACATGTTCGTGCCTGCCGATGGCGTGATCGGCCCGGAAACGCGGCTTGCCGCGGCATCGCGAGTCAGGCCAGTCCCCGGGTGGGACCACGTCAGTCGCTTTGTCTTCCTGAGCGGGCCGCGACCGGGGGTTCCGCGACGACAAAGAGGAAAAAGCGTCGCCGCTCCACCCCCGGCTAAACTCTTCCCGGCCGCTTCGGGCCTGGCCATTCCTTCACCCCACGCTGCGCCAGTTTCTCGGAGCGCCTCTTGGATGTGCGAATTGAAGGCAACAATAGACAAACCTACGCCACTATATTCCCTGGTGCATCCCTGACCAGCCCGCCGAAGGAGGGGCGGGAAGAAAAGTGACCCCGATGGTGGCCTTGCCCGGTCGGAGAGTCTATTGTGGCGCAGCACAGCATCGTAACATTCTAACCCTCTTCTCTAGGAGCCAGGTCATGAAGCGAGCGATGGTTGCAGGATTTGCCGTGTTTATAGCGGGGGCGGCAGTGCTGGCCCAGGATTGGCCTCAGTGGCGCGGGCCCAGTCGCGACGGCAAGGTCGAGGGCTTCAAAGCCCCCTCGAGTTGGCCGAAGGAATTGGCCCAGAAGTGGCAGGTAAAGGTGGGTTCGGGCGATTCCACCCCCGCACTGGCGGGCGGCAAACTCTACGTCTTCGCCCGCGACGGCGGTGACGAGGTCACCATCTGCCTCAATGCCGACACCAAGGAGGAAATCTGGCGGGACAAGTTCGCCGTGCCGGCCATTCCTCCCCCGTCCGGACGGGCGCATGCCGGCCCGCGGGCCTCGCCGGCCGTCGCTGACGGCAAGGTCGTCACCGTGGGTGTCACCGGCGTGGTCAGTTGCCTGGCGGCCAACAAGTCCGAGAAGCAGGTACTGTGGCGCAACGAGAGTTACAAATCAGTGCCCAAGTTCTACACCGCCGCCTCGCCCCTGATCAGCGGCGACGTGGTTATCACCTATCTGGGCGGCGAGGGCTCGGGCGCCCTGGTTGCCTTGAACATGGCCGACGGCAGCGAGAAGTGGAAATGGCCCGACGAGGGCCCGGGCTATGCCTCGCCCGTCATGGCTGAACTGGGCGGCGTGAAGCAGATCGTCACCCTGACTGAGAAGAGCATAATCGGAGTTTCGGCCGCCGACGGCAAACTTCTCTGGCAGGTTCCGTTTGTAGCCTCGGGCATGAACTACAACGCCGCCACGCCGATCATCGACGGCCAGACGGTCATCTGCACCGGCGCCGGCCGCGGCACCAAGGCCCTCAAGATCGAAAAGCAAGGCGACAAGTTCCAAGCCACCGAACTGTGGGCCAACAAGGAAGTGGGCGACCAGTTCTCCAGCCAGGTGCTCAAGGACGGCCTGCTCTTTGGCGTTTCCGACAAGGGCAACATTTATTGCCTCAGCGCCAAGGATGAAGGTAAGACCGCCTGGACCGACGCGGTCAAGTATGGCCGGGGCTACGGCGCCATGGTGGACGCCGGCACGGTAATCATGGCCCTGCCCGACACCGGGCCATTGGTGGTTTTCAAGCCGGATGCGAAGGCATACGCGGAAGTGATCAAGTACAAGGTCTCCGACACGCCCTCGACTTACGCCACCCCGGTGATCTCGGGCGGCAAGATCTTCATCAAGGACCAGGACAACCTGACCTGCTGGTCATTGGAGTAGCAGTGAATCGGTTAATCAGTGAATCGGTTAATCGGGGAGAACGCTCCCACCGAGGTAATCTCTCTGATTAACCGATCAACAGATTCACCGATTAACCTAGCTTCTCTGTGATCCAGGCCTTGGCGACCGCGAGGGCCTCGGGCAGTTTGGCGGGGTCTTTGCCCCCGGCCTGGGCCAGGGTGGGCTTGCCGCCGCCGGAACCGCCGACGGGCCCGGCTGCGACCTTGACCCAGTCGCCGGCCTTGACCTTGCCGGCCTTGACCAGTTCCTCGGTCAGCATGGCCACCAGCGTGACCTTCTCCTGGTCTGCCCCGGCGGCCAGCACGGCCACCGCCCCGCTCTGGCGGAGCTTGTCGCACAGGGTGCGCAGGGCGGCTGGGTCGGTGCCGCCGGTCTGGGCGATGACCACCTTGCCGGCAGGGGTCTGGATGACCTCCTCGGCCCCGCCGGCGGCCGTTGCGGTCGCCGCACCCTTGCGCAGCTTCTTGATTTCGGCCTGCATGGCCGCGATGCGCGGAGCCAGTTGGTCAGGGCTGGTGCGCAGGAGCAGTGCGGCCTGGTCAGCCGCGTTGGCCAAGTCTTGCACGTAAAGCACGGCGGCGCTGCCGGTGAGGGCCGTGATTCGCCGCACGCCCCGGGCCACCGATTCCTCCGAGAGAATCTTGAACAGCCCGATCTGGCTGGTGCGGTCCAGGTGACTGCCGCCACAGAATTCCACGGAGGCTGTAGTTCCGGACGCGGGCGAGTGGCCCGCGACACTTGGCTCATGTGGAACAGGTTTGTAACCTGTTCCTTTCTGCACAGGTTGAAAACCTGTGCCACCAAGACTCACAGGCGCGACGCCTGTGCTACCACCGCCGATGCTGACCACGCGGACCGGGTCGGGGTATTTCTCGCCGAAGACCGCCCGCACGCCGGGGATCTCCCGCGCCTTGGCCAGGGGCATGACGCGGACCGTCACCGGTTCGTCGGCCAGCACCCGCTGGTTGACCAGCAGTTCGACCTGCCGGAGCTGCTCCTTTGTGAGCGGCCCGCTGGTGAAGTCAAACCTCAGGCGCTCGGGCTCGACCACGCTGCCGGCCTGATCGACGTCCCCGGCCACGGTCTGCCGCAGCGCCCAGTTCAACAGGTGCGTTGCCGTGTGGTTGCGCCGTGTGTCCATGCGGGCCGGGCCGACGCTAGCGGCGACTTCCTGCCCCACGGCCAGCGAACCCTTTTCAACCTTGCCCACATGCAGCACGCACTGGCCGGCAAGCTGGGTGTCGCGCACGGCCAGCAGCCCGCCGGGCCATTCCAACTGGCCGGCGTCGCCCACCTGCCCGCCCGATTCGCCGTAGAAGTTTGTGCGTTCCAGCACAAGAGCGGCCTCCGCCCCGGCCGCTAGATTGCCCTGGTTGACGAATTTCTCGCCCGTCACCCAGCCCAGCACCTTGGCCTGGATGGGAGCGGGGTTGTACTTGGCCGAGTCGTCAGTGGCCGGCAGGCCGGTGACGGTCGCCGCCGCAAACTTCTCACCGGCCGAGCTGATCTTGCGGTGCTCCTCCATTTCCCGCTCATACCCGGGCATGTCAACCGACAGGCCGCACTCCGCCGCCATCAGTTGGGTCAGGTCCGTCGGAAAACCGAAGGTGGCGTAGAGTTCAAAGGCCGTCTGGCCGGATATCTGCTTGCTCCCGCCGGCGGGTACCTGGTTGGCTGCCCGCTCGAACAAGTCGATGCCGCGGTCGAGCGTCCGGTTGAAGGACGTTTCCTCGTCCAGGATGGTCGCCTCGACCACCTTCTGCCGCTGGCGGAGTTCGGGGAAGACCTCGCCCATCTGGTCGGCCAGCACGGCCACCATCTGGTGCATGTAGGGTTCGTGCAGGCCCAGCTTCCGGCCGAAGCGTGCGGCCCGGCGCAGGATGCGGCGGATGACATACCCGCGGCCGTCGTTGGCGGGCAGGATGCCGTCGGCGATGGCGAAACCCACCGACCGGGCGTGGTCGGCGATGACGCGGAAGGCCACGTCCGTATCCGCCGCGGCGCCGTAGCCGACGCCGGACTTCTTCTCCAGCCAGGCGACCAGCGGGGCGAAGATGTCGGTGTCGTAGTTGCTCGTTTTGCCTTGCAGCACGCGGGTGACGCGCTCGAAGCCCATGCCGGTGTCCACGTGCTTGGCCGGCAGGGGGGTGAGCGCCCCCGCCTCGTCGCGGTTGAACTGGATGAAGACCAGGTTCCAGATTTCGACGAACCGGCTGCAGCCCGAGACGTTCACGGCGCAGGCCGCGCCGGGGTGGCGCGAGCCGTCGCAGGCGCCCTGGCCCATGTCGTAGGTGATTTCGGTGCAGGGCCCGCACGGGCCGGTGGGGCCCATCTCCCAGAAGTTGTCCTTCAGGCTGCCGTCCAGGATGCGCTCGGGGCGGATGTCGGTTCGGCCGGCCCAGAGGTCCGCCGCCTCATCGTCGCGCTTCAGGCCGCTGGCGGGGTCGCCGCCAAAGACGGTGGCGTACAGCCTGTCCTTGGGCAGGCGCCAGACCTGCGTGAGAAGTTCCCACGCCCAGGCGATGGCCTCGGCCTTGAAGTAGTCGCCGAATGACCAGTTGCCCAGCATCTCAAAGAAGGTGTGGTGGTAGGTGTCGNNTTGCCGCCGGCGCGGATGCACTTCTGGCTGTTGACCGCCCGCGTGTAGGGCCGCCGGCCGGCGCCGAGGAACACGTCCTTGAACTGGTTCATCCCCGCGTTGGCAAAGAGCAGGGTGGGGTCGTCGGCCGGCAAGAGTGAACTGGAGGGCACGTGGGCGTGCCCCCTCTGCCGGAAGAACTCGATGAACTCACGCCGAATGTCGCTGGAAGTCTTCATAGCTTTTCTGCTGTTCAAGAGGTCAATGGTTATAAGCCAGGAAAGCGCAACAGGCAAGGGCGGAAAGATTTGACGCGGGGTGTCTTGCAGGGCTGGAAAGGGTTAATCGGTTAATCAGTGAATCGGTTAATCGGGAAAGAGACTCGCCCGCCGGGCAAGACTCCCGATTAACCGATCAACCGATTCACCGATCAACTATTCCTGTTCCGCCGGGCCGTCGGCTTGCGCGGCGGGTTTCTTAGGCTCGGCGTTGCCGGCGGCGGCGTGGGCCAGGACGGCCTGGCGGACTTCCTCGCACAGGTCGGGGTTTTCGCCCAGGAAGGTGCGGGCGGCCTCGCGCCCCTGGCCCAGGCGCACCTCGCCGAAGCTGTACCATGTGCCCTGTTTCTCGACCACGCCGCCCTCGGCGGCCAGGTCGAGGATATCGCCGGTGGAGCTGATGCCGCTGTCGAAGAGGATGTCGAACTCGGCCGTCCGAAACGGCGGGGCAATCTTATTCTTGACCACGCGGGCGCGGACGCGGTTGCCCACGGCCTTCTCGCCCTCCTTGATGGTGGTCACGCGGCGGATATCCACCCGCACCGAGCTGTAGAACTTCAGGGCGTTGCCGCCGGGGGTGGTCTCGGGGTTGCCGAACATCACGCCGATCTTCATGCGGATCTGGTTGATGAAGATGACGCAGGCGCGGCTCTTGGCAATCGCGCCGGTGAGTTTGCGCATGGCCTGGCTCATAAGCCGGGCCTGCAGGCCCATGTGCTGGTCGCCCATGTCGCCCTCGATCTCGGCCCGGGGGATGAGCGCCGCCACCGAGTCGATGACGATGACGTCCACGGCGTTTGACCGCACCAGCATCTCGCAGATCTCCAGGCCCTGCTCGCCCGTGTCGGGCTGGGAGATCAGCAGGCTGTCCAGCTTGACGCCGATGCGCCTGGCCCAGGTGGGGTCCAGGGCGTGCTCGGCGTCGATGAAGGCGGCCATGCCGCCCTTGCGCTGGGCGCAGGCGATGACGGAGAGGGCCAGGGTGGTCTTGCCGCCGCCCTCGGGGCCGTAGAGTTCGCAGATTCGCCCGCGCGGCATGCCCTGCCCCCCCAGGGCCAGGTCCAGACCAACCGAGCCGGTGCTGATGCCATCGACGGGCACCACTTGATCGTCGGTCAGGCGCATGATGCTGCCCTTGCCGTAGCTCTTCTCGATCTGCTCCAATGCCGAAGCCAGCGCCTTCTCGCGCCGTTGGCTGGCCGCCGAAGTCTCATGTTCCTTGTCGCTTCCGCCCTTGGCTTGCTTGGCCATCTGCTTCTCCCGATGATCGGCACAGGCCTTGGCCTGCGCACTGAAACACTCTTGTCCCGCAGACGATGTGCGGAGTGTACGGTGTCTGTTCGGTTCAGGCAAGCAAGAAACTTTAGTTTTTTTCGGAAAGTTTTTGAAGTGGCGAACGGCAAGGATTTTGAGTTTCGAGGTTCGAGCTTCGAATTAGGCGGCCACGCCCAGGCAACAGCCGCCAACGGCTCCGATGCCTCCGATCATGTCAAGCCGTTTGTAGAAGTAAGTCCCGAAAGGGACGGAAAGGATTTAGTCGGGGGCGGAGCGGCGACACTGCTTGTCGCCGCGGAGTCCCCGGATAGCGGGCGTTGGGAACAACGAGCGAGCGGCTTTCCCTGCGTGCGGAAACGACTTGGCTCGCGATGGTGTCATGAGCTTTACGGAAAACCTCACAAGAAGATCGCGACATCGGCAGGCCGGACCAAACCTCTCACCCGGTCACGGCACTGCCTCTGATTGGCCGGCGGAAGTGGCCTCGCATTACCCCCGCTGAAGCCGGGGCCTGTTAACGGAAGAAACAGTCGGCCAACACTGCTTTTTCGAGGGCCAACCGCATCCGCTAAAGCGGTTTGAGGGCCGCCGCCGGCGTCAAGAACAGGGCCACGGCGTTTGGCTTCCTGCTGGACTTGGCGGAGAAGAGCCTCTAAGAGGGTTAATTCTTGCCTGGTGCGGCACCTGAAAGCTGCTGCAGCACCAAAAGAGTGTACTGGATTGTGCCGAGTACGTCCTTGGTAACCCCGGGATCGTCATGAACAGTCTTGGTGGCGCGCGCGTTCACGTACCGGGCAGCCTTTTCGGCTTCCAAGGTTATCATCCCCCTGCGTAGGGCAGTCTGGATGCGTTGGGCAAGGGTAAACCCGTATTTGGCCGCTGGTTGCTCGTATTTCAAGCAGGCCTCATCTGTGACAGCATCCCGGAAGGCCGTGTCGATCGCTCCCCGACAGAGAACGATACACTCGGGATCGAAGCCCCACACATAGCAGCGCGAGACACGCCTCAGAAACTGCACTGTTGCCTTGCCCGGTTTTGCGCTAATAACGTACCTAGCTAGGCGAAGCAATCGCGTTGCCGCGTCGTCGGGCATGCGGGCAGTCTGGTAGGCCAAATGGATCGCCAGTTGTTCCCAGACAGCCCTCAGTTCCGGGAGGTCACAAGAAGGTGGCTCGGTGGCCTGCTCGACAGCCACATCCTTAACCCATTTCTTGAACTCGCTGAATAAACTTGGCGAGACGCCAGCTTGCTCGAGTTTGTTCCTGTGATCAGCCCACATTGCCTCAAAGCCATCAAAGTGTTCCTGCCACTCCTGCCAGAAATCATCTGGTGGTTCAGCGAAAGCCTCGGCAGAGACCAAGGCATCGGTGTCTACCAAGATCGTTTCGGCGAAGTCCTTCATCCGCTCAAGGAACGATTCCACGAGTGGCACGTCGATCCTGCTCTCCCAGTACTCGCGTAAATGATCCTCGAATTGCTCTATGATCGTATTCAGGCTGGGCTGCAGTGCATTCCAGGGGTTATGTTTGGATTCCAGTTCATTTTGGTCGCTCATATGCTTCTCCCACTCTTGTGAGATTCCTGGGAGCCCGTCTTCTGCGCCGTAGAAAGGTCCCACCGATCCTACGTTCTCGACAGTCCGTAATAATGATACTTGCCGTGTGTTCGCAACGGAAGGAACAATCTGAGACCATGGCGTATCGTCGCGCCAAGCAAAGCGCCAAGACCCGTTCCGCCGCCATAATCTTGGCAGGACAGGATATCACGCACTTGCTGAAGGTCACCGACAGCGCCCGCCGGGCGCGGGCTGACCGCGATCACGAGTCACCTTGGTTGGCAGGGCACGTGGCTGGCGCATTATCCTGTTATTGGCGGTCTGCGCCTTGGGCCGGGGGGCCTGGGATTGGGCGGAGGCGGAATGGGGTTGGGCGC
>PMYM01000109.1 GCA_003171235.1 Phycisphaerales bacterium | reverse complement strand
CCCCGGCTAAAGCCGGGGCCTGTCAAGAGAAGAAAAGCCTGCTTACGCAGGCTCAAACAAGCAGGCAATGAGCTACACCGTAATGCAAAGCGCTCTAAATGCAGAAAAAGCTTCATTCGGGGGGGTTGAAGTGCCGCAGCCGAATATGCAGGCGACGCCGACCGGACGCCCCCGCGGGTATTTGCCTGGCCTGGCCCGCCGGCGGGACACCCTCCCCGAATTCGCACTCCGCACTTCAGGAGGCCAGCCTGTTGCCCGTTGCCTGTTGCCCGTTGCCTGTTCCTTGTTCCCTGTTGCCTGCCTTTCCTTCCGTTTCCGTTTTGTTCCGCTGCGTTCCGCTGCGTTCCGATCCGTTCCGTTTTAACGCCGGTGAAAACGGTGATAAGCATTGTAAATATGAATACTTATGGCTTGGGCGGCCATCGCGGGTTCCGGAGCGCTCAAATTGTCCAATTTGTGTGTCCGGAGGCGGTGTTTTTGCCCTTTGCGTTTTGGCCGGCGGGCGGTATCTTTGCAGGTCGGTAAGGAACCCTGTCCTATTGGGAGTAACACATGTCCGACGTCAAGTTCTTGCTGGATGAGAAGGATATGCCCCGCCAGTGGTACAATCTGGCGGCAGACCTGCCCTCGCCCCTGCAGCCGCCGCTGGGTCCGGACGGCCAGCCGGTCCGGCCGGAGATGCTTACCCCGGTCTTCCCAACCAATCTG
This sequence comes from Phycisphaerales bacterium, assembly GCA_003171235.1. Lineage (GTDB taxonomy): Bacteria > Planctomycetota > Phycisphaerae > SM23-33 > SM23-33 > FEN-1344. The sequence goes on along the minus strand of PMYM01000109.1, from coordinate 23,824 downwards.
ATCGAGCAGGAAGTCAGCCGGGAGCGATGGATCACCATACCCGACGAGATCCTGCAACTGCTTTACCTCTGGCGCCCCAGCCCCTTGTACCGGGCCAGGCGGCTGGAGAAGGCCCTGGGCACGCCCGCCCACATCTACTACAAGAACGAGGCGGTCAGCCCGGCCGGCAGCCACAAGCCCAACACGGCCATTCCCCAGGCCTGGTACAACAAACAGTTCGGCATCAAGCGCATCTGCACCGAGACCGGCGCCGGCCAGTGGGGTTCCGCCCTGGCCCTGGCCTGCGCCCTCATCGGCGGGTTGGAATGCAAGGTGTTCATGGTCAAGATCAGCTTCGAGCAGAAGCCGTTCCGCCGGCTGATGATGGAGACCTGGGGCGCTTCGTGCGTGGCCAGCCCCTCCAACCAGACCAAGGCGGGGCGCGACGTGCTGGCCGAACACCCCGACAGCCCCGGCTCCCTGGGCATCGCCATCAGCGAGGCGGTGGAGGCGACCGTGACCGACCCCACCGGCCAGACGCGCTACAGCCTGGGCAGCGTGCTCAACCACGTGCTGATGCACCAGACGATCATCGGGCAGGAGGCCAAGAAGCAACTGGCCAAGGCGGGCGAGAAGCAGCCCGACGTGATCATCGGCTGCGTGGGCGGTGGGTCCAACTTCGCCGGGCTGGCCTTCCCCTTCCTGGCCGACAAGATCGCCGGGGCGAAGATGGAAGTGCTGGCGGTCGAGCCGACCAGTTGCCCGACGCTGACGCGCGGGCCCTTTGCCTACGACCACGGCGACATCGCCGGCATGACCCCCCTGCTGGCCATGCACACGCTGGGGCACACCTTCGTGCCGCCGCCGATTCACGCCGGCGGGCTGAGGTATCACGGCATGGCCCCGCTGGTCAGCCAGACGGTGGTCGAGGGCCTGGTCAAGGCGGTGGCCTACCCGCAGCTTAAGTGCTACGAGTCGGCGGTGCTGTTCGCCCGCACCGAGGGCATCATCCCGGCCCCCGAAACCAGCCACGCCATCGCCTGCGTCATCGACCAGGCCAATCAGGCCACCCAAGAGGGCAAGCAGAAGGTCATTCTGTTCAACTTCTCCGGCCACGGGCTGATGGACCTGACGGGCTACGATAACTACTTCCGCGGCAAGCTGGCCGACCATCACCTGGAAGAGGATGAGTTGGCCAAAAGCCTCAAGGCCATCTCCCACCTGCCCAAGCCCAAGGCGCAGAAGACCGGCAAGTGGTAAGAGAGCGTTGAAGTGCGGCTCAGCCGCCCGCGTCTGAGCGGCGCCTCTTCAACGAGCTACTAGCGATTGACCGTTTCCAGGTAGAGTTGCTGGTGGGCCTGGACGTTGGCCTGGATGGAGAACATGTCGTTGACTCGGCGCAGGCCGGCCCGGCCCAGGGCGTCGCGCAGGGGTGCGTCGTCCAGCAGGCGGGCGACGGCGCCGACCAGTTGGTCGAGGTTTTCGGATTCGACCAGGATGCCGGTCCGGCCGTCGTCCACGGCCTCGGCCAGGCCGGGCACGCGCGTGCCCACCACCGCCAGGCCGGCGGCCATGGCCTCCGCCGCCACCAGGGGCAGGCCCTCCCACCGGCTGGGAAGGACAAACAGGTCGGCCGCCGACAGCACGCCGGGGACGTCCTGGGTATATCCCAGCAGCCTAACCCACCGGGCGTTGTCGCCCCGGGCCAGGAACGCCTCGACCCGCGGGCGCTGGCGCCCCTCGCCGGCCATGACGACGCGGAAATCCTGGCGCCCCCGGCGCAACTGCGCCAGGGCGCTAAGGAACAACTCGACGTTCTTCTGGCGGTCCAGCCGGGCGACCCAGGCAAGGACCGCCTGGCCGGGAGGGATTTGCCAGTCGCGCCGCAGTTGGGCCCGGCGGTCCTGGTTGCGGGCGTAAGCCGGCACGTCGATGCCGTTGTAGATAACGGTGTAGCGCGACCTGTCCAGGCGCGACTTGCGGGCGTGGTGGTCGCGCACGCCGGCCGAACAGCAGATGATCTTGTCGCACCAGCGGTCGCTCAGGCGCGCCCAGGCGAACTGCCAGGGGCGGAATCGCATCTCGGCTATGTGCTCGGTGTGCACCAGGTGAGGCACGCCCGCGCGGCGAGCGGCCGGCCGCCCGGCCAGGTCGGCGTGGAAGAGGTGCGTGTGCACCAGGTCGAAGCCGCCCTGGCGCAGCAACGCCGCCAGTTGGAAGAACTTGCCCATGTCCCATTTGCCGCGCACGCCCAGCACCGTCACGCTCACGCCGGCCCGCTGGAGCCACCCGGCCACCTCGCCGCCGCGCAGGGCCACCACGTGCGCGTCGAAGAGCCCGCGGTCCAGCCGCGTGGACAACTCGTACACCGCCCGCTCCGCCCCCGCCGGCCGGAGCTCGGTGATAATCTGGCAAATGCGGAGCCGTCCCATGCCGACACTGTACCTCGCCGGGAGATTGGTCGCAAAGGGCGAGGGCTTGCACGACCTATTCTGCATGCCCTTCCGCACCCGGCTTCGCCAAGGCTACGCCGGGCACGCAAGACGCGTAAGGGCATGGCGCCCGGGGCGCGCGACAAGTTGCGGGCCCTACCACTGGAAAATCCCGCCGCTGTCGGCTAAATTCCACCGTCTATGAAAACCGCGACATTTTGCGATCGGGCGATGATCCTGGCCCGCGGGCTGGGAACTCGCATGCAGAAGGAAGTCGAAGGCCTCAAGCTCGACGCTCAGACGGCCAAACTGGCCAGCCAGGGCGCCAAGGGGCTGATCTCCGTCGGCCGGCCGTTCCTGGACCACACCCTGCAGGCCCTGCTGGAAGCGGGGGTGAAGGACTTCTGCCTGGTGGCGCCGCCGGGGGCGTCGGCCATCCGCCGGTATTACGAGGCAGTGGCCGCCAGCCTGCCCGCCGACTGCCGCATCGACTTCGCCGCGCAGGAGCAGCCGCTGGGCACGGCCAACGCCGTGCTGGCCGGCGAAGACTGGGGCAAACGCGGCAACTTCATGGTCTTCAACTCCGACAACTTCTACCCGCCGCGGGCGGTGCGTGAACTGGCTTGCACGTCCGCCCCCGCCACCACCGCCTTCGAGCGCGAGGCCCTCATCGCCAGGAGCAATATTCCGGCCGATCGCATCCGGCGCTTCGCCGTCATGGACATCGACCAGGAGGGCTTCCTCCGCCGCATCCTGGAGAAGCCCGAAAACCCCCAGCAGTACGCCCGCGACGGCAAACTCTACGTCTCCATGAACTGCTTCCTGTTCACGCCGGACATCCTGCGAGCCTGCCGGGAGATTCCCGTCAACCCCATCCGCAAGGAGTACGAGCTGCCCACGGCCGTGCAGTTGACCATCGACACCTACGGCCTGAAATACGCCGCCGTGTCCAGCGCCGAGGGCGTGCTGGACCTGACCGGGCGCGACGACATCGAGCCGGTGCGGAAAATGCTCGCCGGCCACAAGGTCAGTTTCCCCGAGCCGAAGGTGAAGCTGGACTGAGAAGGATTTCAAATTTGGGGATTTCAAATTGCAGATTGGCGGAGCCAGAGGCATTGGCCACGATCATTTCTGCAATTCCCAGATTTGAAATTACCAAATTTGAAATGTTGAAAGGGATCTCATGCCCCTCCTGGGCGAATTACTGAAGGACAAGGACGCGTGTGTTCGGGTTGCAGCCGGGCAACTGGCCAAGTTCGGCCTTGAGGGCGACGCCTCGGCCGTGGCTGTGTACGTGCCCGGGCGCGTGGAGTTTCTGGGCAAGCACACCGACTACGCCGGCGGGCGCAGCCTGCTGCTGGCGGTGGACCGGGGCTTCCGCCTGCTGGCCGTGCCGCGCCAGGACAACCGCATCCGCGTCTGGGCCACGCCCAACAACGAAACCCGGGAGTTCGTCCTGGGCGAGACGCCCCACTTCCAGCCGGGCCACTGGGTCAATTACGTCGCCACCGTGGCCAGCCGGATGCACCAAAACTTCGACAAGGTCGCCCGACTGCGCGGCGCCGATATCGCCCTCGTCAGCGACCTGCCCATCGCCGCCGGCATGAGTTCCTCCAGCGCCCTGATGGTGGCGGTGTTCCTGGGGCTCTCGGCCATCAACGGCCTGGATACGACCGAGCCCTACCGCAAGGAGATACACTCCACGCTGCAACTGGCCGAGTATCTCGGCTGCGTGGAGAACGGCCAGTCCTTCGGCTCGCTGGCGGGCCGGAAAGGCGTGGGCACCTTCGGCGGCAGCGAGGACCACACCAGCATGCTCTGCTGCAAGCCGGGGATGCTGTCGCAGTTCTCCTTCGCCCCGGCGGCCTTCGAGCGCGACATTCCATGGCCGCCCGAGCAGGCGCTGGTGATCGGCTGTTGCGGCGTGGAGGCGGTCAAGACCGGCGCCGCCATGGCCGACTACAACCGCGCCAGCCTGCGGGCCCGCCAGGCCGCCGCCGCTTACAACGCCGCCGCCAAAAGCGACTGCCGGCGCCTGCGGGACGTGGCCGTCCAGGTCGGCCCGACCGGCCTGGCCAAGGCCATGGAAGCCATCGCCCGAGGCACTGGGCCGGAAGACAAGGACCAGGACCTGCCCGGGCGGTTCGAGCAGTTCTTCCACGAAGACCAGGAGATCATCCCGCAGGTGGGCGACGNNTCGGCCTTCGGGGCGGGCTTTGGCGGTTCGGTCTGGGCCATGGCGCCCAGGCGATCGGCCCAGGATTTTGCCGCCGCGTGGAAGAAGGAATACCTGGCGAAATTCCCCTCCCAGGCCGGGCAGGCCGACATCTTCGTCACCTTCCCCGGCCGGGCGGCGGAGGTGAGACGGTAGCGTAGCACGGGCGTCTCGGCCGTGACCGGCGACCATGGAAAAGAAAGGCTTTTGGACACGGGCGAGACGCCCGTGCTACGGGAAGATTCGTTCTTCAACTGATTGCTAAGGGCCGCCTATGGGCATAATCGACATACACGCGCACGCCTTTCCGGACGAACTGGCCCAGCGGGCCGTCGCCCGCCTGGCGGAAGAGGCAAACTGGAAGGCCTACCTCGACGGCCGGGTCACCAGCCTCGTCGAGAGCATGGACAAGGCCGACATCGACGTCTCGGTCGTCTGCCCCATCGCCACCAGGCCCGAGCACACCGCCGGCATCCTGGAATGGTGCAAGCAGATCCGCTCCGAGCGGATCGAGCCCTTCCCCTCAGTTCACCCGTTGACACCCGACGCCGCCGGCTGGGTGGCCCGCGTGGCCGACGAGGGTTTTGTGGGCATCAAGCTCCACCCGATGTACCAGGATTTCCAGGTGGACCAGGAACCGGCGCTGGGCATTTTCCGCGCCGCCTCCCAGGCCGGCCTGGCCGTCACGCTGCACTGCGGGCGCGACGTGGCCTGGCCGGAAACCGACGACCGCGCCGCCCCTTCCCGAGTCCGCAACGCACTGCAAGCCGTGCCGAAACTCAAGCTCGTGGCCACTCACATGGGCGGCTGGCGGATGTGGGAGCAATCGCGGCAGATGCTGGTGGGGCAGAATTGCCTGCTGGAAACTTCGTTTTCCCTGCACGAGATGCCGCCGGCGCAGATCGTGGATATGATCCGCCTCCACGGCGCGGACAAGGTGCTCTTCGGCACCGACTCGCCCTGGGCCGACCAGCAGGCCGAAATCCTGGCCCTGAGGTCCCTGGGGCTGACCGAGGAGGAACTGGCGAAAATCTTCTTTTCCAACGCGGCCCGCCTGCTGGGGTATTGAGAGCGTCTGGTGTCACCATCCAGACTTGAAGCGCTCTACGGCGAGCGGAAATCGGCCAGCATGGCGGGCTTGTCGATTTGCACGGCCGTCAGCCGCCACTGCCCGTCGCGCTTGCCCCACTGCATCTTCCAGGTGATGGAGATGCTGTCGGTAATGAAGTTGCTGAGGTAAATCCGTGTGTTCAGCAGCGTTGAGGCATTGGGCCCGGCGATGGCCGTGTCGATCGACTCCAGCTTGATCTGGCGCACGTGGTGGAGGCGGACCACCTCGCGCCCGCGATCCAGCAGTTCCTGCCGGCCGATGGAGGACGCGCCGACCGGGGCGTAGCAGGAGGCGTCCAGGTGCGAGCCCAGCTTGTCGAAATCGCCGGCGACGACGGCGGCGGCCATGTCCTTCAGGTTGCGCTCGATCTTCTCGCGGTCGGTCACCACCAGCCAGGCCGTCAGGGCGACCACCAGCCCCGCCGCCGGCACAACCAGCAGCCAGCGCACCAGCCGCCGGTCGCGCCGGGTGTACCACATCCAGGCCAGCACGACCTCGGCCAGCGCCAGGACGACGTAGATCGCCAGCGGGTTCTCGAACAGCACGCTCTTGAGGGTGTCCATGTCTTGCCCTTAAGACGGTAGCACAGGCGTCTCGCCTGTGATGGCAAATTGCTCGCAGGCATAGAACCACACAGGCCAGAGGCCTGTGCTACCTGGTCGGGCGCGATTGTAGCGAATCGCCGCCGTCGGCAAAAGCCCGTGACAATTCCCCGCCGGCGGCTAAAGTTTGTTCCCCCTCGGTCACGATAGACAACAGTGTAATGAAGCCGACGACAAAACAGGGTTTTATGAAAATCGCCCAGGCCGCCGGGGCCGCGGGGGTATCGGTGCAGACGGTGGAGTATTACATAATGCTGGGCCTGGTGGAGCCGATCCTGCAGCCCCCGGGCCGGCGGCGGCACTTCGACCTGCGCCTGGTGCGGCGCATCCGGCTGATCCACGAACTCAACGACAGCGGCTACACCCTGCGCGAAATCCGCCAGACCTGGCTGCACAAGCGTTGAGGACGCTCGGGGATCCTCGTCCCTGGAGAATTGGCTGGGCGGCGGGCCGCCGGGGTCGCTGCTAATCCCATTCCCCTGTCTGGCCGAAGATACTCCAGGAACGAATTTCCGTCTCCCTGGTAAAGGCCCGCCCGTGAAGGGTAGACATAGTATTTTCGGCGACGAGAGGTCGGCGGCGCGCTGGATGGGCATGTCGGCCCTGGCCATCGCCCTGGCGGTTTACGCCATGGTGATGCAGGGCGACCGCGTGAGCGTGGTGCTGATGGCGTCGGTGGTCATAGTGGTGGCGGCCAGCAGCCTGCTGCTGGTGAGCCGTGCCCTCCGCCAACTCCAGCAGCAGCAGCGGGCCACGCGCCGGGCCGCACGTTTCGCCGAGCGGCACTATTTCAAAGTGCTGCGGCGAATCGTGGCGGCGGTGGAGGCCCGGGAAGAATACACCCGCGGGCGCAGCCGGCGCATCGGCCTGTTGGCCCGGCAGATCGGCCGGCAGATGAACCTGGACAACCAGCGCTGCAGCCTGCTGGCGCTGGCCGCCCAGGTGCACGACATCGGCCTGCTGGCCGTGCCCGACCGCGTCCTGCAGAAGCCCTCCACACTGGGGGGAGACGAATTCGCCAGCATCAAGCGGCACTCGGAGCTCTCGTACCGCATACTCCAGCCCCTGACTTTCCTGAGCGACATCCTCTCGGCGGTGCGCCATCACCATGAGCGGATGAACGGCACGGGGTATCCCTCCAACCTGCGCGGCCAGGAGATATGTCTGGAAGCCCGTGTGCTGGCGGTGGCCGACGCCTACGACTCCATGACCCACGACCGGCCCCACCGCCGTGCCGTCACCAGTCTGCGAGCCATGGAGGAGTTGCGGCGCTGCTGCCCAGCCGGCTTTGACGAAGACGTGGTACTGGCCCTGGAAACCGTCTTGCACATGCCCCGCCTCCAGGCCTGCCGCGCGCCCCAACTTTCAGCCCCCAAAGCCGCCCGGCTCCCACACACATCCCACAGCAATCTGTAAAGTAACGGCCTGGGCAATGGGCCGGAGGCAGTGGTGTGACTCCCCAAGGGGTTCGGTTCTTCCTGCCGGTGCTGTGATTACCCTGGAGGAATCGCGTGCAAGAAGTTGCACGCCGTACATTTGGCTCAATGCCCAGAAGCTCATCACACCATCGCGAGCAGGCCCAACTTCGCGTGCAGGTCCAGCCGTTCGCTCTCCCTTGTGCGGTGTCTTTTCCGGGGGCTGCGCTGCGCACGGCTTTGCCGTGCTTGCTTCGCCCCCGGCTAAATTCTCGCCNNTCAATACGCAATCCTGAATTGGGGTAGCCCCTGTTTAGCCCCCGGGGTTGGCCGGACAACAGCGAATGACCCCGAAAAGAAAGACGGCCCCGCAGGGCCGTCCAGTGAAATCGTAGTGTGATGGATGCTCTAAGGCACCTTGTGGGGCTCGACCTTGTCTTCGCTCTTGGCCTTCTCTTTATTACGGTTGGCCAAACTGTCCACGGCGCCGCCCTGGCCGTTGGCCTGCTTCTCGCGGCGGATGGCCTCATACACCTCCTTGCGGTGAACAGCCACGTGCGGCGGGGCGGTGATGCCCAGCCGGACCTTGTCGCCCCGGATGTCGACGATGGTGATCTCCACATCATCGCCGATCATGATAGTCTCGTCTCGCTGTCGGGACAGAACTAGCATTTAAGACTCCTTCCTGGGCCCTGAGACAAATCAGGTCTGGGCCGCGCCGGCGCCTCCCTACGGGCCAGCCAACCACCTTGTTGCTGCCTATATTCTATCGGACAGAATCCCGCCGGACACCAGTTTCCCACGGATGAAATTCCACAAAAGGTAAACTGGGGTAATCTGGATGACTCAGAGCCCCTGACAAAATACCCCGTGGCCGCGACATTTCGTTAGGGACTCTTGCCCCTCCGCCGCCTTAGGCACGGGCCCAAGGCCAATAATGTCCGCTAGAATGGGACTACCTCAGCGGAAAGGAAACCGATGACTGCCAAGCAGGAAATGCAGGCCCAGGCGCTTTCGCCGGAAATGCTCGAAAGAATCAACGCCTGGTGGCGGGCGGCTAATTACCTGTCCGTCGGCCAGATCTACCTGCTGGACAACCCCCTGCTCCGCCAGCCGCTCAAACCTGAGCACATCAAGCCGCGGCTCTTGGGCCACTGGGGCACCACGCCCGGGCTGAACTTCATCTACGCCCACCTCAACCGCATCATTAAGCAGTACGACCTGGACATGATCTACATCACCGGCCCGGGCCATGGTGGTCCCGCCCTGGTCGCCAGCACCTACCTGGAGGGCGCCTACAGCGAGTTCTATCCCAACGTCAGCCAGGACGCCGAAGGGCTCAAGCGGCTGTTCCGGCAGTTTTCCTTCCCCGGCGGCATCCCCAGCCACACCGCCGCCGAGACCCCCGGCTCCATCCATGAAGGCGGCGAGCTGGGCTATTCCCTGGCCCACGCCTACGGGGCCGTCTTCGACAACCCCGACCTCTGGGCCGCCTGCATCATCGGCGACGGCGAGGCCGAGACCGGCGCCCTGGCCACCAGTTGGCACTCCAACAAGTTCCTCAACCCCGCCTCCGACGGTGTCGTCCTACCCATACTGCACCTGAACGGCTACAAGATCGCCGGCCCGACCGTGCTGGCCCGCATCAGCCAAACCGAGCTGGAGGAGCTTTTCCGCGGCTACGGCTATGAACCATACCTGGTCGAGGGCAGCGACCCGATGCCCATGCACCAGCAGATGGCCGCCACGCTGGACAAGGTGGTTGCCCGCATCCAGGCCATCCGGGAGCAGGCCCGCCGCGGCGGCGCCCAGCCCGTCCGCCCGCGCTGGCCCATGATCGTCTTGCGCAGCCCCAAGGGCTGGACCGGGCCGGACAAGGTCGATGGCGTGCAGATCGAGGGCACCTTCCGCTCCCACCAGGTGCCCCTGTCGGACCCGGCCGACAACATCGAGCACCTCCACCTGCTGGAAGAGTGGATGAAAAGCTATCGACCGGAGGAACTGTTCGACCAGACCGGCCGCCTGCGGCCGGAGATAGCCCAGCTCGCCCCCGCCGGCCCCCGCCGCATGGGCGCCAACCCCAACGCCAACGGCGGACTGAAGCTGGCCGAACTCCGCCTGCCGGACTTCCGCGACTACGCCGTCAAGGTCCCCTCCCCCGGCGGCGTCGATGCCGAGGCCACAGCCGTCCAGGGGCAACTCATCCGCGACGTGTTCAAGCTCAACCAGGACCGCCGCAATTTCCGCGTCTTCAGCCCCGACGAGGTCAACTCCAACCGCTGGGGGGCGGTCTTCGAGGTCACCAACCGCGCCTGGATGGCCGAGCGGCTGCCCACCGACGATCACCTCTCGCCCGATGGCCGGGTCATGGAAGTGCTCAGCGAGCATCTCTGCCAGGGCTGGCTGGAGGGCTACCTGCTGACCGGGCGGCACGGCTTCTTCCCCTGCTACGAGGCGTTCATCCACGTGGTGGACTCGATGTTCAACCAGTACGCCAAGTGGCTCAAGGTCAGCCGGAGCATACCCTGGCGCCGGCCGATCGCCTCGCTGAACTACCTGCTGACCAGCCACGTCTGGCGGCAGGACCACAACGGCTTCAGCCACCAGGACCCGGGCTTCATCGACCACGTGGTCAACAAGAAGGCCGACATCATCCGCGTCTACCTGCCCCCCGACGCCAACACCCTGCTGTCGGTCACCGACCACTGCCTGCGCAGCCGAAACTACGTCAACGTCATCGTGGCCGGCAAGCACCCCAGCCCGCAATGGCTGGACATGGACGCCGCCGTCAAACACTGCACCGCCGGCATCGGCATCTGGGATTTCGCCAGCAACGACCAGGACGGGCGGACCGACGTGGTGATGGCCTGCTGCGGCGACGTGCCCACCCTCGAGACCCTCGCCGCCGTGGAACTGCTACGCCGGCACTGCCCCGACCTGCACATTCGCCTGCTCAACGTGGTGGACCTGATGACCATCCAGCCGCAGAGCGAGCATCCGCACGGGCTGTCCGACCGCGACTTCGACGGCCTGTTCACCACCGACAAGCCGATCATCTTCGCCTTCCACGGCTATCCCTGGCTGATCCACCGCCTGGCCTACCGGCGGACCAACCATAGAAACCTGCACGTCCGCGGCTACAAGGAGGAGGGCGCCACCACCACGCCCTTCGACATGGCGGTGCTGAATGAGATCGACCGCTTCCATCTGGCCATGGACGTGATCGATCGCGTGAGCGAGTTGGGCTACAAGGCCGCCCACTTCAAACAGGAAATGCGCGACAAGATTATCGAGCACAAGCAGTACATCCGCCAATACGGACAGGACATGCCCGAGATCCGCAACTGGCGCTGGGGAGAGTGATCGGCCTTATCTTCGGGCCTATTTCATCCGCTCCCGGAAGAGGCGCTGGAAGGCCGCATTGCGGGCGCGGTCGAGCGGATCGGTCTTTTCAAAATTGGCGCGCATGCGATCGGCCCAGTCTTTGGGCACGTAGGGGCCGCCCGGCGAGGTGGCCGGCGAGGTGGCCAGTCGCGCCCTGTTCCGCGCCTCCGCCTCGGCTCCTAGTTTGCGCATTCTGGCGATGAAGTCGTCCAGGAACGCCGCCCGCTGGTCTTGGGGCAACTGGAAGTACTGTAGGGAGGACTCGGCCTTCTCGGGGAATAGCGCCGGGGCGTTCTGGCGAAGCTGCTCCTGCTGGGTTTGACTGAGGCCCTGCTGGGCGTTGGCGACGGCGATCCGCCAGTTTTGAACCTGCTGCACCCCGGCCAGGTACTGGCTGCGGTCCTTTTCGCTCATCTGGGCGAACTGCGGACTTGCCAGGAACGCCACAATTTCGCCTGAACTTTGCCGGGTCGGCCCGGGCGCCCGCAGCCATACCCGCCAGGCGATCAGCCCGCCGGCAACCAGCACAACCGCCGTTAATAGCAGCATCGCTAAACGTTTTCGGTTCATGGCCCTTCCGCCTCGAAGAAACACCTCAGTTTTGAAACTCTCCCACGCGCCCGCCCACGAACAGGAAATTGGAGGAACCCGTCTCCCCCGCGGGGCCGTGGAAGGCCGCGTAGTCGTACATGATCGGAATCTCAATGCCGATCCTGCCTTTTCGCGACGGCAGGGTGTCCTCCATAAGGCCCCCGAAGATGCTGTTGTACTCGTAGCTGGAGCCTTCGGACTCATAGTAGGTCTTGAATTGCGGCGTGCCGGTCGCGTCGAAATACGATCGGCCGCGGTCGCTGGGGCAGCGGAAGACCTCGGGGGCGGTTACGTTCTTGGCCAGCAGGTCGGCGATGCGGGGATCGCCGATAAGGCTCGCGGAAGGCAACTCGGCCGCGATGGGCAGGCACCCCCCCGACTGGTCTATGTACATCCGCAGGCTGATGCCGATGCCGTGAAGATTGGCCGCGCAACTGGTGCGGCGGGCAATCTCCTTGGCCCGACCCAATGTGGGCAGCAGGACCGTCGCCAGCAGGGCGATGATGGAGACGACCACCAGCAGTTCGATCAGGGTGAAAGCTCGCTTCATCATGTCACCGGAAAATGCCGCGCCGGCCGCGGCTAAGAGTATAGACGCGAAACCGGCCGCTTGGTTTCGGATAAAGTCAACTTACCTTCCGGCCGGGCGTGTCGTCTCGGATTTTCTTTTTTCGTCAGGCCGATCGCCTTGTAGGATGTGGTATTCGTCGCCGCCTAAAGGAGGCTGTGGGCATGTCGAGCCCCGCGAATACGGCGGCGATCCATGGGAAAGAAAGTCAGCCATTTATGTTGATTGTCAAGCGATTGCTGGCGGTGCTGGTGGTGGGGATGGCGGCGGGTCTGGCCGGCTGCGGGGCTCAGGGAAATGTTGCCGGTTCCGCCGCCCCGGCGGTGCAGGCCTTCACCCAGACCAAGGTGCTGCCGACCTACCCCGTCGGCCCGGCCAGCGATTTCCCTGAGTACGTGCGGGCCAGCGGGCAGCAAGGCCGCTTTCGCGACCTGTATCCCTACACCTTCCAGCGCGAACTGAGCTTCGAGCGCCGCGACCAGTCCTACCAGGTCTACGTACTGCAGAACGAGTACCTGCGCATCGAGGTCATGCCCACCCTGGGCGGCAGGATGTTCGCCATGTACGACCGCAGCAGCGGCCAGGACGTGCTGTATCGCCAGGTGTCCATCAAGCCCGGCCTGGTGGCCCTGCGCGGGGCGTGGATCTGCGGCGGCATCGAATGGAACTTCCCCCGCAGCCACAGCGTCACCACCTTCGACACGGTGAGCTGCAAGATCGTGCGGCACGACGACGGCAGCGCGTCGATAGTCGTGGGCGACACCGAGCGGACATGGCGCATGTCCTGGACCGTGGAAATGACCCTTCGCCCCGGCCGGGCGCGCGTGGATACCCGCATCATCTGCCGCAACCCCACCGACCTGCCCCACGACGGCTACTGGTGGTCCAACGCCTCCTTCCCCGCCAACGACCAGACGCAGATCATCTTCCCCTTCCAGAAGGTCACCAGCCCGGAGAGCTTCGGCAGCGGCCTGGCCGACTGGCCCATGCAGAACGGCAAGGACATGAGCTGGTATAAGATGTATCCCAACAACAGCGGCATCTTCCGGGCGCAGGGCGACGAGGACTTCATCGCCGCCTACGACCACGGGCGCGATGTGGGCCTGGCCCAATACGCCGACCACAACGTCATGCCCGGCCGGAAATGGTGGACTTGGGGCAACAACGACGCCGGCCTGCGCTGGGCCAATATCCTCAGCGACGACAACCGCGCGTACGTGGAGATCCAAAGCGGCTGCCCCCCCACCCAGAGCCAGCAGTTCGTCATGCAGCCCCACCAGGAAAGGCAATTCCAGGAATACTGGATGCCGGTCACCCGCATCGGCCCGCCGGCGCGGGTCAATCCCGAGGCCATCGTCCGCCTGACCGTGGAAAACGGCACGGCCACCGTCGGCGTGATGCCCACAGGCAAGCTTGACGCTGCTAGGATCACGCTTTCCTCCGGCGACAAGACCATCAAAGAATGGCAGGCCGATATCTCACCGGCCAAAGTCTTCAAGGACACCTGCGAACTGGCCGGGGCAGAGCCCGACAAGCTGTGGCTGCGGGTGTTCGACTCGACCGGGCGCCAGATTATCGCCCACAACTACGGCCATTACGCCGACGGCCAACCGCTGGACGTTAATAACGGCAAGCCGCCAGAGTACGCTGCGCCGGTCAACCCAAAACTGCAAACGGTAATCGAACGGCTCAATCAGGGGCTCTACGTGGTGGATGAAGAGGATGAAGACGTCGAAAACGTCCCTGAAGATCAGTCAATCTATTACTCTTCACGTGTTTTTACTTTGGCCAGACATATGGTGGATACGCTAGACAATGAAAACGCTCTTCAAACGCTTCAGACATGGCTGAGTTGGCTGAACCAAGTGCCTGCCTCCAGCCCGCTTTACGATGGAGCCCTGATCCGGGGCGCCAAGCTGCTTCTTGCTCGGGGGCAGTGGCAGCAGGCGATTGATCGCCTTAAGCCGATGGTCGATCGCGAAATCCCCAGCGCCGAGGCCGAATGCTATACCGCGTTCGCCTTGCGGCAGATGAACCAGCCGGAGCAAGCCAAGGCCATGCTGGCCAAGGCGCTGGACCACGACCCACTGATCCTGATGGGAGCGGTCGAATCGGTGATTCTCAACGGCGGGAAGTTCGAGGATCAGCCGGCATTGCGCGACACCGAGCGGCGGATCGAAGCGGCAACTTACTACCTGGCCCTTCGGCAGTACGAAACGGCCGACCAACTGCTGACCCTGCCGGCCAAGCTGCCACCCTCGCCCATGGCTGCGTACCTCCGTGCATGCGTCGCCGAGTTGGCGGGCAACACCGCCCAGGCGGCCAGCTTGAGGAAAGAGGCCTCTGCCGCGAACCTGCGTGGGTGTCTACCCAACCGGCTGGAGGAACTGGCGGCCCTCGAGGCCGCCGTCAAGGCCGACGACAAGGACGCCACCGCCCACTACCTCCTGGGCCTGGTGCTGTATGGCCGCGAGCGCAAGCAGGAGGCGATTGAGCATTGGCGGAAGGCAACTGAATTGGGCCACCGCGACGCCATCGTGTATCACTGTCTGGCCAGCGTGGTGGTCGACAAAGACCCCGCTGAGGCTGTTCGACTGTACGAGCTGGCCCAGTTGCGGGCCGACCCGGCGGCTGAGATTTACCTGGGCCTGGACAACGCCTACATGCAGACGGGCAATAGCGCCAAGCGAGTCCAATCGCTGGAGGCGGGCTTGGCGAAGCTGCCCGCCGCCGAAGAGCTGGCCCACCGCCTGGGCCTGGCATATTTCGATGCCGGGCAGTACGACCAGGCCGTCAAGTGCTATCAGTCCCACCGCTTCCACGTGGCCGAGGGCCAGCGCGACCTGCACGACCACTATGCCATGGCCCTGGTGGGGCGGGCGATGACGCACCTGTCGGCCGGGCGGGCGAAGGAAGCTCTGGCCGACCTCGACTCGGCGCTGGAGTATCCCGAGAACCTGGGCATCGGCAAAAGCGACCGGGCGGGCTCCAGCGCCACCGTGAATTTCTGGCGCGGCGTCGCCCTGGGGCAATTGAACCGCCCGGACGATGCGGCCAAGGCCTGGCAGGAGATCGGCGGCCAGTTGCGCCTGGGCGGGCGGCGCGGACCCCGCGGCCTCGAACCGGCCCTGGATGCCGTTCACCAGGTTGCCATGCTGCGCCGCCAGGGCCAGACCGAGCAGGCCAAGCAGGCCTCGGACAGAATCCTGGACATGTGCGATCGCCAGGATTCCTTTGACTCCTCCGACAAGGGCGCGACCTGCCTGATCCGAGGCTTCCTGGCGGGCGTCAATGGCCAAAGTGACGAATGCACCGCCAAGCTTGAGCAGGCCCAGGCCTCCCCGCGCGTCGCCGGCAATGTCCGCCTGGTGCGAACCTGGCTGGCGTTGCTGAAGTAAGATGCCAGCTTCATATTCGCAAGGCTTGGAGTGAAATGGCCTTCTCTTGGCACATGGAAGGTTGAACGGTTCTTGGTTGAAGGTATGATGCTCTTGCCCCAGTGGCGCCGGCAGTAACGGCGCCGGGTTCTGGACTCTGCATGGATCGCCGCGGGTCCAGGGCAAGAAGGATGAATTCGTGGAATCGTCTCAATTCGCATTGCAGGCGGAATCTTGCACGCCCGCAAAGGCAGTCGCCTTGCCGCGCCTGGGCCGCCCCGGCGTTTCCATCATTGTTCCGGTCCGCAACGGAGGGCCGGCGTTTGGCCGCTGCCTGGAAAGCCTGGCCGGGCTTAACCCCGCACCCGACGAAGTCATCATCGTGGAAGACGGCGATTCCGACGGCGGCGGCAGCTTGGCCGGGGAATTCGGTTTTTCCCTCCTGCGCCGCGACGACCGCGGCGGCCCGGCCGGAGCCCGCAACGACGGCGCTGCCCAGGCCCGCGGGGACATTCTCTTCTTCATCGACGCCGACGTGACCCTGCCGCCCGACGCCCTCGCCCGCGTGCTTGCAGCATTTGAAACCGAGCCTGCGCTTTCCGCGGTGATAGGCTCCTACGACGACGCCCCGGCGGCGGGCAATTTCCTCTCCCAGTATCGCAACCTGTTTCACCACTACATTCACCAGACCTCTGGCGCGGAAGCGGGCACCTTCTGGGGCGCGTGCGGGGCAATTCGGCGCGAGGCGTTCGAGCGAATGGGCGGCTTTGACGAAAGTTACCGCTCCGCCAGCGTGGAGGATATCGAGCTGGGTTATCGCCTCCGCCAGGCGGGCTGCCGCATCCGGCTGTGCAAGGGCCTGCAGGTCAAGCACTGGAAGGCCTGGAAGCCGCTGGGGCTGGTGGCGACGGATTTTGCCCGCCGGGCACTGCCCTGGACGGCCCTGCTGCTGCGGACCGGGCGCATGGACAAGGATTTGAACCTGCGCACCAGCAGCCGGGTGAGCGTGGCGCTGTCCTGCCTGCTGCTGGCGGGGCTTCTGGCCGCGCCGTTTTGGCCATGGCTGCTCTTGGGCGCCGGCGTTCTGGCGGCGGCGCTGCTGGCCATCAACTGGCCGGTGTATCGTTTCCTGGCGAGCAAGCGCGGCTGGAGATTCGCCCTGGCCAGTTGCCCCTGGCACTGGATCTACTATCTTACCTGCGGGACCGCCTTTGCCCTGGGCCTGACGACACACTTGCTGGCGAAACTGGCGGGCCGCAAGGAGCGGCATTGATGCAGACCGATCCGGTGGCCGTAATCGGCGCAGGCCCGGCCGGATTGGCCGCCGCCCATGAACTCGCCGGCCAGGGTTTCAGCCCCCTGGTCCTGGAGCGCACTTCCGCCATTGGCGGGCTGGCACGCACCGAGCTTCATGACGGCTACCGCGTGGACGTCGGCGGGCATCGCTTTTACACCCACATCCAGCCTATTCAACGGGACTGGCAAGACATGCTCGGGGAGGATTTCCTGACCGTCCGGCGGCTCAGCCGCATCTACTACAACAACCTGTTCTTCAAGTACCCGCTGCAACTGCGGGACACCCTGGGCAACCTGGGCCTGGGCGAGAGCGGGCTGATCCTGCTGAGCTACCTCAAGGCCAGGCTCCTGCCCCATCGCCCGGAAGAATCGTTTGAAACCTGGGTGACCAACCGCTTCGGCCGGAGGCTGTTTCGCACCTTCTTCCAGGCTTATACCGAGAAGGTCTGGGGCATACCCTGCAACGTGCTGCGGGCGGACTGGGCGGCCCAGCGGATCGGCAAACTGTCGCTGGCCTCCGTCCTGGGCAACGTGTTTCTCCGGCGCAACGGCCTGCGGACCCTGGCGGAGCAGTTTCAATACCCCAGGCTGGGGCCGGGAATGCTCTGGGAAAAATACCAGCGGCAGATTCTCCTGCACCGGGGCCAGTTTAGCATGTGCGAGGAGGTCCTGCAACTGGACCACGACGGCCGGTCGGTGCGCGACCTGCGGGTGCGGCGCGGACCCCAACTCGCCGTCGTGCCGGTCCGGCAGGTCATCTCCAGCATGCCGCTGTCGGAGCTGGTGGCCTGCCTGCGCCCCCAGCCGCCGGCGCCCGTGCTGCGGGCGGCTGAAGGTCTCAAGAGCCGCTCCTTCCTGCTGGTGGCACTGATCGTCAATCGCCCCCATCTGTTTGACGACAACTGGCTGTACATTCATTCGCCGGCGGTGCGCGTGGGCAGGATCCAGAACTACAAGAACTGGTCCAGGGAGATGGTGCCGGACCCTTCGCGGACCTGCCTGGGCATGGAGTACTTCTGTAACCGGGGCGATGAGCTTTGGCGGATGGATGACCAGGCGCTGGTGAGCCTGGCCGGAGGGGAGCTGGCGCGGTTGGGCCTGGCAGCGCCGGAGGAATTGGAGAGAGGCTTTGTCATCCGGGAAGCACATGCCTATCCCGTCTATGACCAGGACTACCGCCGCAACCTCGACCTGGTTCGTGGCTTCCTGGGGACGCTGGACAACCTGCAGGTGATCGGCCGCAGCGGCATGCATCGCTACAACAACCAGGACCACTCGATGCTGACGGGAATCCTGGCGGCCAGGAACCTGCTGGGCCAGCAGAACGATCTCTGGGCGGTTAACGTGGAGCGGGGCCAGGCGTCGGTGCCGCGGTGAGCCTCCAGGACCAGCCCCCCGCCGGGCCGCCGCTGCTGATCCTGGCCAGCGCCAAGCCCCTGGGCCGGCGACACCTGGCACTGGCGGCCGCGGGATTGGCCCTGCTGTACCTGGCGGGCGTTACCGGCCAATGGTGGCCCGGCAACGACAGCGCCGTCTACCTGGGGTTGGCCCGGTCTCTGGCCGGTGGCGAAGGCTATCGCTTCAACGGCCAGGTCAGCACCGCCTTTGCCCCGGGGCTGCCCATCCTCCTGGCCGGGTTGTACCGGCTGGCGGGCGAGGGCATGTGGCTGCCTAACCTGTTCATGGCCGCGTGCGGATTGACCGCCCTCCTGTTGACATATCTCTCGCTGCGGCGGCTGGGCCTGGACCGCCGGCCGGCCCTGGCCGTGACTTGCGCCACTGGATTGGCTTATTCATTTTACTTCAATGCCCACCGCGTGCTGTCGGACATGCCCTTTGCCGCGGTGTTCTGGCTGTTGCTCCACTGCGTCCTTCGCGCCAGGGAGGGGCGGTGGCGCTGGATTGTCTTGGCCGGCGCGCTGTCGGCCGCCGCTGCCGCCTTGCGGGCGCCGGCCGTCGTCCTGCTGGGGCCGCTGGGCCTGGGAGTGCTGCTGGACAGCAGCCTGGGCAAACGCTGGCCCCGCCGCTTGGCCGCGAGTGCCGCCATAGCCTTGCCCGCCGCGGCGACGGTCGGGGCGTTGCTCTTTCTGGCCACGCGGCTTTCGACACACACGCCCAATTATGTCAAATTGTCCATCCCCGCCAGCGGCGCCGCGGCCTATCTCCACCGGCTGCAGCATGGCTTGACGGACCTGCCGGCGGGCCTGGCCGAGACGATCACAAGCCAGAGCATCCCGGCCGTGGGGCTGGTGCTGCTGGCCCTGGCGGCGGCGGGCGGGGTTCGCTTTTGGAATGCCCGGCGGCGGATGGTTCCGATCACGCTGGCCGGCTACCTGCTGCTGCTGGCCGTGTGCCTGTCGCGTGAAGGCATGCGGGGGCGATACCTGGCCCCCGTCCTGCCGCTGCTGGTGCTGCTGGCGGGCGAGGGGCTGTGCTGGTGCGTCGTTTTGCTTGGGCGGTGGTGGCGGGCGCTGGCCGGAGCGAAAACCGCTCCGGCGGCCCTGGCGGCCTTTGCCGGGATTATTATGCTGGTCAACCTCCCCCGCACCGCCCGGCAGGCGTTTTACTACAGCTATCGCAGCCACGGCAGCGACTACTACAGCGTCATCCGCGAAGGCAACTGGGCCGAACTGGCCGAGGCGGCCAAACTGCTGGGGCGCGAATGTCCGCCCGGCGCGCTGGCGGCTGCGCCGACCGGCGACGTGGACGTGCTGCATTTCCTCAGCCGTCGGCAAGTCGTGCCTTTGCCCGGAGCGGCCGCCGGAACTGTTGACTTCATCCTGGTCAGGACGGACGTTCATGTCGCTCCCGCCCCGGCGGAAACGGCTGACCTGCCCGACCTGAAGGAATTCAAACCCATTTACCAAGGGCACATTTACCTCCTCTGGCGGCGGATATGATCATTCGCGGGCAAACACGGTGGCAATGAACGGCATGACCGACTTCTGGCGACGGGTGCGATGGAGCGCGTTTCTGGCCTGGCACATGCGCGGCCAGTCGCGCCTGCCCTTCTTGCCGCCCGAGCAAATCCGGCGACTCCAGGCGCGGCGGCTGCGAAGCATGATCGACCACGCCTACCGCTTCGTGCCCTATTACCGCCGGACGCTTGACCGCATGAAGCTGAAGCCCCATGACTTCCGCACGGTGGAGGACCTGGCCCGGCTGCCGATAATAGAGCCCTGCCAGCTTCAGACCCAGACGCTGCAATTCGTTTCCACCGCCCACCCCCCCAGAGAATACACCCTGCTGCTGACCGGCGGCAGCACCGGCGATCCGCGCCCGGTGTACCACCAGGCCTCGGGCATCTTCCTGAACGCCGCCCACGGCGAGCGCGAGCGGTGCATGGTCGCGGCCCTGGTGGGGCGGCGGTTTGGCTACCGCGAGACGGTCATCATCTCGCAGAACAGCACCGCCCATACGCTCCAGGGTTTTGCCGCCACACGAGGACTGCTGCCTAAGGGCATCGCCATTAGCCGCCAATACCTCTCGCTGATGGACCCGCCGGAGAAGAACATCCCGCTGATCAACCAGTTCCGCCCGGACGTCATCCACACTTACGGTTCCTACCTGGAAACTCTCTTTGGCCACCTGGCGCGGACGGGGGAGCCATTCCACCGCCCCAAGGTCGTCACCTACAGTTCCGACGGGCTGGGCGAGGCCGCTTACCGGCTTATACGCGAGCAGTTCGGCATTCCCGTTTTGTCCACCTACCAGGCCAACGAGGCCTTCAAGATCGGCTTTGACTGCCCCCATCACCTGGGGCTGCACCTGAACATCGACCTTTACCCCCTGCGGGTGGTCGACTCCGCCGGAAGCGACCTGCCCGCCGGCCAGACCGGCGAGGTGGTCTTGTCCAACCTGGTCAACAGGGCCATGGTGCTGCTCAATTATCGCCTGGGCGACCTGGCCGCCATGCTGGATGTCGCCTGCCCCTGCGGCAGAACGCTGCCCCTGCTGAGCTACCCGCCCGGAAGAAGCGACGATAAGATACTGCTGCCCGACGGCCGGTGCCTGCATCCCCAACTGGCGCGGACGGTATTCACCACCGAGCGGGATGTTTTTCAATACCAGATCGTGCAGCACACACCCAATCGTTTTGAAGTGAAGGTCATCACCGCCCCCGGCGCCAACCAGGAGGTGATGAAAAACCGCGTGGAAGACGAGTTCCGCAAGCGATTTGGCCAGGATGTCCAGGTGGAAGTGCGTTTTGTCGATTCCATCGACCGCACCCGCGGCGGCAAGTTCCGGCCGGTGATCTGCCTGTGCCGCCAGGCGGGCGCGCCGGAGGGCGCCAGCCATGCGAGCTGACCCGCAAGCGCAGCCGGCGCAGTACTGGGATGCGGTCCTGCGCGACTGGCAGCGGCGGCCCAGGCAATTGGCCTGGCGGCGATACTGTGATCGCCTGCACGCCCGCCTGCTAGAGCGATGCCTGCCGGCTGGTCCCTGGGGCAGCATCCTCAAGACCGACCTGTTCGACGAGGCCGTCAGCGAGGGCTTAGCCCCCCTGCTGCTTTTGCGGTCAGACAGCGTCACCGGCATAGATATTTCTCCGGCGGTTGCGGCGGCGGCGGGCGCGAAGCACCCGCTCTTGCAGGCCGTGGCGGCCGACGTGCGGCAACTGCCCTTTCCGGCGGGGTGTTTCGACCTGGTTGTCTCCAATTCCACGCTGGACCACTTTGCCGGAGAGCACGACATTTCACTGGCCTTGGCGGAGCTGGCCCGGGTGCTGCGACCGGGCGGGCAACTGGTGGTGACGATGGACAACCCGGCCAACCCGGCCGTCTGGCTGCGCAACTCGCCGCAACTGGGACGGCTGGTGCGGCGCTTGGCAGTGCCATACCAGGTGGGCGCGACCCTTGGCCGGCGCCGGCTGGAACGGGCGCTGCAAAGCTCGGGCCTGGAGGTCCAGCGGCGCACCGCCATCCTGCACTGCCCGCGCGTGATAGCCGTGGCGGTCTCCGGCTGCCTGGAACGGCTGGCCGGGGATCGCCCTGCCCGCGGGTTCCTGGATTGCATGGCGGCCTTCGAGCTGTTGCAGCGGCTTGGCACGCGGTACGTCACCGGGTACTTTGTGGCCATGTTGGCCGTCAAACCCGCAAACCCGACATGAGCGTTTCCCCACCCAACACGGAACTGGCGCGCCGCGACGAAGGCGGCTGCACCGTCTACACCGCCCTGCGGAATGGTCAGGCGCTGGGCTACGTGGCCGTGGATTCCACCGTCGCCGGCAGGTCGTGCGGCGGCGTGCGAATCGCCACCGGCCTGAGCGAGGAAGAAGTCCGCATCCTGGCCAGGTCCATGACGTTGAAGTATGGCTTCCTGGGCCTGCCGCAAGGCGGGGCCAAGGCCGGCCTGATCGGAGACGCCGACGGGCCGCTGGAGGATCGCCGGCGGCGACTGGTGGAATTCGGGCGGATCATCCGGCCATTGCTGAGCGAGAAACTCTTCGTCCCCTGCGCCGACATGGGCACCACGGCCGACGACATCCGCTACATGCTCGAGCAACTGGGCCTCTCCGTCGCCCGCCGCCAATTGCGGAGCAATCAATCCGGGCACTATACGGCCGTGTCGGTCCTGGCCGGGGCCGACGCCGCCGCCGACCACCTGGGCCTGCACCTGGCTGATTGCCGCGTGGCCATCGAGGGATTCGGCAAGGTCGGCAGCGCCCTGTGCGGCATGCTCGATCGGCGCGGGGCCAAGGTGGTGGCCGTTTCCACCTCGCGCGGCGCCATCTACAATGACGCCGGGCTGGACGCGGCTCTCCTGTTGGAACTGGCCCGGCGGCACGGCAGCGACCTGGTCAAGGCATACCCGCGCGCCCAGTTCCTGGCGCCCGCCCAATTGCTGGAACTGCCGGCCGACCTGCTTTGCCCCTGCGCCCGGCACAACTGCATCACGTCGGAAAACGCTCATAGCATCCAGGCCAGGATCATCTGCGCCGGCGCCAATCACTTCGCCACCGACCAGGCCCAGGAGATACTCCAGGGGCGGGGCGTTCTGGTTCTGCCGGACTTTGTGACCAATTGCGGCGGCGTGCTGGGCGGCACGATGGAATTCGCATCCATCGCCCCGGCGGCGATTGAGCCGTTTATCCTGGCCAGGCTGGGGCCGGCGATTTCCCGGCTGCTCCAGGAGGCGGCGCGAGAGGGAATCTCGCCCACCGCCCTGGCCGCGCGGATAGCCCAAGCCCGCCGTGAGCAGGTCAATCGCAACGCCCGGCAACGGGGCCTGAAGAATTGGCTGCTTGGCTTGGGGCTGGAACTCTACCGCCACGGGCTGGTGCCCTCGGGGATCATGGCGCCCCTGGCCATGCGATATTTCAACCGGCTGCTCAAGCATAGCGGACAGTAACCCCCTTCTGGGCCAGGGCGCCGGAGTTTCTGGTAGTGGGTTGCGGGTTGTGGGTTGTGGATTCTTGGTTGGGTTTGTTCCCTGTTTCTTTGCCGTAGCCCCCGACGTGAGTCGGGGGTGTCTTCATTCTTCGCGCCTTCCCGACCCGCCTTCGCGCACAAAAGCGAGGTATAGGGTGATCTCTGTGTATTTCCCTGGCCGCTCCTTGCGTTATCACCTTGCCCCGCATGTCGTTACGCTATTCCGGGTCATGGGTAAGAACGGAAAACTACGGAAAAGTACGGAAAATTTTGAAACGTTTTGGAGAGCTCTGGAAAGGAATAGCAAAGTTCCGGAGAGAATTTCCAGGCCCCCGGAAAGAACCGGCTCGTCGGTAAAAAACCCGGCGACCTCCCGGGCCAATGTCACCAAGTAAACCCCAGGGCCGTCAAGCCCGACCCCGGCCGGTCGCACCCCGCCCGTCGGGCACTTCGGCGCCCTGCGGCACACCCCTATTCACTTGT